>NZ_JBIBAF010000009.1:371943-437915 GCF_042899705.1 Streptomyces sp. NPDC013187 | reverse complement strand
CTGGAGCTCGGTCCCGACGGGGTCCTGGCCGCGATGGTGCAGGAGACCCTCGAAGCCGACGACCGCGACGACGTCCAGGCCCTCACCCTCCTCCGCCGCGACCGCCCCGAGGCCGACACCCTCGTCAAGGCACTCGGCACACTGCACAGCCGCGGCGTCCGCGTCGACTGGGAGGCGTTCTTCGCAGGCACCGGCGCCCGGCGCGTCCCCCTGCCGACCTACGCCTTCCAGCACGAGCGGTACTGGCTGCAGCCCACGGCGCCGGAGGACGGGGGAGCCGGCCCGGACGCCACCGGGCACCCGCTGCTCGGCACCGCCGTACCGGTCGCGGGCACCGGCCAGACGGTGTTCACCAGCCGCCTGTCCCGGCGCACCCACGGGTGGATCGACGACCATACGGTCCTCGGCGCCACGGTGCTGCCCGTCTCCGCGCTCGTGGAGACCGCGGTCAGAGCGGCCGACGAGGTCGGCGCGGGCCACCTGGAGAGCCTCACCGTGCACCGGCCGCCGGTCCTGCCCGACCACGGCACCGCCCGGCTCCAGACCGTCGTCGGCGCCCCCGACGAGACCGGCCGGCGCCCCTTCACCGTCCACGTCGTGACCGACGGAACGGAGCCCGACCGGGCCGCGCACGCCGAGGGCGTCCTCGGCACCGCCACGCACCCGGGACCCGCGACCGTTCCCGACGGCCTGTCGGACGCCGGTGAAGCACACCTGGACGAGGGACTCCTCCCGGACGCAGCGGCCCACGGTCTGCACCCCGTGCTGCTGGAGCGTGCCGTGCGCGCCATCGCGGGCGAACCCCCCGCCGGCAGCGTCCGGGTCCCGGCCGCCTGGCAGGGCGTCCGGCTGCACGCGACAGGCGCCTCGGTGGTGCGTGTCCGGGTCGCGCCGACCGACGGCGATGCCGTCTCCGTGCAGTTGACGGACGCGGCCGGGCAGCCGGTCCTCACCGTCGACCGGCTCTCCTTCGAGGACATGCCGGAGGACCGCTTCGCACCGGCCGACGCCGCGCACCAGCCGCTCCTCCACCTCCGGTGGACGCCGCTCGCCACCGCAGCCCCCGGCGCACCGGTGCGCTGGGCCGTAATCGGCGCGACGCGGACCGACCTGGACGCCGAGCGGTACGCGACCCTCGCCGACCTCGGCGACGCCGTCGCTGCGGGCGCGGCCGTCGACGCCGTACTCGCCGAGCCCGGCCCGGACATCATCGGGGCCACAAGGGACAGAAGGGACGCAAGGGGCATCGGGGGTTCCGGAGAGACCATGGACGTGGTCGGTTCGACGCACCGCGTCGCCCTCGCGACCCTCGACCTGGTCCAGCGGTGGCTCGCCGACGAACGGCTCACGGACACCCGACTGGTGGTGCTCACCCGAGGTGGTACCGCCGCCGTCCCCCAGGAACCCACCGACGCCGCGGCCGCGGCGGTCTGGGGCCTGGTGCGCTCCGCCCAGGCGGAGGCGCCCGAGCGGATCGTCCTCGTCGACGCCCCCGCGGACGGCGCACCGTCCGATGCGCTCCTGAACGCGGTACTCGCCTCCGGGGAGCCGCAGGCGGCGCTGCGGGACGACACGGTCCTGCTGCCCCGGCTGTACCGCACCGCGCCGCAGGACCCGAGGGTCCGGACCGCGGGGCACACCCCTGGGGAAACCGTCACCACCGGCGAAGCTCCCGCCCTCGGCGCGCAGGGCACCGTCCTCGTCACAGGAGCGGGCGGCGCCCTGGCCGCATACATCACCCGGCACCTGGTGACCGGGCACGGGGTGACGCGGCTGCTCCTGCTCGACCGGCGTGCCGAGGAGTCCTGGTACGACCCGGAACTCCTCGCCGATCTGCGGGAGTCGGGCGCGGAGGTCACCGTGGCCCGGTGCGACGCGGCCGACCGGGACGCCCTCGCGGCCGTCCTCGCAGGGATTCCCGAGGAGCACCCACCGGCGGCGGTCGTGCACCTCGCCGGGATCGTACGCAACGCCCTGCTGCCCACCCTGCCCCCGGACGAGCTGATCGCCGTGCTGCGGGCCAACGCGGACGCCGCCTGGCACCTGCACGACCTGACGCGGGACCGGAACCTGTCGGCGTTCGTGCTCTTCTCGTCCCACACCGGTGTCATCGGCGGCCCCGGCCAGGCCAACTACGCCGCGGCCGGTGCCTTCCTGGACGGCCTCGCACAGCACCGGGCGGCCCGTGGTCTGCCCGCCACCTCCGTGGCATGGGGGCTGTGGGACATCGACGGCGACATCAACGCGGACCTCGACGAGAGGGACCGCAACCGGTTCGTGCGCGAGGGCTTCCGGCAGGTGACACCGGACGAGGGCGTGCGGCTCCTGGACGCCGCGCTGCGCATGGCCGCCCCCGCTCTGGTGGCCCTGCCCCTGGATCCCGCGGTCCTGCGAGCAGGCGGCCCGGTGCCCGCCGTGCTGAGCACCCTCACGGGAGTGGTCAACCGGCGCGGTGCCGCGGCCGCCGGTGCAGCGGACGGCGGGCCGGCCAGCAGGCTCGCCGGTCTCGACGCCGAGGAGCGCCGGGAGGCCGTCCTCACTCTCGTACGGACCGAGGTGGCCGCCGTCCTCGGACACGCCGAACCCGGCGCAGTCGAGGCCGACCGCGCCTTCCAGGAGATGGGCTTCGACTCCATGACCGCCGTCGAGCTGCGGAACCGGCTCGGCGAGCGGGCGGGCGTCCGGTTGCCGGCCACGCTGGCCTTCGACCACCCCTCGCCCGCGGCGCTCACCGCCCACCTCCTGGAACTCCTCACCCCCGAGGACGCGGACGGCCGGCCCCCGGCCCTCACCGCCCTGGACACCCTGGAGGCCGCGCTCGCCGACGGCCCGGCCGACGACCCGGGCCGTGAGGAACTCGTCGTACGACTCCAGATGCTCGTGTCCCGCCTCACCGTCGGATCGGACCCGGAGGAAGACATGGCGAGCCGGATCGAGTCGGCCTCGGCCGACGAGATCTTCGCCCTGATCGACACCGAGCTCGACGGCATCGGCGACCCCACCCACTGAGCACGGGCCGGCCCGGGCGGACACCCAACCGTCCGGGCCGGCCCCGCATCGCAGCGCTTCCCCCATCTGCCGGACGATCCAAGGAGATCCGAGGTTCGCATGTCCAACGACATGTCCAACGAAGACAAGCTGCTCGCCTACCTCAAGAAGGTGACTGGCGACCTCCAGAAGGCGCGCCGGCGCGTGACCGAGCTCGAGTCCGGCAAGGACGAGCCCATCGCGATCGTCGGCATGGCCTGCCGCTACCCGGGCGTCTCCTCCCCGGACGAGCTGTGGCAGCTCGTCATGGACGAGAGGGACACCATCACCGACTTCCCCGCCGACCGGGGCTGGGACCTCGACAATCTTTACGACCCCGACCCCACCAAGCCCGGCCGGACCTACGTCAGGCAGGCGGGCTTCGTCGACGACGCCACCCGTTTCGACGCCGCGTTCTTCGGCATCTCCCCCCGCGAGGCCCTGGCGATGGACCCGCAGCAGCGGCTCCTGCTGGAGACCGCCTGGGAGGCCCTGGAGGACGCGGGCATCGACCCGGCCACCCTGAAGGGCTCAAGGACAGGGGTCTTCACCGGCCTGGTCGAACAGAGCTACCTCGGCCTCGACACCCCCGGCGAGTTCGACGGCTACCTGATGACCAGCAAGCTCAGCAGCATGGGGTCGGGACGCATCGCGTACACCCTCGGCCTCGAAGGGCCGGCGGTCTCCATCGACACGGCCTGCTCGTCGTCGCTCGTCGCACTGCACCTCGCCGTCCAGTCGCTGCGGTCGGGGGAGTCCACCCTGGCCCTCGCGGGAGCCTCGTACGTGGCCGCGACCCCCGGTGGCCACATCGACTTCTCCCAGCAGCGAGGACTGGCCCAGGACGGCCGGTGCAAGCCGTTCGCCGCCTCCGCGGACGGCATCGGCTGGTCCGAGGGGGTCGGCCTGCTCGTCGTCGAGCGGCTGTCCGACGCCCGGCGCAACGGCCACGACGTCCTCGCCGTGGTGCGGGGCATCGCCGTCAACCAGGACGGCGCGAGCAACGGCCTCACCGCGCCCAACGGCCCGTCACAGGAACGGGTGATCCGGCAGGCCCTGCGAAACGCCCGGCTGAACGCCACCGAGGTCGACGCCGTCGAGGCACACGGCACCGGCACCACGCTCGGCGACCCGATCGAGGCCCAGGCGCTGCTCACCACCTACGGGCAGGAGCACACCGAAGAACGCCCCTTGTGGCTGGGCTCCCTGAAGTCCAACATCGGGCACGCCCAGGCCGCCGCCGGGGTCGGCGGCATCATCAAGACCGTCCAGGCGCTGCGGCACGGCATCCTGCCGAGGTCGCTCCACGCCGAGAACCCCACCCCGGTCGTCGACTGGTCGGCCGGCGCCGTACGCCTGCTCACCGAGGCACGGCCCTGGCCCGAGACCGGACGCCCGCGCCGCGCCGGCGTCTCCGCCTTCGGCGCGAGCGGCACCAACGCCCACGTCATCCTGGAGCAGGCGCCGCTCCCCGAGCCCGCCGCGCCGGCCGGAAAGGACACCGACGGCACGCCCGCCGCCGGCGTCGCCCCCACCCCGGCCGTCCCATGGGTTCTGTCGGCGAAGTCCCCCGAGGCGCTGCGCGACCAGGCGGGACGGCTCCTCGCGCACACGGAACGGCATCCCGGGACCGACCCGCTGGACATCGCGTACTCCCTGGCCACCACCCGTTCGGCGTTCCCGCACCGGGCCGGCGTCATCGGGGCGGACCTCGGTGAACTGCGCGAGGGGCTGCGCGCGCTGCGCGACGGCGAGCCGTCGCCACACGTCGTGCAGGGCAATGCCGTCGACGGCGGCAAGACGGTCTTCGTCTTCCCCGGGCAGGGCGGACAGTGGGACCGCATGGCCGTCGAACTCCTCGACAGCTCGGAGGTGTTCGCCGCGACCATCCGCGCCTGCGAGAAGGCCCTGGCCCCGTACGTCGACTGGTCCCTGGAGGAGGTCCTGCGCCAGGCCGACGGCGCGCCGTCCCTCGACCGCGTCGAGGTCCTGCAGCCCGCCTCCTTCGCCGTGGCCGTCTCCCTGGCCGCGCTGTGGCGCTCGTACGGTGTGGAGCCGGACACCGTCGTGGGCTCCTCGCAGGGCGAGGTCGCCGCCGCCTACGTCGCCGGGGCGCTCACCCTGGAGGACGCGGCCCGTGTGGCCGCCCTGCGCAGCCAGGTGACGAAGGTGCTGCACGGGCGCGGCAGCATCGCCTCCGTGGCGCTCTCCCGCGACGAACTCGCCGCCCGCCTGGAAGCGGAGGGCTGGGGCGAGCGCCTGTCCACAGCCGTCGTCAACGGACCCCGGTCGACCGTCGTGTCCGGGGACGGGGAGGCCCTCGAGGCGTTCGTCGCCCGGTGCAAGGAGGACGGCATACGGGCCCGGAGCTTCTCCGCCGCCTTCGCCTCGCACTCGGCGCAGGTCGAGGAGATCCGCGACCGCCTCGTCGAGGCGCTCGCACCCATCCGCCCTCGGAAGGGCACCGCGCAGTTCTACTCGACGGTCACCGCCGGCCCCCTGGACACCACCGCCCTGGACGCCGAGTACTGGTACCAGAACCTGCGCCGGCCGGTGGAGTTCGAGGCCACCGCCCGCGCCCTCGCCGACAGCGGCCACAACTCCTTCGTCGAGGTCGGCCCGCACCCGGTGCTCGGCCCGGTCCTGGAGGAGAGTCACGAGCGGGCCGTCGTGGTCGGCACGCTCCGCCGCGACGACGGCGGCCTGGACCGGTTCCTGACCTCCCTCGGCGCTCTCCACACGCGTGGCGGCCACGTCGACTGGCAGACGGTCTTCACCGGCCACGGGGCCCGCGCGGTCCGGCTGCCCACGTACGCCTTCCAGCGCGAGCGCTACTGGTACGCCGCCACCGGCGTCGACGTCACCCGGCTCGGCCTGGCCTCCGCCGAGCACCCGCTGCTCGGTGCGGCCGTCACCGTGGCCGGAGCCGGTCAGACCCTGTTCACCAGCCGCATCTCCGCCCACACGCACTCCTGGCTCGCCGACAGCACCGTCCACGGTGCCGCCGTGCTGCCGCCGTCGGCCCTCGCCGAGCTGGCCGTGCGCGCCGGTGACGAGGTCGGCCTGACCGCCGTCGACGATCTGACCCTCCACGAGCCCCTGGTCCTCGCCACCGGCGACGGCACCCAGATCCAGGTCGTCGTGGACGCCGCCGACCCCGACGACACCACGGCCGCACGTCCGTTCGCCGTGCACGCCCGCCCGGACAGCGGAGACGTGCCCTGGACCCGCGTCGCCACCGGCCGCCTCAGTCTGCGCGCCCCGGGGGCCACCGCCGACCTCTCCCAGTGGCCGCCCGCCGGTGCCGCGCCCGTCGACCCGGCGGAGGTCCAGGACCGGCTCGCGGCGGACGGCATCGCCACCGGCCCCGCCTTCCATGGCCTGACCGGCCTGTGGCGGGACGGCGACACACTGCTCGCCGAGGTCCGCATCCCCGACCAGCTACGCGCACAAGCCGCCGAGTTCGCCCTGCATCCGGCCCTGCTGGAGGCGGCCCTGCACACGCTGCCGCTCGCCCTCGGCACTCCGGAGGGCAGCGGGGCCCGCCTCGCCACGCACTGGAGCGGCTACCAGCTCTACGCCGGCGGAGCGACCTCGCTGCGCGTCCGGTTCACCCCGGACGGCGACGCCGTGCGCGTCGACATCGCCGACCGGACGGGACGGCCGGTCGCCACGATCGCCTCGCTGACCACGCGCGCCGTCGGCGCAACGGCCGTCGGCGTCCGCAGCCACGACTCCCTGCTCCGCGTGGACTGGCGCCCCCTCGGCCTCACCGCCACGACCGAACGGCCCGCCGCCCTGGCCCAGCTGGGCACCGACCTCTTCGACGCCGTCCAGCTCGCCGACGTGGCCGCGGTGGCCAAGGCCGTGGACGCTGGCGCCGTCCTCGACGCCGTCCTGGCCCGGCACACCCCGGCCCGCGAGGGGCAGGACATCGCCTCCGTGTACGCGGCAACCCACCATGCCCTCGGGATCGTCCAGGAGTGGCTGGCGGACGACCGCCTGGAGGACGTCCCGCTCGTCTGGGTCACGCGCGGCGCCGTGGCGGTCGGCACCGAGGACGTCACGGACCTCGGCGCGGCCGCCGTCTGGGGGCTGCTGCGGACCGCCCAGTCGGAGTCCCCGGGCCGGTTCGTGCTCGTCGACCTCGACGACGACCCGGCCTCCCTCGCAGCCCTGCCCGCCCTGGTGCGTTCCGGCCAGGCCCAGGCCGCGGTCCGGAAGGGCCGGGCCTTCGTCCCCCGCGTGACGCGGGTCGGCGCCCCGGCACCCGGCACCACGCCCGGCGGCACCTGGAATCCCGAGGGCACCGTCCTCGTCACCGGCGGCACCGGCACCCTCGGCGCCCTCTTCGCCCACCACCTGGCGGCCGCACACGGGGTGCGCCACCTGCTGCTCGTCAGTCGAAGCGGCCCCGCCGCGCCCGGCGCCGACGAGCTGCGGGACTCCCTCACGGCACTGGGCGCCGAGGTGACCGTGGCCGCCTGCGACACCGCCGACCGCGCCGCACTGGAGGAACTGCTGGCCGGGCTGCCCGCCGACCGGCCGCTGACCGGTGTGGTCCACGCCGCCGGTGTCCTCGACGACGGTCTCATCAGCACACAGAGCCCGGAGCGGCTCGACGCGGTCCTGCGGCCCAAGGCCGACGCCGCCTGGCATCTGCACGAACTCACCCGCGACCTGGACCTGTCCGCGTTCGTCCTCTTCTCGTCGCTCGCCGGCGTGATCGGCGGCGCCGGCCAGTCCACCTACGCCGCCGCCAACTCCTTCCTGGACGCCCTGGCCCAGCACCGCAGCGCCCACGGCCTGCCCGCGACCTCCGTCGCCTGGGGCCTGTGGGAGCAGCTGAGCGCGATGGCCGCCAATCTCGACGCCGCCGACGTCGACCGCATCGTCCGGGCCGGCTTCCGGCTCGTCGCGTCCGACGCCGGGCCGGGCATCCTCGACACGGCCATGGCCCTGGGCACCCCGGCCCTGGTCGGCGTGCCCGTCGACGTGGAGGCGCTGCGCGAGCAGCGGACCTCGGTGCCGCTGGTCTTCCAGTCCCTGGCCCGCACACCGGCGCGCCGCACGGTCAGCGAGTCGGCGCTGGGCACCGGGAGCCTGGCCGCTCTGCTCGAGGGCAAGGAGGAGGCGGAACGGCTCCGCATCGTCCTCGACCTGGTCCGTGCCGAGGTGGCGGCCGTCCTCGGCCACTTCGACCCCTCTGGCATCCGGCCCGACCAGGCCTTCCCCGAGCTCGGGTTCGACTCCCTGACCTCCGTCGAACTGCGCAACCGGCTCGGCGCGGCGACCGGCACCAGGCTTCCGGCCAGCCTCGTCTTCGACCACCCGTCGCCCGCCGCGCTCGCGGCGTACCTGCACGCCGAGATCGCCGGCGGAGAGCAGGCCGGGGAAGAGCCGCGGGTGGACTTCGCCGCCGAGATCCGGCTCGCCGACGACATCCGTCCGGCCGACGAGGTCCACCTGGTGGCGGAGGACCCCGAGGACGCGCTGCTCACCGGCGTCACCGGCTTCCTCGGCGCGTTCGTGCTGCGCGAGCTGATGCGTACGACACGGGCCCGGGTGCACGTCCTGGTGCGCGCCGCCGACGAGGCCGAGGCCCTGGAGCGCGTGTGGGCCAACCTGAAGTGGTACCGCATCTCGGACGACATCGACCCCGGCCGCCTGCGGGTCGTCGTCGGCGACCTCGCCGCGCCCCTGCTCGGTCTGGCCGAGGAGGAGTTCGACGCGCTGGCCCGTACCGTCGACGTGGTCTACCACCCCGGCGCCTCGGTCAACTGGATCCACCCGTACGCGACGGTGAGGGCCGCGAACGTCCTCGGCACCGAGGAACTCCTGCGGCTCGCCGCCCGGCACCGCACCGTCCCGCTGCACTACGTGTCGACCACCGGTGTCTTCGCGGGCCCGGTGACCCGGGGCGTGCCCCTGAAGGTGACCGACCCGGCGGGGCCGGGCGAGGTGCTGCCCAACGGCTACACCCAGAGCAAGTGGGTCACGGAGCAGATCATCGGCATCGCCCGCGAACGCGGCCTGCCGGTGAACATCTACCGGGTCGATCAGATCGCGGGCGACCAGGTCAACGGTGCCTGCCAGACCCGTGACTTCGTGTGGCTGACCATCAAGGGAATGCTCCAGGCCGGCGCGGCTCCGGCCGAACTGCCGGGTGTCTTCCGGCTGATGCCGGTCGATTACGCCAGCGCCGCCCTGGTCGCCGTGTCCCGGCGCCGGGCCGCCGCGGGCGGCACCTACCACCTGTGCAACGACAGCCACGTGACGTTCGCCGACGTGGTGTCCCACCTGCGCGCGTACGGCTACCCGCTGGACGAGCTCGACCGGAAGACATGGTTCGAGCTGGTGCGGGCCGACCCGGAGAACTCCGCCGCGCCGCTGCTCGACGCGGTGGAACTGCTCGTCGCGGACAGCGAGTCCTTCTACCCGGCCATCGCCACCACCGAGACCGCCGCCGCGCTCGAGGGGACCGGCATCGACTGCCCGCCGGTCACCGGCGAGCTGTTCCGGAAGTACGTCGAGTTCTTCGCGGACACGGGGTACTTCCCCGCCCCGCAGGAGAGCGGAGCCGGAGCGGGCGCCGCCCGGTGAGCAGACCGCCGTGGCCGGGACGCGACAGTCGCGTCCCGGCCACGGCCCCAGCCGTGTTCCTCAGATCTGCGTGCCGTACGGGTTGTCGATGACGTACAGCCAGTCGTCACCCCGCCGGCGCAGCACGTCGAGCGCGGTGCCCGAGTGCCGCTCCGGGCCGCCCTCGGCCGTGTCCACCTCGATCGACCAGTCCACGACCAGCAGCGCGGTGTCGGATGTCACGTAGGACTCCAGCACCCGCGCCGTCATGACGGGCCGCAGCGCCAGCACCTCCGCCCGTCCCTCGGTCCGTGCGGGCCCGGAAAGGACACTGCCGTCCTCCTGGACGGATATGGCGTCTACGGCGAAAAGCCGGTCGAGAGTGGCGACATCACCACTGTTGAAGGCACTGACGGCGAGTTCCGCCCGTGCCAGGACCTGTTGGTTCAGATCTTTGTCGATGGCCGTCATGGCGAGATCACTCCTCGGTCGTCCGGGCCGGTCGGGAAAAGCGCGCGAAAGGGCCCCACGGGCCCGCGCGTTCCGCGCGTGAGCCTGCCATATCCCGGTCATCGCCAGGCAACAAGCCGCCCCGCCACGACGGTTACTCCGTGGTGAGCTGCAGCGGAAGGCGGCCCCCTACGCTTTTCCCATGATTCTTCGAAGGGTTTCGGAATGAGTCCTGTGTCAGTGAACGAAGTCGTTCGCGGAATTCCGGTGGAACCGGCGTCGATGCGGTCGGCAATGGCACGCTTCGCGACCGGCGTCATCGTGCTGAGCGTCGGTGGCGAGAACATTCACGGAATGACCGCCAACGCGTTCAGCTCGGTCTCCCTCGAGCCGCCGAAGATCCTGTGCTGCGTGGCCCACAGCGCCGTCATGCACAAGGCGATCACCTCGGTGCACGGGTTCGGTGTCTCTATCCTGGGGGCCGGACAGGAGCCCGTCGCCCGTCACTTCGCCGACAAGGCCAGGCCGCTGGGGGCCGAGCAGTTCCACGGGTTCGGCTTCGAGCCCGGGCCCCGCACCGGGGCGCCACTCCTGCACGGGGCGGTCGGCTGGCTGGAGTGCGAACTGTCCGAGGCCTACGACTCGGGAGACCACTCGATCTTCATCGGTGACGTGGTCCACGCCGCCACGGCGCAGGACTCGTCCGGGCTGCTCTTCTTCAACGGCGGTTTCCGGCAGCTCGGAGCCGCCCCCGAATGACAGGGGTGACCATGTCCGCAGGAACGACACAGAAGCCGGCCTGGCCCGTGGATCCGATGGTCGGACCCTGGTTCATCGAGGCGCTGAACGAGGGCCTGGCCCGGTCGGTGCCGCGACTCACGCGGCCCGCACCCGCCCGGCGGCACGATGGCCCGGACACGCACGCCGTCCTCGCAGGCCCCGAGTCCGGCCACGGATTCCCCGACTCCCGCGGCATCTCCTTCACCGACCGGCACGCCTTCGGTGACCCCTTCGCCGCGAAGGTGATGGCCGCCTACACGGAGGCACTCGACACCGTGCTCAGCGGCGCCGAGCGCGAAGACACCCGGCTGCGGCGGGCGCTGCTGCGCCACGGAGCCCACGCGCTCGCGGCGGCGTCCGGACGGGTCTGCCGGACGCCGGACGGCGGCGAGTGTCTCCAGGAGCGGCCGCTGGAACCGGAGCGGGCGGCGGAGATGGGGACCCTGCTCATGGAGTGTGCCGCGCTCGTGGCGCTCGGCGACGGATCGCCGCTGCCGGGCTCCCGGGCCGCCGATCTCATCAGGGACCTGGGGACCTCCGTGCGCCGGACACCCGGGCCGGGCCGGACCCGCCGGGACGCGTCACGGCCCCGCACTTCAGCAGAAGTTCACAACAGGCACACCAAGTCCTGACAGGATCTCCTCATGGACAAAGGTCTTCTTACCGGGAAAGTCGTCCTCGTCACTGGGGCGAGCAGTGGCATCGGAGCGGCGGCGGCCAGAGTGTTCGCCCAGGAGGGTGCGGCGGTCTTACTGGTCGCCCGCAGACAGGAGCGGCTGGCCGCGCTCGTCGAAGAGCTGCGCGCCGAGGGGGCCCGGGCTGAGTACGTGGTCGCCGACGTCACCTCGCGCGAGGACGCCGCCATGGCGGTGAAGTCGGCCGTCGGTACGTTCGGACGGCTCGACGGGGCGTTCAACAACGCCGGCGTCGGCGGCGACCGCACCCCTCTGCACCAGATGGGCGACGAGACCTACGACGCCATCATGGACACCAACGTGCGCGGTGTCTTCAACTGCCTGCGCGCGGAGATCGAAGCGATGCTCGAGCACGGTGGCGCGATCGTCAACAACAGCAGCGTCGGCGGACTCGTCGCCATCCCCACCGCAGCGCCGTACGTGGCCTCCAAGCACGCCGTCGTCGGCCTCACCCGGGCAGCCGCCGACGAGTACGCGCAGCAGGGCATCAGGGTCAACGCCGTGGCCCCCGGCACCACCCGCAGCGAGATCACCACGGACTGGTTCGCCCGCAACCCCGGCCTTGAGGACATGGTCAACTCCATGACGCCCCAGGGTCGTACGGCGGAACCGGAGGAGATAGCCGCGGCAGCGGCCTGGCTGCTCAGCGACCGCTGCCCCTTTCTGACCGGCACGGTCCTGCCGGTGGACGGCGGCTTCGTCAACCAGTGAGGACCGGTACGACGTAGGGGCGATTACCCGGCCGTTACTGCCGCCCCACGGCTCCCGGATAGATTCGCAAGCCACATAAGGCGTGTGGGGCGCCCTGTTCGGTACGGCTCCTTCGCCGGGCCGGGCCGAATCACCGCAGCGGTGGCGCGTTTCGGCGCTGGGCCCCCTTCCCCCCGACCACGAGAGGGCAGGACACCCATGTCGAAGCAGTCGCTCACCCTTGTCGGACTCGGCCCGATGGGCGTCGCGATGGCCGACGCGTACCTCGCCAAGGGCTACGAGGTGACCGTGTGGAACAGGACGGCGAGCAAGGCCGAGCCCCTCGTGGCCAAGGGGGCCGTCCTCGCACCCACGGTCGCCGACGCCCTGGCCGCCCACGAGCTCGTCCTGCTCAGCCTGACGGACCATCAGGCTATGTACGCCATCCTCGGCCAGGCCACCGAGGCACTCGAGGGCAGGACCGTGGTCAACCTCAGCTCGGACACCCCGGCCAAGTCCCGTGAGGCGGCCGCCTGGGTGAACGGGCACGGCGCGGCGTACCTGACGGGCGGGGTTACGGTGCCGCCCCACCGCATCGCCGGCCCGGGCGCGCTCACGTTCTACAGCGGCCCCCAGGACGTCTTCGAGGAGCACCGCGCCACGCTCGAGGTGATCTCCGCCGCCGATCACCGGGGTGAGGACCAGGGACTGGCCGCCCTCTACTACCAGCTGCAGCTCGACATCTTCTGGACGTCCCTGTTCTCCTGGCTGCACGCCGTCGCGGTCGCCGAGGCCAACGGCATCTCGGCCGCCGACCTCCTGCCCTACGCCTCCGGCACCCTCGCCTCGATGCCGGACTTCCTGGGCTTCTACACGCCCCGGCTGGACGAGGGGAACTTCGCGGGCGACGTGGAGCGGCTCTCCATGGGGCTGGCGAGCATCGAGCACGTCGTGGAGACCGGACTGGACAGCGGTGTCGACTCCTCGCTCCCCGCCGCGGTCCTGGAACTCCTCCGGCGGGGCTTCGACGCGGGCCGGGCCGAGGACAGTGCCACGAGCATCGTCGAACTGCTCAAGCAGGCCTCCGCGTAGAAGGCCCGCCGAGACACGGGAACAGAAGCCGACAAGGGAGGGTGAGTGGGATGACTGCTGCCGACAAGCACCATCTGGCGGTGCTCGAAGCGGTGCGGAGCATTGCCCCGGGACTCAGGGAGAACGCCCGGGCCGCCGAGAAGGCCGGCTGGATACCGGACGAGAGCATCGAACTCCTCGAGAAGGCCGGGGTCTTCGGCATCGCCGTGCCCGAGAGGTTCGGCGGTACGAACCTTCCGGCCGCCGAGCAGTTAGCGGTCCTTCAGGAGGTGGCCAAGGCCTGCGGTTCCACCGGCTGGGTCACCGCGGTCTGGGTGACCACCGCGTGGATGGCGAGTCTCTACCCCGACAAGGCCCAGGAGGAGATCTTCGCGGGCGGCCAGGTGCGTGTCTCCGGCGGCTTCACCCCCTCCGGCACGCTGGTGCCGACCGAGGGCGGTTACCTCCTCACCGGCGAGTGGCGTTTCAACAGCGGTGTCCGCGCCGCGGACTGGAACGTCTGCTCGGCGCTCGTCCAGCACGGGGACGGCCGGGTCGAGGACCTGTACCCGCTGGTCCCGACCTCCGACCTGGTCATCGGAGACGACTGGGACGTCTTCGGCGCGGCCGGGACCGGCAGCGTCACCTCGAGCGCCGACGGCGTCTTCGTCCCCGCACACCGCGTGGTCGGCGCCGAGGCGTACGAGGCGGCCACCGGCGACCGCTGGAACGCGGACCTCAAGGGCCGCAACTACCACCTGCTCAGCTACGTCCTGACCCAGTGCACCGCCGTCTACACCGGCCTGGCCCGGGCCGCCCTCGACGTCTTCGTGGAGAAGCTCCCGGGCAAGGGCATCGCGTACTCGAACTGGGCCGAGCAGATCAGGCATCCGCACATCCACCACCAGGTGGCCGTGGCCGCCAACAAGATCGCGGCGACGGAGGGCCTGCAACGCTCCTTGGTCGAGCTGGTGCAGGAACGCGCCGATCAGGGCCGCCGGCTGACGGTGGCGGAGAAGGCGACGATCCGCGGGCAGATCGCCTACGTCGTGCAGACGGCGAAGGAGGCCGTCGACATCCTCTACACCCTCAGCCCGGCTTCCGTCATCGTGCGCAGCGGAGACCTCCAGCGCATCGAGCGGGACATCCTGGCCCTTTCGGTGCACGGCCTGTTCGCCCCCCTCGCCTCCCTGGAGGTCCAGGGACGTCTGCTGCTCGGCCTGGAGCCCGACAACGACTACCTCTGAGCCGCCGGACCGGGCGGAGCCCGGGGCCCCACGCCCGAGCGCCCCGCCCCGTACGCACTCGACGTGCCGTACGGGACGGGGCGCTCGGGCGTTCGGGGGAGCCGGGCGTTCGGGCGTTCCGGGGAGCGCGGGTTCGGGGCGCCGTTACGACGGCTGCTCGTCCCACACGCCCGTGGCAGCCGTCTCGCGCACGTAGTCGGCGAAGTCGCGCGGCGCCCGGCCCAGGATGCGCTCCACGGCGTCCGTGAGGTAGCCGTTGGCACCGCTGTGCACCTGAGCGAAGAGACTCGACTCCATACGGGCGAACTCCTCGGTGTCCATGTACCTGTACGGTTCCGGCACACCCGCGGCCCGCATCTCGGCGGCGAACTCCTCGGCTGTCTGCGCGGTGAAGCGGAAGTCGTGGCCGGTGCCGGCGGCGATCTCCGCCACGGCGTCGCCGAAGGTCAGCAGCCGCGGCCCGGTCAGCTCGTAGAGGCGGCCGGTGTGGCCGTCCTCGGTGAGCACCCGCGCGGCAGCCTCGGCCACGTCCTGCGCGTCGACGAACGCCTCCCGGCCGTCCCCGGTGGGCAGGCGGACCTCGCCGGCCACCAGCGGGTGCACCAGCAGCGCCTCACTGAAGTTCTGGTGGAACCACGCGGGACGCAGGATCGTCCACGGGGCACCGGACGAGCGCACCGCCACCTCGGCCGGGTAGGCCTCCGGCCAGCCCCGTGCCGACTGGAGAACCACCCGCTCCACGCCGAGAGAGAGGGCCAACTCGCCCAGCGAGCGCAGCCGTACCGCGGCCTCCTGGCTGAACAGGTTCTGCAGGTAGACCACATACACGGCGCGGGCGCCCTCCAGGGCGGGAGCCCAGGTGGCGCTGTCGAGCCAGTCGAAGTGCTGCTCGGAGGAGCGGGACGCCACCCGCACCGGGTGGCCGCCGTCGCGCAGGGCCGGTATCAGCCGGCGGCCGACCTTGCCCGCACCACCGAGGACGACGACGGGTCTCTCCGTCAGATTCTCAGTCATACGCTTCACTTCACCGGTTCCGCAGGCCCGGAGCAAGGGGGCCCCGCACCCCACAGGGTGCCCGGTGACCAGCGGGTTCACCCCACTGGGCGGCCAGTGACGGGGCGGTGGCCGGGCGATGGTCACCGCCCGGCCGGATCTCCCGGTCCGGACCCGTCTCCCGGCCCGGTTCCCCTCTGAGCATGGCTGCCTCGTCCGGGGTGCCGGGGGCCGCTTGGTAGACGATCATCCGTCAGTCGGCTCGGGCCGGCGGACACCCTCCACCGTCGCGGTGTAGCTGGCGCCGGCATGCCCCAGGGCGCGTGCACGGTGCTCGACGGACGACACGGCGCGCAGCACGCTCGTGTCGAGTCCTCGAAGCCGCGCCGCCTCGATGATGTCGTCGACCGTGGAGCACCGCATCGTGAGCAGTTCACCCCCGCCCGGGTAGGCTCCCTCGTCGATCTCGCGGGCTGTGTCGGGTGCGAGCAGCGCGACCGTGTCGAGCATCACCCTCAGATAGGGCGCGAAGTCCCGCACCTTCACACCGTCCGCTTCGGCCAGGGCGAAGCTGTGCATCATCCCCGACATGCTCGTCCAGAAGAAGTCGAGCAGAGACATGTCGTACAGGGCGGCGAACCCCGGATCCTCGCCGACGTGCACCACGCCGCCGCCCAAGGCCTCGAAGGTCACGCGGTGCCGGTCGTACGCGTCCCTGGAACCGCTGAGGAAGACCAGCGAGTCCGGGCCGGCGATGAAGCTCGGGCCGATCATGATGGCACCGTCGAGGTAGTCGATCCCCTGCTTCGCCGCCCACGCGGCCGCGGTACGGGACCGCTCCGCCGTGCTCGTGGAGACGTTGAGCAGCACCCGGCCCTCGAAGTCGGTGGTGTCGACCGTGTCGAGCACCGACTGCGCGGCCTCGTAGTCGGCGACGCTGACGACGACCAGGTCGCCCGCGCGCACCGCCTCGGCCGCGGTGTCCGCCCACTGAGCGCCCGCGGCCACCAGGTCGTCCGCCTTGCCCCGGGAGCGGTTCCAGACGGTGGTGGGATGGCCCGCCCGTGAGAAGGCGCCGGCCAGGGCACGACCCATGGGACCCAGACCGAGCACGGTGACCGGCAGTTTCCGGATGTCCGATCCAATTGTCATGTCAGGCAGCATCTTGGCTTCTGACCGTCCTCACAAGACCCCTCGGTCAAAACGTGCTCAAAGCGCTCTCAAAAAAACATGTCAGAGGTCGGAAAATAGACAGGAAGGGGGGAGATCGGTATCTGTCGATTACCGCGGAGTGGGTGCCGTAGGGAAATGTTTTCGGCCTCCAGGAACGGATCCTGGAGGCCGAAAACATTCACCTGGCGGGTGGCGGGGTCAGCGACCCCGCACCGTCACTTCTTGTTCTGCTTGAGCAGCTCGATCACGCCGGAGAAGTCGTCGCCCCCGAAGCCGTCGGCGACCCGGCGGTCCATCAGCGACTGGATCGGGTCCAGCAGCTCCGAGCTGACACCCTGGCTCCGGCTGGCCTCGACGATGTTGCGGAAGCCCACCTGCTGCATGCTGAGCGCGGCCGAGATGCCGATGTTGTACTCGTCGTTGTCGATCTGTCGCGCCAGGTTCGCGACGATACCGGCGATCGAGGTCACGTACGGGATCAGCAACTCGGTGGAGAACTGCTGAGCGTTGACGCCCTCGGAGCGCACCATGGCGATGGCCTGCACGGCGCCACCGAGCATGCCGTACATGCCGGCCAGCAGGGACAGGTCGAGCAGGGACGCCAGGCCCGCGTCGGTACCCGCGAAACGGGCGTCGCCCATGGCGCTGAGAACCGGCTTGTCGCGCTCGAAGGACTCGGTACCGGCGCCGCTGTAGAGCACGTAGGCGTGGTCGGTGCCGATGATCTGCGGAACGGCCATGATGCCGCCGTCGATGTAGTCGTAACCGAGGTCGGCCGCCCACTTCGCGGTCTCCCGGGCCTGCTCCGGGGTGCCGTTGGTGAGGTTGTAGACCGTGCGGCCCTTCAGGGCGTCGCCCAGCGGGTCCAGGACCTCGCGGACGGAGTCGTAGTCGAGGAGACAGACGATGACCACGGGGCTCGCCTGCGCGGCCTCGGCGGCCGTTGCGGCACGCTCGGCCCCCTGCTCCACCAGGGCGTCGGCCTTGGAGGCCGTACGGTTCCAGACCGTCGTCGAGTGACCGGCCTTCAGAAACGCGCCGGCGAGCGCCGCCCCCATCTCTCCCAGACCGATGACAGTAACTGCGGTATTGCCCGCCATTTCGTGTTCCCTCTCACTTGAAATCAATCGGGTGCCGGGGATGAGTGTTACCGGTGCGCCAGCGGAAATCAAGTGCGTACGGTGGCGAGGCACCTGCGTTTGCATGAGAGGGAATTAGTCCTCGTGAAAATGACAAACTATGAGTCTCTTGCTATTCGCTCGGGCCGGTCGGTGATATGGGTGTGCGGGTGGCGATCAGAAAGATGAATGGCTCCACGCGCGCACGCCTGTGACCGGACCGGCTCCGCGGCCCCTCCGCCCGCCGGGCGCAGGGGCCGCGGCCCGGGAGCCGGCGTCAGGCGCCGAGGATGCCGGCGATCTGGCCCGCGGCGGTGTTACCGCTCTCGATGGCGCCGTCCATGTAGCCGTTCCAGCCGCTGGCGATGTCGCTGGTGGCGAACGTGAGCCGGCCCACCGGCTGCTGGACCGCCCGCAGGGGACCCATCAGGACGCCCGGACCGCGCACCGCCCAGCCACCCTGCGAGTACGGGTCCTGGCCCCAGTGCTGGGTCGAGACCGCGAGCACCTCGATGCCCGGGATGATCTTCCGCAGCTCGGTCTGCACCGTCGCCCGGTCGCCGGCGTTGAACGACGCGGCATTGCTGAAGCCGATCACGATGTTGCCGTCGGAGCGCTCCTTGAACGGGAACACCGCGGTGATCTTCGAGGAGGAGGCGGCGGGCGACTCCGCGGAGAACCGAACCAGGCCGGAGCCCTTGACGTGCATCATGAACTTCTGGGCCGTGCGCACGCCGAGGCCCCGGGTGGACAGGCCGGTGAACTCGGAGGGCAGGCCGGGCGTGAACCGGATGCTGTTCCACACGTTCACCGGGACCGCGACCACCACGCCGCCGGCGGTGTAGTTCGTTCCCTTCGCCGTCACCGTGACCTGCTTGCCGTTGACCGAGACGGTGGTCACCGGTGAGTTGAGCTTCACCGTCGCCTTGGCCTCGTTGAGGATGGATTGCACGAGGGCGGTCGAACCCACCGTGGGACGGTAGGTGTTGATGCTCCCGTAGCCCTCGTAGCTGTGGCCGGCCAGAGCCCACCAGTGGGCCAGCTCCGTCAGGCCCATGGTCGAGGCAGAGCCGGTCAGGTAGGAGGTGGCCGGGTCGGCCAGCAGCTCCTCCGCGGGGCTGAACCGCATCTGGTTGAGCCGGTCGCGCATGGAGAGCTTGTCCAGGTCGCGGAGCAGGTCCTCACGCGTGAAGGGCTTGTAGGGGTTGGGGAACCACTCCCTCGACCCCTCGAACAGGGGCGTGACCACCTGCGACTGGCGGGTGAACAGGTCGAAGGGGTCGAAGGGCTGCCAGCCACCGGTCGTGGTGGTCGGGAAGTAGCTGCGGGCGGGCGGCGCGTCGGCGGTCAGTGCCAGCTTGTGCTTCTGGACCTCCTGCCACACGAGCGGCTGCTTCTCGTCGACCCACGTGCCGCCCATCTCGACCTGCTCACCGGCGAAGGTGGACGTCCACACCCGGCCGCCGATGCGGTTGCGTGCCTCCAGCACCAGGACCTTCAGGCCCTTGGCCGTGAGACTGCGGGCGGCGCTGGCCCCCGCGAAGCCGGCGCCTATGACGATGACGTCGTAGTCGGCGCGGGACGCGGCCCTCGCCGTGCCCGACGTGGCCGCCGCGACCGAGGCGGTCAGCGCGGTCGTACCCGCCGCCTTCAGCAGGAACCGGCGCGAGAGCCGGCGTGAGATGTCGGCGGGAGGGTTCTCGGCGTGCTGCGACTGGGACGAAGTGTTCTCGATGGTCATAGTCTTCCTCGAAGTGGCTGTCCTGAACCGACCGCTCGTGCGGGCCGGTGTGGGCCGACACGAGCGGTGGTGGTGGTGCGCGAACGTCCCCCGTGAGACGCCGCGGGATCAGGCAGCAGCCGCATGCCGGAAGCGGTTCCGAGAACCCCGGCCCGGATGTCCAGGCAACAGAGCGCGCGTGCGGTGCGCAGGACAGGGTCACTGTCCGTGGACTCCGTTGTCCTGCTCCCCCCTTGGGAATCGACGCACCCTCGAAGCTTCGCGAGTCACGATGGCCGACGATGGCGGCCCACCGGAGTGCGCCGCCTGACCCCCGAACTGAGGCTAGTCCAGAGGGAATTCGGACAATCCATCCTCCGGTAACGGAGGAGGAACCGGGCCGGGTGCCCAGGGGAGCGCGCGGCGGACCGCCGCGCACCGTTTCCGCGCGTGCCTCAGCTTCCGCGCGTGCCTCAGCGGTCGTACGTGTAGAAGCCGCGTCCCGTCTTCCGCCCCAGCAGGCCGCCCTCGACCATGCGGATCAGGAGGGAGGGCGGGGCGTACAGCGGTTCCTTGTATTCCTCGTACAGTGACCCGGCGATGGACGCGACGACATCGAGGCCGATGAGGTCGCACAGTTGCAGCGGACCCAGGGGGTGCGAGCAGCCCAGGCGCATGCCGCGGTCGATGACCTCCGCCGTGGCGAAGCCCGACTCCGCCATGCGGATCGCCGAGACCAGATACGGGAACAGCAGCGAGTTGACGACGAATCCGGCCCGGTCGGCGGTGCGGATCACCTCCTTGCCGAGCACCTCGGAGACGAACCGCTCAGCACGGTCCGCCACCGGCTCCTCGGTGAGCAGGGAGCTGGTGAGCTCGACCAGCGGAAGCATGGGCACCGGGCTGAAGAAGTGGACGCCGATCACCCGGCCGGGCCGGCCCGTGGAGCGGGCCAGACGCATGACGGGCAGCGACGAGGTGTTGGTCGCCAGGATGGCGTCCGGGTCCTCCACGATGGCGTCCAGAGCGGCGAACAGCTCCACCTTGGCCGTCTCGTCCTCCCGGATGGACTCGACGACGAACTGCCGGTCGGCCATCGCCTTGAGGTCCGGGACCAGCTCGATCCGGCCGAGAACCGCGTCGCGCTCGGCCTCGGTCAGCTTGCCCTTGGCCACCGCCTTGCCGAGAGAGTTCCGGATGCGGTTCCGGCCCGGCTCCACGGACTCCGGCCTGGAGACGGCGACCGTCACGTCCAGGCCGGCACGGGCGCACACCTCGGCGATGCCCGAACCCATCAGGCCGCAGCCGACGATGCCCACCCGGTTGATGGGCGGTGTGCTCTGTAATGTCGTGTTCATGCTGTCACTCCCCAGCGGATGAGACCGGCGCCCATGGACATGCCGCCGCCGAAGCCGCCGAGCAGCACGAGGTCGCCGGGGTGGAGGTGGCCCTGACGGTGGGCCTCGTCGAGGGTGATCGCGACGGCGGCGTTGCCCGCGTTCCCGTAGCGTTCGAGAGTGCGGTGCGTGTGCGCGGAGGTGAGGCCCGCACGCTCGACGAGCTGGGCCAGCATCACCCCGTTGGGCTGGTGCGGAACGAAGTGGGCGATGTCCTCGCGGGAGATGCCCGTGCGGGCGTACAACGCGTCGAGCAGGGGAGGGAAGTTGTCCAGCACGAAGTCCCGGACCGCCCGCCCCTCCATACGGAAGCAGTGGTCGCCGTCGCGGACGGTCCGCTCGGACGCGGGCAGTCTGCTGCCCCCGGCCTCCACACGGATGAGCTGGTGCGCGTCGCCGCGCGATGCCAGTTCGAAGCCGGTGATCCCGTACGGCTCGTCCACCTCGCCGACGACTGCGGCACCGGCACCGTCGGCCATCAGCACGGCCGTACGACGGTCGGTGAAATCCAGGATCCGCGAGTATATGTCGGCGCCCACGACGAGGGCCCGGCTGCCGGGCCGCTCCCGGATCAGACTGCGGGCGATCGCAAGCGCGTAGACGAAGCCGCTGCACACCACGTTGACGTCGAAGCAGACCGCCGCGTGCGCGCCGAGCCCCCGTTGCACATGGAAGGCGGTGGGCGGCTGGGGGGAGTCGGGGGTCGAGGTGGAGACGATGAGGTAGTCGACCTCGTCCGCCTCCAGTCCGGCCGCCTCCAGAGCGCGTTCCCCCGCCCGGATACCGAGGTCCGAGGTGGCCTCGTCGGGCGCGGCGTACCGCCGCTCCAGAATGTGTGTCCGTTCCTCGATCCATTCGGTCGGGACACCGACACGCGCGGCGATCTCGGCGTTGGTGACCTCCTCCTTCGGGAGGTAGGAACCCGTGCTCAGAATGCCGATGGGTTGCTCGGTCATGGCCTCAGATGCTCCGCACCGGATTCAGCGCCGCCGCGCCGATCCGCTCGCGCAGCGCCGGGTCGGTGACCCCGAGCCCCTCCTGCGGAGCGAGACAGAGCACGCCGACCTTGCCGATGTGCTCGTTGTTCTGCACCAGCCGGGCGGCCTCCCCGACCTCGTCGAGGGAGTACACGCTGGACAGCACGGGGGAGATCCTGCCCTGGGCGACCAGCCGGTTCAGCTCGGCCTGCTCCTGCAGGTTGGCGGCATGGCTGCCGATGATGCGCTTGGAGTTCATCCACAGGTAGCGGTTGTCGTACGTGTGCTGGTAGCCGGTGCTGGAACCGCAGGTGACCACGGTGCCGCCGCGCCGGACGACGAACGTGGAGACCCCGAAGGTGGCACGGCCGATGTAGTCGAAGGCCACGTGCGGGTCCTCGCCGACCTCCTGACGGATGATCCGGCCGAGACGCTTGCCCTGCTCGATGGTCTCCTCGGGTGTGTCGGCGCGGCCGAGGCCTGTCTCGGCCCGGTTGATGATCACGTCGCAGCCGAGCGCCCGGAGCACCTTGGCCTTGCTCTCCGAGCTGACGACACCGACCGGAATGCCTCCGGCCGCCTTGACCAGCTGCACGGCGAACGCCCCGAGGCCGCCGGTCGCGCCCCAGATGAGAACGACGTCCCCGAGCTTGATCCGCGCGCCCTTGTCGCTGATCAGCATCCGGTAGGAGGTGGCCGCCGTGAGCAGTACGCTCGCGGCCTCCTCCCAGGTCAGGTGCGCGGGCTTGGGCAGGAGCTGGCTGGCCTTGACCACGGAGTAGTGCGCCAGGCCGCCGAAGTTGGTCTCGTAGCCCCAGATGCGCTGGCCCGCGCCGAGCATGGCGTCCGCGTGTGTGGCCGGCTCCTGGTCGTCGACCTGGACGCAGCTGACGACGACGTGATGGCCCGCGCGCCAGTTCCGGACGGCGCTGCCCGCGCGCACCACCACGCCGGCCCCGTCGGAGCCGATGACGTGGTGCGGCAGGTCGTGACGGCCGGCGAGACCGCCCAGGCGCCCGAAACGCTCCAGGAAGCCGAAGGTGGGCACCGGCTCGAAGGTCGCGGACCAGACGGTGTTGTAGTTGATCGCGCTGGCCATCACCGCGACCAGCACCTCGTCGGGCGCCAGTTCCGGCATGGGCACGTCGCCGACGCGGATGGACCGGCGCACGTCCTTGTCGCCGTCGTCGCCGAACATGCCGACGTCCTCGGCCCGCAGGTGAGCCGCCGTGTACCGCTCCGGTACCTGCTCCCGTTCCAGCACTTCCGCGGGTGCCCCCGCGAGCACAGCCTCGGTCAGGGAATCCATCATGCTCCAGTCTCGTGAAGTGACAGGCCCCGCACCGAGCCACGGAGGGTACGGAGCGGGGCCCGGTCGCGTGGCGAAGGGGATGGTCAGGCGCTGGTCTCGTCGGCCACGGGACGGTCGACGGCCATGATCCACTTGCCGTCCTCGCCACGGACGAGGACATCGGTGCAGGTGCCGTCGATCTTCTGGGGCTTGCCGTCCTCGCCGGTGACCTCCAGGTGGAACTCGACGATCAGCAGGGAGGTGTCACCGGTGCTGAAGGTGCGGAGCACCTTGGAGTTCAGCTTGGGCTCGGTGGCCAGGAACTCGGTGATGCTCTTCGTGCGGTCCGCCCCGGTGCGCGGCGTCCCGGTGAGATTGGAGATCGCGTCCGCGCGGTACAGCTGGTCGAAGATCGCTCCCTGTCCGCTGTTGAACGCGGCCACGAACACGTCGTTCTGCTGGTCCGGGTCGTCGGTCAGGGTCAGGTCGAGGGTCTCGCTCATGAGGAGGGGGTTCCTTTCGGGTGCGGTGCGCTCAGAGTTCCTTGCCGTACGGGTTGTCGATCGCGAAGCGCCACTGGCCGTCGGCGCCCAGACGCAGCACGTCGAGGCCGATGCCGGAGTGGCTTTCGGCCGCGCTGTCCGCCGTCGCGGGGACGTCGATGGCCCACTCCGTGACCAGCAGGGCGGTGTCCGACGTCACGTACGACTCGAGAACCCTGTTCGTCAGCACGGGCTTGGCGGCGAGGAACTCGGCCAGCCCCTTTCGCCGTTCCTCGCCGCTGACGGCGTGCCCCTTCTCCCACACGCTGATCGCGTCGTCCGTGTAGAGCCGGTCCACGGCCGCGGCGTCGCCCGAGTTGAAGGTGCGCACATAGGTGGCGGCGTGTTCCAGAACTGCCGCGGTGAGCGCGTCGTTGGTCTCTGCCATGGCAAAACCACTCCGTTCCGTGAGATGTGCGGTCACCGTAGGCGGGCGCGGGCCATCCCCCGGTCACTGCCAGGCAATGGGTCGGAGCGGGTGCCGAGGCCCCGGCGGATGGGCGTTCGCTGGACCGGATCGGAGCGCTCAGTTCCTCCCGGCAGCGGATCATCGCCCTCGACGCGGAAGCGGGCGACAACTCCTGTCCGCCTCTTCGTGGGCCTCCAGGTCCTCTTTCGCTGCTCCGCCGAGTACCGCACCGAAGCACGTCACACAAAGATGGGCGCCTGACGGGCATGTGCCCTGGTCAGGCGCCCATGGTCGGCGTCTGGAAGAAGCCGAGCCTCCGCGGCGAGTACGACACCAGCAGGTTCTTCGTCTGCTGGTGGTACACGGCCCAGACCACCCCTGACCTGCAACAATCAGTGAAATGGCCGGAGGGGTGGCGAAGTTGGTCCGCTTCTGGTCCGGATAGGTGGCGGGGCGGCGCCGGGTGTCGAGGCGGGGCCCGGTGCCACCACCCGGCGCAGGTCGTTCGAAGCGTCTTCTGGCGTCCACAAGGTCCAGGACAGGGCTGTTTTCACAGGTGGGGGGGCGTTGTGGTTCAGGCGCGTCGGGACAAGCCGCGCAGGCAGGTCCGGCTGTCGTTCCTCGGCTGAGCGGCACGGCCATGGGGGGCCGGGCGGCGTGCCCCGTGCTAGCGTTGGCTGTTTGCAGCGTCGCTGTGTCGGTGCTCCGTTCGGTGCCCCTGGCCGGTGACCGCGTCCCCGCCGCGCCTTCCTCGGTACGGTCCCTTCAGAGGAAGGCTTTCTGTGAGCGAATCAGCACGTGCCGATGCCCGGCGGCAGGACTACGTGTCCGAGGCGTCGAACGCCACTTCGGCGTTGCCCACGACGGCGTCCTTCGTACAGCTGGGGCTGCCGGCCGAGGTTCTGCGGGTGCTCGACGAGCATGGTGTGACTGTGCCCTTTCCCATCCAGGCTGCGGCCCTGCCGAACGCGCTCGCGGGACGGGACGTCCTTGGCCGGGGCCGTACAGGATCCGGCAAGACGCTCGCCTTCGGTCTGGGGATGCTCGCCCGGACGGCCGGGCAGCGCGCGCAGCCCAAGGAGCCGCTGGCGCTCGTTCTGGTCCCCACCAGGGAGCTGGCGCAGCAGGTCGGTGAGGCGCTCACCCCGTACGCCCATGCGCTGCGCCTGCGGCTCGCGACCGTGGTGGGTGGAGTGTCCATCGGACGGCAGGCCGCCGTGCTGCGGGACGGTGCCGAGATCGTCGTCGCCACACCCGGTCGGCTGCACGACCTCATCGAGCGCAAAGGCTGCCGACTGGGACGGGTGCGCATCGTGGTCCTGGACGAGGCCGACCAGATGTGTGACATGGGGTTCCTGCCGCAGGTCACCGAAATCCTGGACCAGGTGCGTTCCGACGGGCAGCGGATGCTGTTCTCCGCCACCTTGGACCGCGACGTCGACCAGCTGGTGCGGCGCTACCTGCGCGACCCCGCCGTCCACTCCGTGGACCCCTCGTCCAGCGCGGTTTCCGCGATCGAGCACCACGTCTTTGTCGTGCACGGTCCGGACCGGTACGCCGTGACCACGGAGATCGCCGCCCGGGACGGCCGCGTCCTGCTGTTCCTGGACACCAAGCACGGCGTCGACCAGCTCACGCGGCATCTGCGGGCCAGCGGCGTGGCCGCCGCCGCCCTGCACAGCGGCAAGTCCCAGCCGCAGCGCACCCGGACCCTGGCCCAGTTCAGGAACGGGCAGGTCACCTCGCTGGTGGCGACGAACGTCGCCGCACGCGGCCTGCACATCGACGACCTCGACCTCGTGGTCAACGTCGACCCGGCCACAGACCCGAAGGACTATCTGCACCGCGCGGGCCGCACGGCTCGGGCCGGCCGCTTCGGCACCGTCGTGACACTCGTCCTGTCGGGACAGCGCCGCGCGACGAGCCAGGTCATGGCGGACGCAGACGTCGCTCCCAAGGTCACCGAAGTGCGGTCCGGCGAGGCGGAGCTAAGCCGGATCACCGGCGCCAAGGCCCCCTCCGGAGAGCCTCTCGACGGCGGGTCGTCCGTATCACGCCCCAAGAACCACAACGCCCCGTTTCGCGGCCTGGGCAGCGCCAAGGACGCGAAGAGCGGCTCCGGCGGCAGGTCGTCCCGCAAGAGCAACGAGGCCCGCAAACTCGCGGAGGCCCGCAAGGCGGCCCGGGTGCGGCGCGGCGGCTGAGCCCGGCCTCCCGGACCGCCGGGCGGTGTCTTACGTCTACGCTGCTGGACGGACACGCGGGACCGGAGATCGGCCGGGTGCACGGACGGCGTCCGGTACGGGCGATCGGCAGGTGCTGCATGCCGTCTGGGGTTCTCTCTGCGGCCCGCTCGGCGATGGTCCAGCAGTTCGTGCGCGGCAGGTCCGACACCAGGCCGAGTACCAACTGCCGGACCCGACGCCGCTCATCAGGCCCTCGAATGCCTCCTGCCAGCGGGCAGGGCCTACGCTGTGACCTGCGGCCACTGCGTGATTTTCCCCTTTCACACACCGATGATCAACGGTGGCTGCACCCGTCTCCACAGCGCGTCAGGGTCGCGCAGCGTTCGCCTGCCGTCCCGTGTCAGGAGGACATGTGCAACGTGGCGAAGTCTGGTGGGTCGAGTTCGACGAGCGGCGGCTGGTCGTACTGCTGTCAGGAGACGGCGCGTCCGGGATCCGGGCGATGCAGGTCGTCGCTCCGGCGGGCGTCGACATCAGCGGTCTGGGTGTCGAAGTGCGAGTTGGCGCCATGGAAGGACTGCCCTTTGAAGGCGTGCTGCGGTTCGCGATCCCGCGTCCAGGCTTTACCCCTTGCACGTGGCTGACCACCGTGTCCCGGGACGACCTGATCGAGCGGGCGGGCGTCCTGTCCTCCGCGAAGCTCAGCGAGATTGAGGACGCCGTCCGTCTCAACGGCCTCGGCTAGGTGGAGAAGGAACCGACGCCCCCGATGGCGTGGGCGGTCTCGTCCAGATGATCGACGCTGGCCCACCTGTCTCCTCGGCACCCCCCACCATCGAGATCACGAACTACGGCTGGAGTACTAAAAACCTTTCGTAAGGCGGAACCCGGGCTTGTTCGACTACTCGGTGTCAATGGCGGCGCTCATCGTGGGCGACGGTTACCGAGTCACCCTTCGGGAGCAGAGTCCGCACGCGGTACGGCCTCCTCTGATGCTGGTCAGGGTGAGCGTAAGGTCCGTGCTGCACCTGCAGCGGCATCGCCACCGGTCGGTGGTCCTCCCCGGATAAGGCTCCAACGGTTCGAACCCGGCGGCCCGCGCCTCCGCGACGGCTGTCGCGGGATCGGTTCGGCCACCGGTTCGGGGGCACTTCTTGCAGCCGGTCGTTCCCGACCGGATGGAGGACAGGCGCGTCGCGACCTCGTTCCCACAGGAGCAGCGGCAGCGCCAATGGTCCGTGGTACGGCCGGGGTACGGCTCCAGCGGCTCGAACCCGGCCGCTCGCATTTCGGCGGACGCACGCTCGTCGGTTGCCGAGTTGAGGGCACAGAACCGGCAGCCCTTCGAACCGCTGTTGACGTTGGAGTAGGTGGGGTTGGTTTCGCGACCGCATGTGGTGCAGCGGCATCGCCACGGTGTTTGGCTGCCCGGGTAGGGTTCCAGCGGTTCGAGTCCGGCCGCGCGCATGGTTTCTCCGGCCTTCGGCGCGTTCGTGGCGGCGCGTTTCGCCTGGGTCTCCTTCGCTCGGCAGATTCGACAGCGCTGGCCGGCGTTGCGGACGGCGTTGAACGTCGGACGCCCCTCGTGCCCGCAGGTCATGCACCGTGAGGGCCAAGTCGCGTTGGTGCGGCCGGGATACGGCGCGAGTGGCTCGTATCCGCAGGCCCGCATTTCGGCGGCTGCGGCCTCCGCGTCGATGAGGACCGCGGCTCGGGGGCGGTCACCACCTCGGGGCGCATAGTCTTCCTCTGCGCTCCGGGTTTCCTCGTCGACCATGGCCCAGACCTCGGCCGCCGTGACGCGGGCTGCGGAGCAGGTCTCCGTCCAGCCGTTCGGCATGACGTCGCTCGTGAGGAAGGGGATGAGTCCAGCCTGACGCAGGCGGCCCAGCACGGCCTGTTCGACGTCGTAGGCGGCCGCGCCGGTGGTGTAGTCACGGGCCTGATGCAGTTGCCAACCGTGGCGTTCGTGTTGGATGAGGCGGGAGGTGTAGCCCGTGCAGGCACCGATCCCGATCTTGACGGCTTTCCACTCCTGATGGGTGATGACGTAGACCTTCGACGGTCCTGCCAGGTCGATGCCGTGGGTGGCGCAGAACTTGCATCCTCCACCAGCGCGGATCTTCATGAGCGTCGGGGAGATCTCGTTGCCGCAGGTTGTGCAACGGCACCGCCATGCAGTCATCGAGGTGGCATAGGGCTCCAGCGGCTCCAGTCCAGCCGCGCGCATGGCAGCCACCGCGTCGTCCGGGTCGGTCCTTCTGCCCGCTGCAGCCCTCACGTCGGCGCAGTGCCGACAGCCGCTCTGGCCCGCCAGAATGCCGCCGAGACTCGGTGACGTCTCACGCCCACAGCCGTTGCAAAGACACCGCCATGCCTTGTCACGACGCCCGGCGTACGGTTCGAGCGGTTCCAGGTCGGCCGCACGCATGAGGGCCTCGGCTTCGTCCGCGGGCCAGCGGCGTCGGCCACCCGGGGCGGGAGGGCAGTACGGGCAGGCCCGAAGGCCGCGCCTGAGGTTGCTCAACCTGATCTCGACGTCTCGGCCGCACGCGAGGTGGCGGCAGCGCCACAGCCCGCTCGGTCCCGGGTAGGACTCCAGTGGCTCCAGCTCGAAGTCCTTCGCCTCAACTGCGGCCCGGTCGCCGTCGGCGCGGGGCAGTTCGCGGCGACGCGCCCATGCCCGGCTGATGCCCCGCCCGGCGTTCTTGCGCCCGCACGGACCGCAGCCCCCTTGTCCGAGCCTGACCGACCCGTGAGTGGGCGTTCCGATCGTGCCGCAGCTTGTGCAGCGGCACCGCCAGGGGATGTCGGTCCCGGGATAGGGCTCCAAGGGTTCCAGACCCGCCGACCTCATGAGCGCGGCGGCCTGGTCGGGGTCGACCGGCGCGTTGGGCGCGCACCATCGGCATGGCCCCCCTCCTCGTTTGATGTACGAGTTGCGCGGCTTGACCTCCCGACCGCACGGCACGTGCCGGCAGCGCGCCAAGGGGGTGTCGCCCCGGGATACGGCTCCAACGGTTCCAGGCCGGCTGAGCGCATCAACGCCGCCGCCTCTTCCGGAGGAATGGGAGCCGTGCCCGAGCAGTGCCGGCAGCCGCCCTGCCGACCCGCGGCAATGTCGCCCAGCCGCCGGGTCACTTCCCTCCCGCACGCTTCATGGCGGCAGCGCCAGGGCTTAGCACTTCCTGGATAAGGCTCCAGTGGTTCGAGCCCGGCATCCCGCATGATCAGCACCGGATCGCGTGGATCCTTCCGCGGACGTCCCGTCACCACCCGGCCCCCCTGAAGTACCCGCTTACGGGGTGAGGATCGCACGCGGCACTGACAACGGCCTCGCTCGCGTCGAGAGCTTGGGGCGGCCTTCCTCGCGCGGCCTCCTTGCCCGGCCCTTCCGGGCTGTCCTCTCCGTGGTCTTCGGCTGACGGTTCGGCGTTCTTTGGTCCGCGAGTGGTCCGGCGGGAACTCCCTTGGATGCCGTTAGGTAGCTTCGCCAATGCGCTGCACCGGTTGCGGCCGTGCGGCACCTGCTCGCCGACGGCGGCGAGGCCATAGCCGACCTGGCAATCCTGCGCGACCAGCGCGAGGTATACGGTCCGGCGGGCGGGGCAGCACCTCCACCCCCACCGCATGGCGCCGGATCTTCAGCGAACCCTGCGGGCCCGGGCCGGCCATAGAGCTCCATGAGGCCCTGGACCCGCTGGCGCCCCACCTGGCCCCCCGCCGGCCGGGAGGCCATCCTCCTCCAGGGCGCCCGTATCGCTCTCGCCGACGGGCCGTACACGCCTGCCGAACGGGAGACCCTCGCTGCAGTGGGCGCTGCGCTGACGATCTGTGCGGATGATGTGACGCGATTGCTCACGGCGGCGCGGAAGCCGTCGGAAGCCCCGGGTGGGGCCCGGGCCCTTCGCGCCCTCCCGGCGATGAGACTGATCCTGCTGCGGGTCGGTGAGGGCTGGTCGCTCCCCCCCACTCTCGGCTTCGCTCGAGCGGGGGGACCCCCATCGCGGTGGTAGCCGCAGATCGAAACAGCCCCGCGCCCCTTCCGGGGCGGCGCGCCGTCGCCGACTACTCCCCAGGGAGTAATCCGCACCCGCCGTCACCCCCGGCAGTACGCGTCACCTCGCCCTCCCGCCCGACGAAAGCCGTGGTTCTCACCGGAAGTCTGGGGACCGAAGCAGACGTCACCCGGAGGGAGATCGGTCGATGAGGGCCGGAGAGACAACCACGACGAGGACGGGGCGCGGGCGAGCCGTTCCATGGGCGGTGCTCGGGTTGTGGATTGCCGTGATCGCGCTCGTTGGGCCGTTCGCGGCGAAGCTCGGCAGCGTGCAGCACGACAAGGTCACCGACTACCTGCCGGCGAGCGCGGACTCGACGCAAGTAGCGAAGATCGAGGAGAAGTTGCCCGGTGGCGAGGCCACCGAGATGTTGCTCGTCTACCACCGGGACGGCGGGCTCAGCGCAGCCGACCGGGAGACCGCGGCCGGGCAGGTCGCGGAGATCACCCGGCAGCACAAGCTGATCGGCGGTACTCCCAAGGGGATTCCGTCCAAGGACGGCACGACCCTGATGTACCCGGTCGCCAGCAACGAGCCCGGGGCGGACGAGGAGAAGCAGGACAAGCTCGTAACCGACGTTCGCAAAGTCGCCCAGGGCGAAGGCGGGCTGAGCGTCGATGTGGGCGGCACCGGCGCGCTGGACACCGACTCCGGCGCGGTCTACGACTCGCTCGGCGGACCGCTGCTCTACACCACCGTCGCCGTCGTCGCCATACTGCTGATCCTGATCTACCGCAGCCCCGTGCTGTGGCTCGTGCCCCTCGTGGTCGCCGGGATCGCCGACTACATGTCGATGGGCGTCGCCTACGGCCTCAACCAGGCCTTCGGCACGACCGTCTCGGGGCAGAGTTCGGGTGTGATGACCATCCTTGTGTTCGGGGCGGGCACGGACTACGCGCTGCTGCTCATCTCGCGCTACCGGGAGGAGCTGCGGCGCATCGAGCGACCGTACGAGGCCATGGTGGCCGCCCTGCGCGGCTGCGGGCCCGCCGTGCTCGCCTCCTCCGGCACCGTCGCCGCCGGACTGCTGTGCCTGCTCGCCGCCGACCTCAACAGCAGCAAGGGCATGGGCCCGCTCGGCGCCGTCGGAGTGCTGTGCGCGCTGATCGCGATGATGACCCTGCTCCCCGCCATCCTCGTACTGGCCGGACGGCGGGTGTTCTGGCCGCTCGTGCCCGCCTTCGGGAGCACGCCCAAGCAGCGGCGCAGTCTGTTCTCGGCGATGGGCAGCTCCGCCGGACGCAGGCCGCTGACCGTACTCGCGAGCGGTGCCGTACTGCTCGGCGTCCTCGCCCTCGGCTCGTTCAACCTGCCGGGAGCGCTCAAGCAGGAGGACTCCTTCGTCAAGAAGCCGGAGTCCGTCGTCGCGATGGAGACCCTCGCCAAGTCCTTTCCCGACAGCGGCAGCCAGCCCATCGACGTGATCACCCCGCAGGGGCGCGCCGACGAGACCCTCGCGACCGTCCGCGGCACACCGGGCGTCGGCAGCGCGGAGAAGGGGCGTACGGGAGACGGCTGGACCGAGATCTCCGTCTTCGCGAAGAGCGCACCCCAGTCGGCGGGGGAGACCGCCACCATCAAGTCCCTGCGGAAGGAACTGAAGGGCTCCTACGTCGGCGGGGACAGTGCCCAGCAGATCGACCTGGAGGTCACCAACGCCCGGGACACGAAGATCGTCGTACCGCTCGTCCTCGTCTCCGTGATGCTCATCCTGATCGGGCTGCTGCGGAGTCTGGTCGCACCGCTGCTCCTGGTGGTCGCGGTCGTCGCGGTGTGGGGCGCCTCCCTCGGGATCGGTGGACTGATCTTCGAACCGCTCCTCGGCCTCAAGGGCACCGATCCGGGGCTAGGACTGCTGTCCTTCGTGTTCCTGGTCGCCCTCGGCGTCGACTACGGCATCTTCCTCATGCACCGGATGAGGGAGGAGTCCCTGGCGGGAGCGGAACCGGCCGAGGCGGCACTCACCGCGCTGCGTACCACCGGCGGCGTCATCGCCTCCGCCGGACTGGTCCTCGCCGCGACCTTCGCCGTGCTGACGAACATGGGCCTGGTGCAGCTGGTCCAGCTCGGCTTCGTGATCGCCGTCGGCGTCCTGCTCGACACCTTCCTCGTACGGACGTATCTGGTGACCAGTGCCAGCGTCGCCCTGGGCCGGAAGGTGTGGTGGCCGGGCGTGCTCTCAAGGGAGCCCGGGCCGGCCGAACCGGCCGGGTCGAGCGGACCGGGCGGACCGACCGAGCCGCCCCGGCAGCCGGAAACCGTCAGTGCACCCTGAGCAGCTGATCGAAGACCTCGATCGAACGCTCTGATCGAGCACGCTGATCGAGCACCTTGATCCCGCGGGCCCGCCCGGGCGCCCCTCCTTCCGGAGAGGCGCCCGGGTTCCCGCACGAGTACCGGAAGATGGAGCCGTGGAAGAACGGGGAACGACCACAGGGGTACGCGACCGGTCGGCGGCGGAGACGGCGGCCGGTGGCGGCGGGCGGTCCCGTCGCGTCGAGCGCATCATGTCCGCCATCCACCGCGAACCGCTGACCGCACCGCACCGCACCCGCAACGACGCGGTCCTCGCCCTCTGCGTCGCCGTGCTCGCCGTAACCATCACCCTGACGGGCGGCGAAGGGACCCGGCCCGACCATCTCAGCTGGACGCTGCTGCTCGCCGGGCACGTGCCCCTCGTATGGCGGCGCCGCCGTCCGGTGGTGGCCCTGCTCGGGGTGGTGGCGTGCATGGCTCCGTACTACGCCCTCGACTACAACCCCGCCCTGCCCGTCCCCGCGATCGTCCTGGCGCTCTACACCGTGGCGGCGACCGGCGCCGTACGCCGCACGCTGCTCACCGGTGTCGCCGTCCTCGGCCCGACACTGATCAGCAACGGCCTCACCAACTCGGAGGGGGCGCTGGAGTCCCTGGAGATCTCCGGCTGGATCATCGCGGTCCTGTTCGTCGGTATCGCCGTCCGCTACTACCGCTTGTACGTCGCCTCCATCGTCGAGCGGGCCGAACGGGCGGAGCGCACCCGGGAGGAGGAGGCCAGGCGCCGCGTCGCCGAGGAACGGCTGCGGATGGCCCGTGACCTGCACGACCTGCTCGCCCACAGCATCACGCTCATCGGCGTGCAGACGTCCGTGGCGGCCCACGTCCTCACCGCCGACCCCGAGCGCCTCGACCGCAAGGCCGTCGCCCAGGCACTGGACGACATCGCGGGGACCTGCCGGATCGCCCGGGGGGAACTGCGTACGACGCTGGAGGTGCTGCGGGCGCATGACACGGTCGTGGGAGCGGGCGCGGATCCGGGGCCCGGTCCCGCGTCCGGTTCTGTTTCCGGGGCCGAGGACATGCGGGGGCCGCTGCCCGGGATCGACGGACTGGCCGATCTCGCGGAGACCGGCCGGGTGGCCGGGGCCAAGGTCGAACTGTCCGTCCGCGTGGACGACATCCCGCCCTCCGTGGGCGCCGCCGCGTACCGGATCGTGCAGGAGGCGCTCACCAACGCCGTACGTCACGGCGGCCGCGAGGACCTCACCGTGCGAGTGGGTCTGTGGACCGCGGACGGCGCACTGCGGGTGAGTGTCAGGGACGACGGGACGGGCGGGGACGACGGCTCGGGCGGCGGAGTGGGCCCGTCCGACGGCACGCCGGGGTTCGGGCTCATCGGAATGCGGGAGCGGGCCCGTAGCGTGGGCGGCACGCTGGACGCCGGCCCGGGGCCCGCCGAGGGCTTCGAGGTGACCGCCACACTGCCGCTGTCCCGGGAGGACGAGGTTCGATGACCATCCGCGTGCTGCTGGCCGACGACCAGAACCTCGTACGGGCCTCCTTCGCGATGCTCGTCTCGTCGGCAGGCGACATGGAGGTCGTCGCCGAGGCGGGCACCGGGCGGGAGGCCGTGGCGCTGGCCCGGTCCGCGCGGGCCGATCTCATCGTGATGGACATCCGCATGCCCGACCTCGACGGGATCGAGGCGACCCGGCTCATCGCCGCCGACGAGGATCTCGCGGGGGTGAAGGTGCTCGTCCTGACGACGTACGAGACCGACGAGCACATCGTCGAGGCACTGCGGGCCGGGGCGTCCGGCTTCCTCGTGAAGGACATCAGGCCGGCCGAACTCCTCGACGCCATCCGGACGGTGGCCGCAGGGGAGTCCCTCCTCTCACCCGGTCCCACCTCGCGGCTGATCGCCCGCTTTCTGCGCACGCCGAACACCGGGACGACATCCGCGGCGGGCGGGCCGAGCGGGCTGTCCGAACGGGAACGGCAGGTGCTCGCGCTGGTCGCGCGCGGTCTCAACAACCCCGAGATCGCCGACGCGTTGGGACTCAGCCCGCTGACCGCGAAGACCCATGTCAGCCGGATCATGGGCAAGTTGGGGGCGCGGGACCGGGCGCAACTGGTGATCGTGGCGTACGAGTCGGGGCTTGTGATACCTGGGACTGTCTGAGTTCGGGCCGACTTCGGGGCGGGTTCAGGTTGCGTTCCGGGGGGGCGGTTGTACGGTCCCTCAACTTCCTGTGGTTGCACGGGCATTGCTCTGTCCCTCGGTGCGCACCAGTCTGCGCGTTTCGCTTATGGGAGTGTCCGAAGTCTTGAGCGGAAAAGCGAAAGTTGCCTCTGAGCTGGGAAGATGAGGCTTGTCGAAGGTCTCTGTCATCGCAGCAGGAAGGCACTTTCTGCGTGCACCCTACCCAGTCGCGTCCCCAGCTCGTCGTGTCGGCCGATGGCCACGGGTGGTCAGCCATGCCGGATCCCGCTTGCTGGCCGATCTCTCCCATGTCACCAGCCTGACCAGCGCTTTCAGGGACGCACTGCGTCCACTGCGACCGCGTGGCACCGGGCACGACCCTGGCCGGATCGCGTAGATCTCGCGATCATGCTCGCCGACGGCGGCGAGGTGATGACGGACCTGGCCCTGCTGCGCGACCAGGCCGAGGTTTTCGGCCCTGTCGCCTCCACTCCGACCGCCTGGCGCCTGCTGGCCGGCATCGATTCGGCTGCACTCGCGCGCCTGCGCTCGGCAGAGCCACCGCCCGGGATGTCGCCTGGCTGCAAGCCGCCGAGACCACGGCAGTGATACCCGCTGCCCGCGCGGGTGGACGCGACCTGCCCGGTCTTATCCTGGACCTCGACGCCACCCTGGTCACCACTCACTCCGAGAAGGAGCAGGCAGCGGCGACCTACCAGCGCGGCTTCGGCTACCACCCGCTGCTGTGCTTCCTGGACAACACCGGCGAAGCCCTGGCCGGGGTACTGCGGCCGGGCAATGCCGGCGCCAACACCGCCGCCGACCACATCGCAGTCCTGGACGCTGCCTTGGCCCAGATCCCCGACGCCCACCGCCACGGCACCGGCATCCTCATCCGCGCCGACAGCGCCGGAGGCGCGAAAGTCTTCCTCGCCCACGTCCGAGCACTGCGCGAGCGGGGAATCCACACCTTCTTTCCGTCGGATACGCCGTCACCGAACCAGTCCGCCGCGCGATCCGTGCCCTGCCCGACCACCTGTGGCACCCCGCGCTGGAGCAGGACGGCACCCTGCGCACCGGCGCCGAAGTGGCAGAACTGACCGGAACGGTGGACCTGGCCGACCACCCGGACGGCACCCGGATCATCGTCCGGCGCGAGCGCCCACATCCCGGCGCCCAGTTGTCCTTGTCCGATCTCTACGAGGGCATGCGCCACCAGGTCTTCCTCACCGACACCCCCACGGCGAAGGCTCCCTGCAGCATCTGGAGGTCCGCCACCGTGCGCACGCCCGCGTCGAGTACCGCATCCGCTGCGGGCAAGAACACCGCTCTCGGCCGCTTCCCCTCCCGCCACTTCGCCGTCAACGCTGCCTGGCTGGAGCTGGCTCTGACCGCCGTCGACCTACTCGCCTGCCCCCAAGTTCCGCTACTGGATGGCGGCTTGGCCTCCGCCGAGCCGAAGAAGCTCCGCTACCGGCTGCTGCACGCAGCCGCCCGCATCACCCGCGGCGGCCGCCGCCTTCACCTGCGGATCTCCGCTACCTGGCCCTGGCGAGACGAGCTCGTCAAAGCGTTCGCCCGCCTCGCCACCCTGCTACGGCCAGCGACCTGACCGGCGCACCGTCCCCGCCCACCCACGACCCGAGGAACTGGAGCACCCGACCCGAGCGTCGGGCCTCAGCCATGCCCGCCCGACGGCAAGCGATCAACAACCACGGTTCGCCGCGATCAGCCCGGCTGATCACTCCCGACCGAAACGCGGAGGCTAGAAGAAGCCAAGCTTCTGAGGGCTGTAAGAACAAAGGATGTTCTTCGTCTGCTGGTAGTGGTCCAGCATCATCTTGTGTGTCTCGCGGCCGATGCCCGACTTCTTGTACCCGCCGAACGCCGCGTGGGCCGGGTACGCGTGGTAGCAGTTGGTCCACACGCGGCCCGCCTTGATCTCGCGGCCCAGGCGGTAGGCCGTGTTGCCGTCGCGGGTCCAGACGCCCGCGCCGAGGCCGTACAACGTGTCGTTGGCGATCTTCAGGGCCTCGTCGACCGAGTCGTACGTCGTGACCGAGACGACCGGGCCGAAGATCTCCTCCTGGAAGATCCGCATGTCGTTGGTGCCGCGGAAGATGGTCGGCTCGACGTAATAACCGCCCTCGAGGCCGGGCACCGCCCGGGGGTTTCCGCCCGTGACGACCTCCGCGCCCTCCTTCCTGCCGATGTCCAGGTAGGAAAGGATCTTCTCGTACTGGTCGTTGCTCGCCTGCGCGCCGATCATCGTGGCCGGGTCCAGCGGATCCCCGCCGACGATCGCCTCGGTGCGTTCGACACAACGGGCCATGAAGTCGTCGTAGATGGAGGAGGGGATCAGGGCGCGCGACGGGCAGGTGCAGACCTCGCCCTGGTTGAGGGCGAACATCACGAAGCCCTCGACCGCCTTGTCCAGGAAGTCGTCGTCGGCGGCCATGACGTCGGGCAGGAAGATGTTCGGGCTCTTGCCGCCCAGTTCCAGCGTGACGGGGATGATGTTCTCGCTCGCGTACTGCATGATCAGGCGGCCGGTCGTCGTCTCACCGGTGAACGCCACCTTCGCCACCCGCGGGCTGGACGCCAGCGGCTTGCCCGCCTCCACGCCGAAGCCGTTGACGACGTTGACCACGCCCGGCGGGAGAAGGTCGGCGATCAGGTCCATGACGTAGAGCAGACTGACCGGCGTCTGCTCCGCCGGTTTGATGACCACGCAGTTGCCGGCGGCCAGCGCGGGCGCGAGCTTCCACGTGGCCATGAGGATCGGGAAGTTCCAAGGGATGATCTGCCCGACCACGCCCAAGGGCTCGTGGAAGTGGTACGCGACGGTGTCGGCGTCGATCTCCGCGATGCTGCCCTCCTGCGCGCGGACGACTCCGGCGAAGTACCGGAAGTGGTCCACGGCCAGCGGGATGTCGGCGGCCAGGGTCTCGCGGACCGGCTTGCCGTTCTCCCACGTCTCGGCGACCGCGATCTTCTCCAGGTTCTCCTCGATGCGGTCCGCGATCCTGTTGAGGACGTTCGCGCGTTCCGCCGTGGACGTACGGCCCCACCCGTCGGCCGCCCGGTGCGCCGCGTCCAGGGCGAGGTCGACGTCGGCCGCTGTCGAACGGGCGACCTCGCAGAAGGCCTCGCCGGTCACCGGTGTCGGGTTCTCGAAGTAGCGGCCCTCGACCGGCGCCGTCCAGTCGCCGTCGATGAAGTTGTCGTAGCGGCGGGCGAAGGAGACGATGCTTCCTTCGGTTCCTGGCTGCGCGTACACCATGGCGGCTCTCCTGGGGAAGTGCGGGTGAGACGGTCCGTCGCCGTCCTGACGGCCCTCACTGTGCTCCCGGGGGGTTGGCGCAAGGTTGGCGTGCGCTACCGGCCCGTCAGTCGCGCAGGGCCGTCGTCAGCCGGCCCGCCGCCATGGCGCGGCGCGCGTCCTCGGGGCCGAGCAGCCGCAGTGCGTGCTCGTGGATCTCCGCGTCGTACGGAGCCCGTTCTCCGTAACGCAGGGCGTGGCCCGGGCGGGCGCTCGCCAGGACGGCCTCCCGTACCGCCACTTCGAGGCGGGTGCGCCACTCCTCGATGCCGGGTGCCTCGGAGCGGGGCAGGAGCGGGCCGCCGTAGTGGTGCAGGGCGGTGTCCGTGTCGCCCTGCTCCAGCGCGCGCAGGACGTCGGCGGCGTCGCAGGACACGGGGGTGGTGAGGGCGTAGTGGCGGGGGGATATCGCGCCGCCAAGCGCCCGGCGCAGGTGGGAGATCTCCGCCTTGAAGGTGGACGACGTGACCGGCCGGTCGCCGTACAGGGCCGAGCGCAGCCGTTCCGGGGAGAAGCCGTCGGGTTCGAGCGCGAGGAGGGTGAGGATCTCCAACTGCCGGGGGCGCAGGGGGAGTGGCCGGCCCTCGTGCACGGCTCGCTCGGTGCCCAGGCAGGTGAGCCGCAGCCGAGCCGGGCGAGACGTCTCCGTGGTCAGGCGGGCCTCGATCGTCGACACCAGGGTGCGGACGGTGGACATGGCCAGCGGGTGCGACCGGTCCCAGGTCGTGGACAGGTCCAGTACACCGAGGACGCTGCCGTCCCTGCCGTGCACAGGCGCGCAGTAACAGACCCAGCCGTGCAGGGCCGACACCAGATGCTCGGCCGAGAAGACGGAGCTGGGGCGGCCGGTGCGCAGGGCGAGGGACAGCGCGTTGGTGCCCATGGCCTGCTCGTCCCAGCGGCCGCCCGGTGCGAAGTTGACCCGCTCGGCCCTGCGGCGCATGGTCGGGCCGCCACAGGTCCACAGGATGGTTCCCGACTCGTCGGTGACCGCCGAGACGAACCCGGCGTCCTCGGCGATGCTGTGCAGCTCCCCGGAGAGAGCGGAGACCGGCCCGTACAGCGGTGACGACGTCCAGCGCTGGTGCACTCGGCCGTCGTCGGTGACGGGGGCGCTGTCGCGGGCCGGGTCGACGCTGCCCAGCGAACGCGCCCAGGACTCGCTCACCTCGTGGCGCAGTGCGGCGGTGCCGCCGGGTCGCGTGCCCGGGACGCTCAGCCGCGGCACCCAGCGGGACCACTCGTGCTCCAGCACGGCCCTGCGCTGCGTGAGGTCAGGGCGCTGTGACATGGCCTCTCCCTGCCGTCGTACCGGTTCTCGGGCTGAGGTCAGTGATACCGGAAGCGTCGACCCCGGTCGAGAATTCGGCAGGGCCCGCGGTGAGACGTTCTGAACGGGCGACCGCATGACTGGATGTTTGTCCGGTGCCCGCGTGCCGCCGTCCGGGTGACGCGTTCACTCGACCCGACGGACGGGGTCCGGCCCGCGTACCACCGGTGCGTGGCGCCGCGTTCCCCTGGCATGAACAGCACGGAGACGGCGCGGCGCCTTCCGGGGAACGACGCGGTGCCCCGCTCGTACGCCCAACTCACCAGCGGATACGCGGGACATCCGCCGATCTACGCGGCTCTGGTCGCCGAGTGGGAGGCGCGGGGCCACGCGGTTCCCGAGCACCGCGACGGCCAGTGGGTCTCCTTCGCCGCGCCGGCCGACAGCGAAACCTGGACGGCCATCCCCTCGTGGACCTCCGGCCGGCACATGGGCCCGGTCGTCCCCGGCGCCCCTCGTCCGGCTGCCACTCCTCACCCGGCTGCCACTCCTCACCCGGCGGCCGGACGGCACCCGGGCCCGGCCGCACCCGCAGGAACCCGCCCGGCCTCCGGCCGGCACCCGGGGGCGGCCGGGCCGTCGTCCGGCGCCCGCCTCACCAGCCGTCCGTCACCACCGGCTCCGCGCTGACCGGTGCCAGCACCGCGAGGGTTCCGCTGGCCTCCCGCAGGGCCGATTCGAGCGGGCCGGGGGTGTGCAGGGTGCCGGTTCCGTCCGGCGGCACGAGCCACTCCAGCCGGCCGGCGGGCCGGTACGGCGGCGGCACGGCGACCCAGGAGCCCCGGCCGACGTGCCGTACGCCGAAGCCGATCCACTCGCTGACCGGATCGGGCGGCAGGAAGAACCCCACTCTGCGCGCGGCGCAGTCCACCAGAGTGGGGCCGGGCACCTTCAGCGGATCGCGCCACAGAATGTCCAGCGCGAGCAGGCCGAGCCGGTCGGGGACGCTCAGCACGTCCCAGTACCGCCCGGCCTCCACGAGCATGGTCCCCGCGCCGTAGTCCCACTCCCGCTTGCACTCCTTGGGGTCCGTGGCGGCTGCGGCGAGCCACTCGACGGCTTGCTTCCACATGACGCTCTGCATGGCCACCCCAGGCACAGTCGGTGGCGCCGCGGTCGGGCGCGCGCTGGACACGGGCCGGATGGCCCGCGGGGTTCCGCGTGCCGCCCGGCCGTAGCCATGCTCGTAGATATTTCTACGCGTCGGAAGGGGTGGCGCGGTGTGGCGTTTGGGGCGTGCCGGTCCCGGTCGAACGAGGGCAGCCGAAGGCACGTTCCGTACAACCGCGTTCAACTTCGTGCGCGTCTCGAACGGCTGTCACCAGCGTGGGAGCTTCAACTCGTACTCCGGCCGGAACCGCTGCAGGTAACCGGTGTCGTCCCGGCTGCGCATCCCCGAGTCGACGTACCGCCGGTGCAGTCGCTCCAGCCGCTCGTGGTCGAGTTCGACTCCCAGTCCCGGCCCGGTGGGCACCTCGACCTCGCCGTCGCGCAGCTCCAGCACGCCGGGGACGATCACGTCGTCCGCGGAGTTCCACGGGTAGTGCGTGTCGCAGGAGTGGTCGAGGTTGGGGATGGCCGCGGCGACATGGGTCATCGCGGCGAGACTGATGCCCAGGTGCGAGTTGGAGTGCATCGACAGGGCGAGGCCGAACGCCTCGCACACCGCGGCCAGTTCGCGGGTGCGGCGCAGTCCGCCCCAGTAGTGGTGGTCGGTGAGCAGCACCTGGATCGCGTCCTGCTCGACGGCGGGCCTCAGATGCTCCCAGGCGATCACGCACATGTTGGTCGCGAGCGGCATGGGGGAGTCCTTCGCCACCTCCGCCATCCCGGGGATGCCCAGCGTGGGATCCTCCAAGTACTCCAGCACGCCGTCGAGTTCACGGGCGACGTACTTCGACGTCTCCACCGTCCAGGCCACGTTCGGGTCGAGCCGCAGCGGCTGCCCGGGGAAGGCCTCCGCGAGGGCGCGCATCGCGGTGATCTCCTCGTCGGGCGGGAAGACCCCGCCCTTGAGCTTGAACGACCGGAACCCGTAACGCTCCTGCATGAGCCGGGCCTGCTCGACGATGCCGGCCGGGTCGAGGGCCTCGCCCCAGTCGTCGCCGATGGCCGCACGGCCGTCGAGCGCGGGATGCTCGGCCCACTTGTAGAAGAGGTAGGCGGCGAACGGCACCGCGTCACGGACCTTCCCGCCCAGCAGGTCGCTGACCGGACGGCCGAGCAGCCTGCCCTGCGCGTCCAGGCAGGCCACCTCGACCGCCGAGGTGGTCCAGCCACGCTCGTGGGAGCTCGGCACGGTCGGCAGCAGCGCCGCGTCGATCGCGGCGGACACGGCGGTGGTGTCGAAGACGTCCATGCCGGCGACGACCTTCGCGGCGGCGTGCAGGCGCTCCAGCCGGGCCGCCCCGCCCGGCGACTCCCCGAGCCCCACCGTGCCGTCCTCCAGGACCAGTTGGAGGATGATCCGCAGGGCGAGCGGCTCGTGCACGCCGTTGGAGTTGAGCAGCGGCGGGTCGCCGAAGGCGATCGGGGTGACGATCAGCTCACGGATGCGCGTGGCACTCATGCGGCGGCCACCTCCAGGCCGTGGTCGAGGAGTTTCGCGAGCCGGGCGATGTGTTCCGGCGCCGGGTCGAGCAGGGGCGCCCGTACACCGCCGACATCCAGGCCGCGCAGGGTCACACCGGCCTTGACGAGCGACACGGCGTACCCGGGGACCTCGTCGCGCAGGGCTACCAGCGGGCCGTAGAACTCGTCGAGGAGCCGCGAGACCAGGGCGTCGTCGTCCTCCGCCAAGGCCCGGTGGAAGGCCAGGGCGATCTCCGGGGCGAAGGCGAACACCGCCGAGGAGTACAGCTCCACGCCGATGCCCTGGTAGGCGGGCGCGGTCATCTCGGCGGTGGGCAGCCCGTTGAAGAACTGGAAGTCCTCCGTGCCCGGCACGGCCCGCACCGCGCGGACGATGCGGTGCATCCGCTCGATGTCCCCGATGCCGTCCTTGAGGCCGACCACTCCGGGCAGGGCGGCGATCTCGGCGGCCGTCTCCGCTGTGAGCCGGGCGGTGCCCCGCTGGTAGAAGACGACGGGCAGGTCCGTGGCCGCGATGACCTCCTCGACGTAGCGCACCAGGCCGTGCTGCGGGGCGCTGACGAGGTAGGGCGGCAGCAGCAGGATGCCGTCGGCACCGGCGCGTTCGACGCGGGCGGCCTGGTCGCGGGCGACCGGTGTGGGGCCGCCGGCCGCGGCGAGGACCGGCACGCGTCCGGCAGTGGTCTCGACGGCGACCCGGGTGGCCCGCTCGATCTCCTCGGCGGACAACGCATGGAACTCGCCGGTGCCGCAGGCGACGAACACACCTCCCGCGCCCGCGGCGACACCCGACTCGATGTGCTGGGCCAGCCGTTCCTCGTCCAGTGATCCGTCCGCCGCGAACGGCGTGACCGGAAAGAACAGCACTCCGTGGAACTTCATGTCTCCCTCAAACGTGGGGGGTGGGTGGTCAGCCCTTGGTGGCCCCGGCGGCGATGCCGGTGACCAGCGAGCGCTGGAGGAGCAGATAGACGATCAGGCTGGGGACCAGGGCGATGACCGCACCGGCCAGCACCACCCCGGAGCCGACCTCGGGGTCGGTGCGCAGGATGGACAGGGCGACGGTGACCGTGTAGTCGGTGGGGTCCTTCGCGGCGATCAGGGGCAGCAGGTACTGGTCCCAGATCATGATGAAGCCGAGCACCCCGGCCACGCCGAGGGCGGGCTTGCACAGCGGCAGGATGACCTGCCACAGCATCCGCAGCTCGCCCACGCCGTCGATGCGGGCGGCCTCCTCGATCTCGGTGGGGATGTCCTTCATGAACTCGGTCAGCAGCATCACCGAGAAACCCCACGCGCCGAGCGGCAGGATCACGCCCCAGACCGTGCCCTTGAGGTCGACGCCGAGCACGGGAACATGTCCGAGGACCAGGGACAACGGGATGGCGATGACCTCTTCCGGGAGCATCATCGTCAGCATGAACAGGGTCAGGACCAGCGCCTGCCCGCGGAACTTGTGCCGGGCCAGCGCGTACGCGGCCAGCGTGCACACGGCGAGCTGGAGCAGCAGTCCGCCGCCCGCGATGACCAGGGAGTTGCCGAAGTAGTCCCAGATGCCCCGCTCGCCCGCCACCTGGAAGTTCAGGAGGGTCGGGTGGTGGGGGAGGAACGACAGGGTGGAACCGCTGGCCTTCTCGCTGAAGGAACCGGAGAAGATCGTCAGGAACGGTGCCGCGAAGACTCCGAGGGCGAGCAGGCAGAGCAGGACGCGCAGCGCCCAGGCGGGTCCCGGCCGGTCGTTCCAGCCGAGGGCGGTGTCGAAACGGGTGGGCGTGGTGCGCTGGTTCCCGCCGGACTTCCGCGCGGGGGAGGCGGTCACCGGGGTCCGGACGGGGTCGATGGCAGGGGCGCTCATTTCGCGTCTCCCCTCTTGCGGAGGTAGTTGACCGTGACGGTGAGCAGCAGCGTCACGCAGAGCAGGACCACGGAGGCGGCCGAGGCGCCGCCGATGTCGTTACGGGTGAAGCCGAGGGTGTATGCGCGGGTCATCCACACGTCGGTGGAGCCGGCCGGGCCGCCGCCGGTCAGGACGTACACCTCGGTGAAGACGCGCAGTCCGCGGATGGCGGCGAGGGTGAGGACGATGCCCAGGGCGGGGCGGATGGCGGGCAATGTGATGTGGCGCAGGCGCTGCCACAGCGAGACTCCGTCCATCGCGGCGGCCTCGTACAGCGAGCGGTCCACGCCCGCGAGGCCCGCGAGGATGATCACCATGTTGTACGGGGCGAGCATCCAGATGCCCATGGCCATCGTGGCCCACAGCGCCGTGTCGGGGTTGTCCAGGTAGGGCACCGGACCCAGCCCGAACAGCCCGAGACCGCTGTTGAGGAGCCCGTCGGAGGTCGGGTAGTACATCAGCCGCCACATCTCGCCGACCACCGCGGTGGCGGTGACGACCGGCAGGAACACGGCAGTGCGGATGATCTTCAGCGAGCGAGCCTGGCCCTCCAGCAGCAGTGCCAGCGCGGAGCCGACGACGATCCCGCCGAGGGACATGCCGATGCCGAGGACCAGGGTGTGGCCGATGGCGTCCTGGAAGCGGTGATCGGTCAGAACCCGCGTGTAGTTGTCGAGGCCGACCCATGTGTCGCCGAGGAAGGGCCGTACGTCGAAGAAGCTGAGCCAGACGCCCTTGCCCATCGGCAGGAACTTGAAGACGAGGGCCAGCAGCAGCCCCGGGGCGAGGAACAGCCAGGGCAGTACGGCCTTCTTGCCGACGAGCCGGGCTCTGCGCGGCCCGGGTGTCGTCACGGTCGCGGTCATTTCAACAGCTCCTGGTCCTTGAGGTCACCGGCGAGGGTGTCGTTGAGTTCCTTCAGGCCGGAGCGGACGTCGCTGCCGCAGTAGGTGAAGATCGCGTTGAGCGCGTCGGCGGTGTCCTGCTTGATCGGGGCGAAGTCGGGCGCGTTGGGGAACTGCACCGAAGCGGTCTCGTACGCCTTCTGCACCACGCTCCAGCGGGGGTCGTGGCGCACTTCGGCCGCGTCGAGCGTGGAGTTGACCGGGATGCGCACGACGGGCTGGTGGTCGCCGGTCATGGCGAGTTCCTGACCCTCGGGGGAGACGAGGAACGCGGCGAGGGTCTGCTCCTGCTTCGCCTTGCCGGTCCTGGCGCCGAAGTAGATGTTCTCGCCGTCGGCCAGCACGTCGTTGTTGCCGGCCGGGCCCGAGGGGGCCGGTAGCACCTCGTACCTGTCCTTGCCGAGCGCCTTGTCGAACGTGGAGATGTTGTACGGGCCGGTGAGGTACATCCCGGCGTTGCCGTCCTGGAAGTTGGTGGTGTTCGCGGTGACGGAGGTCAGGGCGCTGGGCTGGATGACACCGTTGTCACCGCAGAAGAGGTTCTTCTTCATCCAGGTGACGGTGCGCAGGGCCGCCGCCGAGTCCATGGCGGGCCGGTAGCCCGACCCCTCCTTCCGGAGGATCCGCACACCGCCCTGCCACAGATAGCTGGCGCCCCACCAGGCGACGTAGCCGTTCTGCGCGCTGCCCGGGACGACCATGCCGTAGGTGTCCTTCTTGCCGTCCCCGTCCGGATCACGGGTGGCGAAGGCCTGGGCGAGGGCGAGGGTGTCCTGCCAGGTCTTCGGCTGCGGCAGGCCGAGTTTCTCGCGCCAGTCCTTGCGGACGAACAGCGTCATGGCCTGGCGGGAGTACGGGATGCCGTAGTGCCTGCCGTCGCGGCCCACGGTGGACGACCAGGACTTGGCGGTGATCTCGTCGTGGCCCGCTATGGAGGCCGGGGTGACGGGCTTCAGCAGACCCTGGGACTGGTAACTGCCCATCAGGGCCGTGTCGTTGATCATGACGTCCGGCAGGTCCTTGACGGACGCGCGGCTCTGGAGCTGCTGGTCGAAGTTCATGACCGGCTGGTAGTCGATCTTGATGCCGGTCTTCTTGGTGAAGGCGGCGAACACCCGGTCGTAGGTCTTGGCGGACTCCGGATCGCTCCGGGTCCACACCTCCAGGGTGTTCGGGTCGCCGGCCCGGGCGCTGCCGGAACCGGAACCGCAGCCGGCCGTTCCGAAGAGGAGCCCCGAGACGGCGAGTGTGGCAGCCAGGCGGAGACTTCGTCGGCGATCCCGCATGGGTGGTTCTCCGTTCATATTCGTGAACCCGCTTCACGAATCTAAATGATCGGCCAAGCTACGGATCGTTTCCGCGCCATGTCAAGACATGGCCGAAAGATTTCACCGACGTCACACGACGCCCGGGACACGGGGAGAACGGCGACGGCCCCCACCGGATCATCCGGTGGGGGCCGTCCGAAAAGTCAGGGGTCCTCGGGTCAGGCCTGGCGCTCGGCGTTCTTCTTCTTGATCCGCGCCGCTTCCTTGCGGACCTCTGCCTGGGTGGTGCGCTCCCGCTCCAGCCACTCGGGGCCTTCCTGCTTCAGCGCCTCGATCTGCTCGGTGGTGAGGGGCTCGGTGACGCCCGCGCGGGCGAGGCCGGCGATGGAGACGCCGAGCTTGGCGGCGACCACCGGGCGGGGGTGCGGGCCGTTGCGCCGCAGGTCCTGCAGCCACTGCGGGGGGTTCGCCTGGAGCTCGTTCAGCTCGGCGCGCGAAACGACGCCCTCCTGGAACTCGGCGGGTGTGGCCTCGAGGTACACACCCAGTTTCTTCGCCGCTGTCGCGGGCTTCATCGTCTGGGTGCTCTGGTGCGACGTCATGGCTCCCAGGGTATCGAGCGTGTGCACGACCCCTGACCACGCCCGGTAACCTGGCGAGGTGACAGGCTCGGATGCAACCCCCTCGTTCCGGCTCGCCTACGTCCCCGGAGTGATGCCCGACAAGTGGGTGCGCATCTGGAACGAGCGGCAGCCCGACGTCCCGCTGGTTCTCACGCAGGTGCCCGCAGGGGAGGTGGCCGAGCGGCTGCTGGGCGGGGACGCCGACGCGGGCCTCGTCCGCACGCCGGTGGACCGGACGGTCTTCAGCGCGATTCCCCTCTACACCGAGCAGACGGTCGTCGTGGTGCCCAAGGACCACCTGGTCACGGCCGTCGACGAGGTGGCGCCGGAGGACCTGGCCGACGACATCGTGCTGCACCCGCTCGACGACGTCCTCGAGTGGGAGACCCTCCCCGGGCGTCCCGCCCTAGAACGGCCCGCCACCACCGCCGACGCCGTCGAACTCGTCGCAGCCGGCATCGGCGTCCTCGTGGTCCCGCTGTCGCTCGCCCGTCTGCACCACCGCAAGGACCTCACCCACCGGCCCCTCACGGACGCTCCCGAGTCCAGCGTGGCCCTCTCCTGGCCCGAGGACGCGAAGACGGACCAGGTCGAGGACTTCATCGGCATCGTCCGCGGCCGCACGGTCAACAGCACGCGGGGGCGCCAGCAGCCCCCGGCACGGGCCCGGTCCACGGACGCGACCCGGGGCGGCGCCCAGCGAAAGCCGGTGCCCGGCAAGTCGGCGGCCGGCAAGTCGGCGGGGGCGAAGCGCACGGGGAAGAGCGGGAGCGGCACACCCAAGGGCAACAAGCGCGGCAAACCCCGCCGCCGCTCGTAGTACCAGGGCCTGCCGTCGTTCGTGGTGCCCGAACCGGCCGTGGTTCGTGGCGCCAGGGCCTGCCGTCGTTCGTGGTGCCCGAACCGGCCGCCGCTCGTAGTACCAGGGCCTGCCGTCGTTCGTGGTGCCCGAACCGGCCGTGGTTCGTGGGTGCCCGCGTCAGCCGTCGTTCTGATACCGCGTCAGCCGTGGTTCGCGGTGCGAGGCGGCGGACGGACCGCAGCCCCGCACGCGTACCCGTATCCGCTCAGCCGGCCGACGGAGAAGGCGCCGGCGCCCCGTAGGACGGATTGGGGGCGACCGTCTGGAAGTCCTTCAGGTCCTCGGGGATCGGCAGCACGCGAACCGGCGCACCCTGCTGCGGCGGCGGCGGTGTCGTCTGCTCCTGGGGCAGCTTGGGCGGAGCGGTGATCTGGAAGCTGACCTGCTCCTGGTTGATCAGGCCGGTCTTCTCCAGCACCGTGATGTGGTCGAGCACGGTGTCGTTGGTCGTGTCGGCGAGCTCCCGCACGAGGCTGTTCCGGGTGGTCGCCCGGATCTTGGCGATCGTCGGGAAGATGCCCCCGTGCGCGACGCGCATGATGGTCACGGCCGTCGACTCGAACTCCTTGCCGGTGCTGCCTTCGGCCGTCGCCACGAACTGCTGCTGCTGTGGCGACGGCTCGTTCGGCAGGGTGATGCCGAGGTCCGTGGATATCTTGCGGCAGCCCGCGTCGAGCCGGCCGTGTCCCACGAGCAGGTGCTTGGAGACTTCCTGCATCTCCGGCGACGTGCTCCGCTGCTTGATCAGCTGCCCCAGCGGGTACTCCCACAGTCCGGCCGCGCGCACGCGCACCACGAAGTCGCGGTCCGCCTCGGTCAGCGGACCCCACTGGGTGTTGGCGATGATGCGGTCCTGGCCGGAAGCGGCGTTCTCCACGCCCAGCATGCTCGGGTAGGCGAGCGCGGTGAGCGTAAGGATCAACGCACCGCCCACGAACGCGGTTCCTGCCGTGCTGCGCGAGATGCGCATCGTGCCTCCTGGGATATGAACGGCCCAACACCGAGAGGTACGGACGCCGCGGGCGAAACAATCACCCCTGCCGCAAAAAAGTTCGCGGAGCCCGCACGCCTTGGTCCGTGTACGGGACGGGAGAGACCAGATCAGGACAGGTCGGCCGAACCGATCAGCCAGTCGTACGCCGACCGTGCCGTGAACTGCTCCTGGCCACCCGGCAGGAGCAGGCCCGCGGTGGCGAACTCCGGTGCGTCCGCCTGGGCCGGGACGTACGGGACCGCGATGCAGCGCATACCGGCCGCGTGCGCGGCGGCGGCGCCCGGAGCGGCGTCCTCCAGCACGACACAGTCGGACGGGGCCGCGCCGAGCCTGCGGGCCGCCTCCAGGAAGACGTCCGGAGCCGGCTTGCCGTGCGCAACCTCGTCGGCGGAGACCACGGTGTGCAGGCGCGCGTCCAGCCCGGTTCCGGTCAGCACCGCCGCGATGGCCTCCGGCGACGAGCCCGAGGCCACGGCCATGGGCACGCCCTCGGTGGCCAGCAGCTCGACGAACGCGCGCATCTCCGGGTAGGCGCGCGTGGCACTGCGCGCCAACTCCAGGTAGTGGCGGTTCTTCACGGCGAGCAGTTCCCCGACCGAGGCGGGCAGGTCGTAGCGGTCCTTCCAGTCCGCGACCGTCTCCTGCGTGCTGATGCCGACGTACCGCTCGTGGTCCGCCCAGGTGAAGTCCGCGACGCCGTACTCGGCGAGCGTCCGGCGGCCCGCCTCGTAGTAGTTCGGCTCGCTGTCCACGAGTGTTCCGTCGAGATCGAAGATGACTGACATTCCGCGGAGCCTGCTCATGCCGCCATGCTCTCAAAGATCACCCGCGGGCCGACCGCCCGATGGACTCCACCAGCGGCAGCATGCGGTGGGACACGCGCTCGCGCAGGGCGACCTCGGTACGGGTGCGCACCACCCCGGGCATGCTGATCAGCTTCTGGACGACGTCCTCCAGATGTGCGTTGTCCCGGGCCACCACCCGGGCCAGCAGATCCCCGCCCCCCGTGATCGAGAACGCCTCCACGATCTCCGGCACCGCCGCCAGAGCGTCACCCACCTCGTCGAGATGACCCTGGGTGACCTCGATGTGGACGAAGGCGAGCACGGGATGCCCGAGCGCGGCGGGGGAGAGGGCCGGTGCCGTGCCGGTGATCACGCCGTCGCGCTCCAGCCGGTCGAGCCGGGCCTGGAGGGTGCCCCGGGCGACGCCCAGGATCCGGGCGTACTCGCGCACGCTGGTACGCGGCTGCTCCAGCAGCAGCCGCAGGATGCGGGTGTCGAGCTCGTCCACGGGCATGGCGCCTCCTCCTCGTCCGTTGGCTCTGCCGCGGCCGTTCATCGGTCGCTCGGACTGCACCAATGGCCCAGTCTAAAAGGTGCCGGTTGAGCCACTGGCCCCCGGGATGCTGATATGGACCCGTCGATGGCGCTGCGGACCCCGCGGCGCCTTTTTCATGCGTGCTCATGGCCGGTCGTGCGAGAGGGGCGGTAAGCGGTGCTGAAGAGCGTGTTCATGGCTCCGGATCCGGGGCGGACGCGGCTGCGGTTCGCTGCGCGTGCCGTGCTCGGCATCGCGCTCGCGGTCGCCGTGTGCGGCCTCGCCGGGCATTCCCTCGCGGGTGCCGTCACCGGCGGCCTCGCCGCCCTGCTCGCCCTGTTCACCGTCACCGACGCCACGGTCCGCGGGCAGGCCGTCACGACCGCCCTGCTGCCCGCGGTCGGCCTGCCCGTACTCACCGCCGCGGCGGAGCTGCACGACCACCCGGTGGCCAGGGACCTCACCTTCCTCGCCGTCGTCGGCGCGGGCGTCTACGCCCGTCGCTGGGGCCCGCGCGGGCACAGTCTCGGCGTGTTCGCGTTCATGACCTTCTTCGTGGCGCAGTTCCTGCACGCCACCACCGGCCAGCTGCCCCAGCTGTACGCCGCGGTCCTGCTGTCGGTCCTCGCCGCCGCCGCGGTGCGTTTCGGCCTCTGGTGCTACGAGCGCCGTCTCCCCCCGCCGGCCGTGCCCGTTCCGCCGGGCGGCACCGGGCTGGCCCGGGTGACCACCCGCCAGGCGATCCAGGCCACCGCCGGGGCCGGCTTCGCCCTCGTCGTGGGCCAGCTGGTGTCCGGGCAGCGCTGGTACTGGGCCGTCGGCGCCACCTGGTGGATCTTCGTCAACACCACCTCGCGCGGCGAGACCCTGGTCCGCGGCTTCCGGCGGCTGCTCGGCACGGTCATCGGCATCGCCCTCGGTCTACTCGTGGCCGTGCCCGTGCACGGCGACCCGGTCGTCACGGCCGCGCTGGCCGCCGTCTGCGTGTTCGGCATCTTCTACACCGCCGCCGTGTCCTACACGTGGATGATGCTCTGGGTCACCCTCCTCGCCGGACTGCTCTACGGCCTCCTCGGCGTGCTCGGCCCCGGCCTGCTCGCCCTGCGGCTCGCCGAGACCGGTGTCGGGGCGCTCGGCGCCGCCCTGGCCGTGGTCCTCGTCCTGCCCGTGACCACCCACAGCGTCACCGACGCCTGGATCCGGCGGGCCCTGCGCTGCGTGCATGCCTGCGCCGTCGAGACCGCCCGGCGCCTGGCGGGCGTGGCGGACGCCGACCCGGCCCCGCGGGTGGCGGAGCTGGAGCAGCTCCTCACCCGGGTGCGGCTCTCGGTCGCCCCGCTCGTGCACCCGCTGAACCCGATGCTCGGCCGCAAGCGGCGGGCCCGGCACGTGCTGGACCTCCTCGACGACTGCGCCCGCGAGATCCGTGGTCTGGTCGCCGTCGCGGCGGACCCGGAGGCCTCCCACGACGCCCGTCTCGCCACGGCCTGCCGGCGGGTGGAGGCCGCTGTGGAGGCCCTCACCGAGGGCAGGGAGATCGCGGTCGACGCGGACGGCCCGCCCCACGCGGAACCCGCCCTGGCCCATCTGCACGGCCTGGAGCGAGCCCTGGCCGGTCTGGCCCGCCCCCTGCGCACCCCGTCGGGCTCACCGCTGGTGGGCGCCTGAGGGACCGTGAGGACGTGCGCGGCCCTGCGCCGGCCGGGTACCGACGTCCGCTCCGCCGGGCCCGGGTCCGACCGGGCGACGCACCCTTGACCGCTTGGTCTAGACCGCGCATGATCGGCTGCGCGGTCCACCCGGCCGCGCGGACGAGAGGGGACAGCGGTGACGGACGGCAGGCGGCGGGCGTTCATCGGGTCGTTCACGGCGGCCGGCGGTCCCGGCATCGTGACGGCGGAGGTCGACACCGGCACCGGCGCGCTGACCGTCCTGAGCAGCGTGAACGCCGTCCCGGACCCCTCCTGCCTGACACTCTCGCAGGACGGGGAGATGCTGTACGCGGTCAGTGAGACCGCCGAGGGCGCGGTGGCCGCGTACCGGGTGGACGGGGACAAGCCCGAGCCGGCCGGGCGGCCCGTCCCGGTCGACGGCAGCGGCCCGACCCACCTCAGCCTGTACGCCGGGCACGTCCTGACCGCCAACTACGGCTCCGGCAGCGTCACCGCAGTACCCCTCCGCCCCGACGGCACGCTCGCGCGGTCCGCGTCCCGCGTGCTCCGGCACAGCGGCGCCGGTCCGCACACCCCTCGCCAGCAGGGGCCGCACGCCCACCAGGTGCAGCCCGACCCCAGCGGCCGCTGGGTCGTCAGCGTGGACCTCGGCACGGACTCGGTGCGGGTGTGCACGCTGACGGACGGGGCCCTGGTCCTGCACCGGGAGACCGCCCTGCGCCCCGGCTCGGGGCCGCGCCACCTGGCCTTCCACCCGGACGGCAGCCACGCGTACGTCGTCAACGAACTGAGTCCCTCCGTCACCGTATGCCGCTGGGACGCGGCGGAAGGCGCCCTGACGCCGCTGTCCGAAACCCCGGTTCTGCCCGGTGCACCGGCGCGCGACGCCTACCCGTCGGGCATCGCCGTCTCACGCGACGGACGCTTCGTCTGGACCGCCACCCGTGGCGAGGACGTCCTGTCCGTGCTCACCGTCGAGGGCGAAGGGCTGCGGCTCGTCGCCACGGTGCCCTGCGGCGGCCACTGGCCGCGTGCCCTCACCGCCGACGACGGCTTCCTGTACGTCGCCAACGAGCGCTCCGGCGACGTGACCTGGTTCGCGGTCGACCCGCTCACGGGCCTCCCGCGACGAGGCGGCTCGATCAGGGTGACGGCGGCGTCGTACGTGACCCTCGGCTGAGCAGGAGTCACCAAGCCGCCCGCACCCTGCCGCACCCCCGACGAAGAAGGCCCGCTCCGAACCGGAGCGGGCCTTCTCGGTGTCGTGCGCGGCGCCTGGTGTCAGCGCACGGGCGTGCCCTGCGCCTGCTGCGGCGCGATTCCGAGCGCCGTCGTGTACTTGGCCAGGGCGAGCTTGCCGATCGCCGGGTACGGGCCGAGCGGCTCGGCGGCGGAGCACCCGGCCTCCCTCGTGGCCTCCTCGAGCAGGACCTGCTCGATCTCCGGGCCGATCAGGTACGGAGCGAGCGCCAGCTGCTGAGAGCCCGAGGAGCGCAGCTGCTCGGCGACGGACGCGATGGAGCCCTCCTGGTCCAGCGCCGCGGCCATCACCGGCACGGCGAGACGCGCGGCGAGCAGCATGCCGGTGATGCCTGCCGCCTGCACGGCCTCGTCACCACCCACCGAAGCGAGGATGATGCCGTCCGCGGCGGTCGCCACGGTGAACAGCCGGGCACGGTCCGCTCGGGCCAGACCGGCCTCGGACAGCCGCACGTGCAGCGCCTCGGCGAGCAGCGGGTGCGGGCCGAGGACGTCGGTCAGCTCGGCGGCGACACGGCTCTCCATGAGGGCCTGGCGGACCTGGCGCAGCAGCGAACCGTCCGGGCCTGCGAGCAGCGGCACGACGACGGCGACGGGGCCGTCGGGCATCTTGACGTCCATGCCGGCGGCACGGGCCTGCTCGAAACGGGCCGTGCGCTCCTCGGCCGCGTGCACGAGCACGGCCTGCAGTGAGGGAAACTCCGCGTTGTCCCCATCGAGGTAACCGATGCGGGCGTCGAGGCCGGGCAGCTCGGAGCGGGCGATGCTCACGACCTCTTCGGCGAGGCTGCGCGTGGTGTTACTGGGCGTCCCCGGCACGGCGAGGACGAGCGCGGGCGCGCCCTCGGGAGCAACCAGCGGCTCGGGACGGCGGTGCCGTCCGGGCTGGCGGGGGCGCGGCATTCGTACGGGCAGGCCATCCGCGGGCCCAGTGGGGGAACTCATGGCGCCGCATGTTACTGGCTTCCTGGGTTCCTCTGTTCGGGGAGGGTGCAGGTGAGCGGTATCCGTCCCGTTTTGTCTATTGAGTTACGTACGGATCGGACGCGATCGGATCAATCACCCGAACGGACGGTCACCGACAGCATCTTCTCGTCACGCGGCAGCGTGAGGGAACCGCTGCTCAGTTCGGCCGCGATGCGCACCGACCCGTGCAGGGGATCGCCCTCGGCCGGTACCCGCCGCGCCCGTGGGAGCCGCCGGGCCAGTTCTTCGTCCAGGGGCCCCAGCAGCGGGTCGCCCAGCTCGAACAGGCCGCCGGTGACGGCGACGCGCGCCTCACCGCCGGAGGGACACACGGCCGCCGCGGAGTCCGCCATGTGCCGGGCGGCGGTACGCAGGATGCCCGCGGCCACGGGATCCTCGTCCGCGCAGGCGGCCACATGTGGTGCGAAGGAGGCGAGCACGGCGGGCCGGTCGGGACGGGGATACAGCGCGCCGGGCAGCCCCGCGACGGGCCCGAACCGCTCCTCGGCGCAGGCCAGCAGGCGGGCCGAGCCGTCCTGGCGACCGTCGTGGGCGCGCAGCGCGGCCTCGAGACCGGCCCGGCCGATCCAGGCACCGCCTCCGCAGTCGCCGAGCAGATGCCCCCAGCCGTCCGCGCGCCGCCAGCCGGTCAGGTCGGTGCCCACCGCGATCAGCCCCGTGCCGCCGGCGATCACGGCACCGGGGCGCGGCCCGAGCGCGCCCACGTAGGCGGTCACGGCATCGGCGGCCAGTGCGACCCGGCGCACCCCCCACTCCCGGGCCAGGGCACCGGGCAGTTCGGCGCGCAGCCCGTCCCCCAGGGAGGCCATCCCTGCCGCGCCGACGGCGACGGTGGTCAGCGGCACCGCTCCCGCCTCCGCTGTCAACGCGCCCACCAACGGCACGAGTTGCGCCATGAAGTGCTCGGGATCGATGCCCCGCTCGCCCGTGCGCACCGGTTCACCGGACGCCCGGCGGGCCAGCGGGCCGCGCTCGGCGGTTCCGATCACGGCCCGCAGTCCGGAGCCGCCGGAGTCCACGGCGAGAAACCCGGAACCCTCCGACGCCCCGGTCATGGCAGGCGCCAGTCCACCGGTTGGCCGCCCTGGCGGATCAGCAGGTCGTTGGCCCGGCTGAACGGGCGCGAACCGAAGAAGCCCCGGTCGGCCGACATGGGGGAGGGGTGGGCGGATTCGACGGAGGGCAGGTCGCCGAGGAGCGGGCGTAGATTGCGGGCGTCACGGCCCCACAGGATGGACACCAGCGGCTTGCCGCGCGCCGCCAGGGCCCGGATGGCCTGCTCCGTGACCTCCTCCCAGCCCTTGCCGCGGTGGGCGGCGGGCTTGCGCGGGGCGGTGGTCAGGGCCCTGTTGAGCAGCAGCACGCCCTGCCGCGTCCACGGCGTGAGGTCACCGTTGGACGGCTGGGGGAGCCCCAGGTCGGCGTGCAGCTCACGGTAGATGTTGATGAGGCTGCCGGGCAGCGGCCGCACCTCGGGCGCCACCGAGAACGACAGCCCCACCGCGTGCCCCGGAGTGGGGTACGGGTCCTGACCGACGATCAGGACGCGTACGTCGTCGAAGGGCTGCTGGAAGGCCCGCAGAACGTTCGGCCCCGCCGGGAGGTAGGTGCGTCCCGCGGCGATCTCCGAGCGGAGGAAGTCCCCCATCGCGGCGACGCGTTCGGCCACCGGTTCCAGGGCCTTCGCCCAGCCCGCTTCGACGATTTCATGCAGAGGTCGTGGTGCCACGGGCGTCACCCTACTGCCGTACGGACAGCGGCGATCAACCGGTGGCCAACGCCTGTGTGCACCCTCGCCCCCCCCGGCCTCTTGCTCTACCTCGGCCCCCGTCCTCGTGCTCGCCTCAGCCGACGAGCGCGGCCCGCACGCACAGTACGTCCGGCAGGTGCGAGGCGAGCTGCTGCCAGCTGTCGCCGTCGTCGGCCGACGCGAACACCTCGCCGTTGCGGTTGCCGAAGTAGATGCCCGCGGGGTCGGCGTCGTCCGTGCACATCGCGTCGCGCAGCACCGTGCCGTAGTGGTCCTCCTGAGGCAGGCCCGTGGAGAGGGGCTCCCAGCTCTTGCCCGCGTCCGTCGTCCGGTAGACCCGGCACCGGTGGTCGGCCGGGACCCGGTCGGCGTCGGCGTTGATCGGGAACACGTACGCCGTGTCGCCCCGGTGCGGATGCGCCGCCGCGGCGAAGCCGAACGTGGACGGCAGGCCCTCGCCGATGTCCGTCCAGTGCGCACCGGCGTCGTCGCTGCGGTACACGCCCCAGTGGTTCTGCAGGTACAGCCGGTCCGGGGTGGCCGCGTCCCGCGCGACCTTGTGCACGCACTGGCCGAACTCCGGGTTCGGGTCGGGCAGGAACACCGCCGAGACACCCGAGTTGGAAGGTGCCCAGCTCGCGCCGCCGTCCAGGGTGCGGAACACACCGGCGGTCGAGACGGCGACCGTCACCGCCTTCGGGTCGCGCCGGTCGGTGAGCACGGTGTGCAGGCCCTCCCCGCCGCCGCCCGGCACCCACTTCGAGCGCGTGGGGTGCTCCCACAGGGGCCGGACCAGCTCGAACGTCTCCCCGCGGTCCTCCGAGCGGTACAGCGCGGCCGGCTCGGTACCCGCGTACACCACGTCCGGCTCGGCGGCGGCAGGGTGCAGCTGCCACACCCGCTCCAGGGACGCCCCCGTGTCCTTGGGGAACTTCACCGCGGGGCGGGCCGGTTCGGTCCAGGTCCGGCCGAGGTCGTCGGAGTGGAACACGGAAGGGCCCCAGTGCGCGCTGTCGCCGCCCACCAGCAGCCGCGGGGTCCCGGCCCGGGTGTCGAGGGCGACCGAGTACACGGCCTGTGCGTTGAAGTAGGGGCTCTCGTCGAACTCCCAGGCCTCACCGCCTCGCCGGCGCCCGATGAACAGGCCTTTGCGCGTGCCCACGGCGAGCAGTACCTCGGTCATGCCGATCACCTCCGCGGCGTCGTCGTTGACGCCCTCGTCCCGAACACCGGCCAGTCTGCACCCGACCACTGACAGTCACCTCCGGAGCGGGCTGCGCCCCAGGTCAGCGGGGTGTCGGCGGAGGCGGGCGCGGGGTTGAGCGGGCCGCCCCGGCCGGGCGCTCGACGGGGCGGGGGACCGTGGAGACCGTCACGCCGGGTAGGTGCAGTGAGCATCCAGGGGCCGCCGTCCGTATGGGGAGAGCGGCGGAATGGTCGTGGGCTCGTGAGGAGGAGGCCTTCGATGGCGTTACGTGGTCCGAAGGTGTGGCTGTGGCGCTGGCGGCGCAATCCGCTCAAGCGCCGTGGGGACCGGGTGGAGGCCTGGGTCGTCCTGGGCGTGTGGATGCTCACCGTGTTCGTCGGGCTGCTCGCCGGGACGACGGTGAGCCGTTCCGTCGAGGACGGACTGGCCCGGGAACGCGCCGAGTGGCGCCCCCTGGTGGCACGGCTCGCCGAGCGCGCCCCCGGGGCGGCCTCCGAGAACGGCCGTGTGTCCCGCACCGAGACGGTGTGGGCGACGGCGCGGTGGACCGCCGCGGACGGGTCGGAGCACTCCGGCCAGCTGCGGGTCCCGGTGGGCAGCGCAGCCGGTGCGCCGGTCACCGTGTGGACGGATCCCGAGGGCCGTCAGGTCACCCGGCCCGTCACCGAGTCCCAGGCCCGTGTACGGGCCTCCCTGATCGGTGGCGCGACTGGCCTCTGCGTCGCGGCCGTCCCCCTGGTCGCCGGCCGTGCCCTTCGCGGCCGCCTGGAGCGTCGCCGCATCGACCAGTGGGACGCGGAGTGGGCCCGCTTCGGCCCCATGTGGGGGCGCACGACGGGGTGAGGCCGTGTGGGCGCCCCGCCCGGCCCCTCCACACCGGCCTTGCCGGGAGCCCTGTCCGGCCCCTCTGCACGGCCTTGCCGGGAGGCCCGTCCGGCCCCTCCGCACCGGCCTTGCCGGGAGCCTGCCGGCCCCTCCGCACCGGCCTTGCCGGGAGGCCCGTCCGGCCCCTCCGCACCGGCCCTGCCGGGAGGCCCGTCCGGCCCCTCCGCGGGCGTCGGACCTGTCGGCGGACTTGTCCGGCCACCCGCGGGCGTCGGCCCTACCGGTGTCCCGCTCCGGCCAGCGCCCGACCGCACACCCGGAGCAGCGTCAGGTCCTCGCGTATGCCGTTGCCTCCGGCGTCGGTGCGATGCCGGAGGGGGGAGGCGAGCTCCGCTCGGAGCAGGTCGTGCAGAGGCGCTCCCGACGGTCCCAGTGCCGAGACGCACTCGGCGATCGTTGCGCGCGTGCGCGGGTGGTCCCTCCACACCGAGCGGAGGACGGGGAGGAACCGTTCCGGTCCCCCCGTCGCCCGCCACACCGCACAGGCGGCGGCGGCCCGGGCCGGCGCGTCACCGCGGTCGGCCAGCTCACGCAGCCCGGGCAGGGCCGGGCGAGCGGCCGGGCCCAGCCGCCCCAGTACGGCCGCCGCACGGCGCCGGCGGCCGCTGTCCGTGCCTGGCAATGTGTCCGTCAACGCGCGGAGCAGCACGGGCAACACGGCATGCGCGTCTCCCGTGATCGACCACAGCGCGTCCGCCGCCGGGATCGCGCAGTCGCCCTCCAGCAGTGCGCGCAGATCCGGTACCGCTTCGCGTGCGGCGCCGCCGAACGCGCCGAGGGCACGAACCGCCGCCTCCGTGACGGCGTCGCGCCGCCGCAGCCCGTCCGGCATGCCGCGCAGCAGACGCAACACGGCGGGTATGGAGGCGTCGTCGCCCAGTGCGGCGAGGGCCGACAGCAGGGGAACGGCCCGTTCGCAGATGTCGGACGCGTCGAGCGGCACGCGGGCGAGCCGCCGCCGCAGCGCGGGGACGAGCGGCGCGGCCGCGCGGCCCAGGTGGGGTACGGCCAGCCCCAGATCGTGAGGTACGACCGGACCCGCCAGCACCTCGGCCAGTACCGGCGTGGCCCGCGCGTCCCCCGTCCCGGCCAGTGCCTTGAGCGGACCGCCCAGGGTCGGCGTACCCCGCTCCCCATGCCGTATACGCAGCTCCGGACGGTACGTCACCAACGCGTGGAGATGGTCGGCGGCGGGCGCGGCCAGCTCGGAGAGCTCCAGCAGGACCGTGACCGCCGCGTCGTGCAACCGGCCTTCCGCCGAGCCGAGCTGGTTGCCGATGAGGGCGACCGGCTCCGCGTGGCCGGTGCGCCGTTCACGGAAGAGTCCGGCCGACATCCACACGCCGTTGCACCGGTCGAGGGGATCCGGGCTGGTCAACTGCCCGCACAGCAGGGCGACACGGTCGGCGACCCGGCTGCCGAGCGCGGAGTGCAGGGTCCGCAGCAGCCGGGAGCCCTCCTCGTCCGAGGGGCGCAGCCGCCGCAGCCGGGCGGCGAGCGTGTCCGGACCGGGACGGTCGTCCGGGCGCCCCGTCCGGGACCGCCTCTCTGATCGGTCTCTGAGCAGTCCGACGACGGTCGGTACGAGATCGGCGGGGAGCAGGTCCGGGGCGCATCCCGCGAGCTGGCCGAGGGCGGCGAGCCGGAGACCGGGGCCGTAAGGCGGCCCGCTCAGCTCGGTCAGCAGGCGCACCGCCTCGGCCGTGTGACCCCCGTCGGCCGTGTGAGCCTTCTCGGCCGCGTGGGCCTTCTCGGCCGTGTGAGCCTTCTCGGCCGTGTGGGCCTTCTCGGCCGTGTGGGCCTTCTCGGCCGGGCGGTGGCGCTGCGCGAACAGGCCGAGGCTCTCCGCGAGAGCGAGCAGGACCCGGTCGTCCCGCTCCACGACGATCCGCTCCCGCAACAGGGCGAGCACCCGCGCCGGTTGGTCCACGTACCGCACCAGCGCGCCCGGGACCACCCGTCGCACCGCGGCGTCCGGGTCCCCCGCGAGACGGACGAAGACGTCGGCACGCGCGCGCAGGATGTCCCGCGCCTCTGCCGCACGGTCGTCCCGGGCACCGGCGATGTCCCCGATGCTGACGAGGAGCTCCACCACCCCCGCCCGGTCCCGCACCTCCTCGCGGCCGGCGAGCGCGAGGAGAAACGGAACACAGGCGAGCGCCGAGTCGTGGACGTCGTCGTCCTGGTGGTGCACGGCGCCGTACATCCCGTCGAGCGCGGTCTGTCGCTCGGCCGGGTCCGAGGAGGCCAGCCCCCGCAGTAATCCGGGCACGTCCTCCGCGCTGCCGTACGCGTGGCGCAGCGAGGCCCGGTCGACCTCGTCCATCCCCCTGAACACGTTGTCCTCCCCCAGACGAAGTGCCACCGACGGGGAGTCTGCACCACGGCACTGACAACGAAGCGGAATCGGGAGATGACTGTGCGCGAACTGTGCGCACGATGGCTTGAGTTCGAGTCGGCCCCGCCCTGGCCGGTTGTCCGCCTCGGCCGGCTCCGCCTCGGCCGGCCCGCCTGGCCCGTTGTCCCGCCCGGGCCGGTCGTCCTCTCGGCCGGCCCGCCCGGCCCCCGGCGTCTCAGCCCCCGCCGCCGGGCAGCGCCCGCTCCACGATCGTGTCCAGACCCGCCGTCTGGGGCAGCGTCCCGAACGCGTGCCCCCAGTCGCCCCCGAGCCGGGTCGCGCAGAACGCGTCGGCGACGGCCGCCGGGGCGTGCCGGACGAGGAGGGAGGCCTGGAGGACCAGCGCCATCTGCTCCACGAGACGGCGAGCCGTGGTCGGTGACGCCTCGGACAGACCCGTCTTGAGCCGCGTCACGGCCGAGTCCAGGCGGGCGTCCGCTCCCCGGGCGAGGGCGAGCTCGCCGAACAGGGCCTCGGCGGTGCCCGGTTCGCGGCTCAGTGCCCGCAGCACGTCGAGCGCGTTGACGTTCCCCGACCCCTCCCAGATCGACAGCAGGGGAGCCTCGCGGTAATGCCGGGGCATCCCAGAGTCCTCGACGTAACCGTTGCCGCCGAGGCACTCCAGTGCCTCCGCGGTGAAGGCGGGGCCCCGTTTGGTCACCCAGTACTTGCCGACGGCGGTGGCGATCCGGCGGAACGCGGCCTCGGACCCGTCCACGTCGTCCCCGCGGATCGCCCGGTCGGCCGCCCCCGCCAGCCGCAGGGTGAGCGTCGTGGCGGCCTCGGACTCCAACGCGAGATCGGCGAGAACGTTGCGCATCAGTGGCTGGTCCACGAGCCGTGCGCCGAACGCGCTGCGGTGGCGAGCGTGGTGTCCGGCCTCGACGAGGGACTTGCGCATCAGCGCGGCCGACATCATCACGCAGTCCAGCCGCGTGCAGTTGACCATCTCGATGATGGTCTTCACACCCTGCCCCTCGGGGCCGACCAGCCAGGCCACCGTCCCGTCGAACTCGGGCTCGGAGGAGGCGTTGGACCGGTTGCCCAGCTTGTCCTTCAACCGCTGGATGCGGAAGGTGTTGCGGGTCCCGTCGGGCAGGACGCGCGGCACCAGGAAGCACGACAGCCCGCCCGGGGCCTGTGCCAGGACGAGGAACACGTCGCACATCGGCGCCGAGGTGAACCACTTGTGCCCGCGCAGCGTGTACACCCCCGGCTCGGCCGACGGTGTGGCCGCCGTGGTGTTCGTCCGGACGTCGGAGCCGCCCTGCTTCTCGGTCATCCCCATGCCCGCGAGCAGTCCGCGCTTCTCCGCGGGCTCCCGCAGGGCCGGGTCGTACTCCCGGCTCGTCAGCAACGGCTCGTAGAGTTTCGCCAGCTCCGGCTGCCTGCGCAGCGCGGGGACGGCGGCGTAGGTCATGGACGTGGGGCAGCCGTGCCCGGCCTCGGTGTGCCCCCACACCAGTCCGCCCGCGGTCCTGACGACATGAGCGCCGGGGCGGTCGTCCGCCCAGGGCGATGCGGCCAGTCCCTCCCCGATCGCCGTGCGCATCAGGTGGTGCCAGCTGGGGTGGAACTCCACCTCGTCGACGCGGTTGCCGTACCGGTCGTGTGTGCGCAGCTCCGGCTCGTGCCGATTGGCCAGGTCGGCCCACTCCTGGGCCTGGGCGCTGCCGGCCTGCCTTCCGAGCCGCCGCAGGTCCTCCTCGGCCCACCCGGCGCCCTCCCGCCGCAGCCCCTCCAGCAGGGCCGTGTCGACGGAGGCGTCGTAGGGGGTGAGGGGTGGGGCCTGGTTGGTGACGTCGTGCGTGGCGGGCCCGCCGTACGACGGCTGTTCGTCCAGTGTCGAGACCATGCCTCGAGTGTTGCACCATGGCAACGACCGCAGCAATCCTGCAACACGGAAATCGGCGGCGTACAGTACGTGGCCATGCCGATGAACGTCCCGGCGCCGCCCGGCGCGCTCGATCTGCGCCCGCTCTCCGCGCGGTCGGTCGTCCTGAGCCTGCTCCTCGGCACGCATCCCCCGGAACTGCCGGTCAGGGAGCTGCTGCGGCTCGTGGAGGGCTTCGACGTCGGCGGCTCCACCCTGCGGGCGGCGCTCAGCCGGATGACGGCCGCCGGAGATGTGCGGCGCACGGACGGCGGTTACCGCCTGAGCGACCGGCTGCTGGAGCGTCAGCGCCGCCAGGACGACGCCGTGCGGCCGCGCACGCGCGCGTGGGACGGCGACTGGGAGATGGTCGTGATCACCGCGACCGGACGCGGCCCGGCCGAACGTGCCGAGCTGCGCACGCGGCTGACCGCCCTCCGGCTCGCCGAACTCCGCGAAGGCGTCTGGCTCCGGCCCGACAACCTCACCCGTGCTCTCCCCGGCGACCTGGGCCAGGTCGTCCAGCGCTACACGGCCCGCCCCGACCGCCCCTCCGGCGAACTGGCCGAAAACCTTTGGCCGTTGGACGCCTGGTCGGCCACCGCCCGGGCGCTGCTCGCCCACATCGCCGGCTCGCCCCGACCGGCCGACCGCCTGACGGCCTTCGCCGCCGTCGTACGGCACCTGCTCGCCGACCCCGTGCTGCCGCCCGGACTCCTGCCCGCCGACTGGCCCGGCGCCGAACTGCGCGCCGCCTACACCGCCTACCAGCGGGAGCTGGTCGGGGCGGTACGCGCGCGTGTGCGCGGGACATGACGCGGACGGCCGTGCGCAGCGTCCGCCGGACGCCGCGCACGGCCGCCTTCACCGTGGGGGGACTGTCTGCCCGGGCTACCTGTAGGTGATGTCCGAGGTGGAGTAGAGGCAGTTCTTGCTGTCGGGACCGGATCCGACGGCGGTGTTGTTGTTGTACTTCTGGCAGGGGACGACCTTGCGGCCGGAGTCGTTGCGGATTGTGATGTTCCGCAGCGTCGCCACGTCGTTGCGGTTGACGTTGATGCCGACGAGCCGCGCGGTGGAGCCGGTGCCGGTCACGTCGATGGTGTTGAGGTTGACCTTGCGGGTGTACTGCGTGGAGCAGTCACCGCAGGAGCGGTACAGCGTCTTGAACTCCTGTACCGCGAAATTGGAGATGGTCAGGGTGCCGCCGCCGTTGTGCTGGAAGACCTTGTCCGCCGCCTTCTTCGCGCCGCCGCCGATCACCTGGTAGGTGGCGCCGTTGCCACCGCGGAAGGTGGCGGCGTCCTCGCCGACGTCCTCCCACCAGACGTTCTGCAGCGTGCAACTGCCCTCGCAGTGGATGCCGTCGGCCGCGGGGGCGCCGAGGATGACGTTCTTCAGCACCGCGCCGTCGGCGAGCTTGAAGATCGGGTCCTGACCCTCCTCCTGGCCGTCACCGGCCAGGGCGCCGGTGCCGTAGTACCGCTTCATCCCGTAGTCCTTGGTGCCGGACACGGAGATGGTGGAGGAGGTCCCCTGGCTGCCGTTGGGGGTCGGCCAGGTGGCGGCGCTCGCAGTGGGCGCGTTGACAGTCATGATCATGCCAACCGAGAGGCCGAGTGCGGCCAGCGTGCCGGTCATCGCGCGCCTGCGGGCGCGCGGACGTGTCGCAGAAGTCATGTCCCGAGTCCTTCTGTCGTGGGGGTGGATGGGGGTCAGGGCCTTCCGGTGGTTGTGCGTCCCGTCGGAGTTTTCAGCAGCCAGGAGAACACGTATGTGAATGATGTTCTCCACTCTGTTCGCCATACGCGCTGTGGGCGGCCCATTTCGCGTCAGTGGGTCACACTGCTGAACGGAACGTAGGGGGCAAGCGCTTTCTAGTCAACGCCTCGCACAGAACGGATTCGGTCGGCGCTGGTCAGGGGGGCGACGCGTGGGAGCGCTTCCATGGGGGCCATGTCCATGCCACCATGCCGGGACGGACGCCTCCCACGACGGAAGGAACCCGGACGTGCCTGCCACCCCCCACCTCAAGTCGAGGAGACCCCTGCGGTCGATGCTCCTCGCGCTGGTCGCCGCGCTGTTGCCGTTGGTCGCGGCCACCGCGCTCACCGCTCCCGCGGCCGCCGCGGACCAGCCCACCCGCGGCTCCGCCCCCGGCTCAGCCCGTAAGGGGGCCGTACCCGCCGCGGCCCTCACCGAGGTCACGAACTTCGGTACCAACCCCAGCAACCTGCGGATGTACCTGTACGTACCGGAGAACGTGACCCCGAAGCCGGCGGTCGTCGTGGCTGTGCACTGGTGCACCGGCTCGGGCCCGGACATGTACAACGGCACCGAGTACGACACGCTCGCCGACCGGTACGGATTCATCGTGCTGTACCCGTCCGTCACCCGCAGCAGCAAGTGCTTCGACGTCTCCTCGCCCCAGGCACTGCGCCGCGGTGGAGGCAGCGACCCCGTCGGCGTCAAGTCGATGATCGACTGGGTCACCCGCACCTACGACGCCGACACCGGCCGGGTGTTCGCCACCGGCATCTCCTCCGGCGCGATGATGACGAACGTCCTGCTCGGGGACTACCCGGACGTGTTCGCGGCGGGCGCCGCCTTCTCGGGCGTCCCGTTCGGCTGCTTCGCCACCACCGACGGCTCCGAGTGGAACAGCGCCTGCTCGGGCGGCACGGTCACCCGCACCGCGAAGGACTGGGGCGATCTCGCCCGGGGCGCGTATCCCGGCTACACCGGACCCCGGCCCCGCATGCAGATCTGGCACGGCACCGAGGACGACGTCCTGCGCTACCCCAACTTCGGCGAGCAGATCAAGCAGTGGACGAACGTGCAAGGCGTGAGCCAGACGCCCACCGCCACCGACACGCCCCAGTCCGGCTGGACCCGCACCCGCTACGGAGGCACGGGGGACCGGGCTCCCGTGGAGGCGATCAGTCTCCAGGGCGTCGGCCACAACCTGTACGCCCAGGGCATGGCGTCCCGCGTGCTCACCTTCTTCGGCCTGGACGGCTCCGGCCCTGCTCCTCAACCCCAGCCCGGCGCCTGCCGGGTGAAGGTCTCGGTGAATGCCTGGAACACCGGGCTGACCGCCTCCGTGACCCTCACCAACACGGGCACGACGACCGTCAACGGCTGGAAGCTCGGCTTCACGCTGCCCGCCGGGCAGACGGTCACGGGCGGCTGGGGTGCCACGTACGCGCCGTCGTCCGGGTCGGTCACCGCCACCAACGTCTCGTACAACGGCACCATCGCGCCGGGCGCCGCCGTGAGCTTCGGCTACCAGGCCTCTCACGCCGGCAACAGTGCCGCTCCGGCCGCGTTCACGCTCAACGGGACGGCTTGCGTGACCGGTTGACGTATCTGGTCGGGTGCCGGACCGGACGGCCGGGCCGGACAGGTCGGATCGGACGGCCGGATGAGACAGACCTGACCGGACCGGCCGGCTCAGAGGTGCCGTAACCGCGAGACCGTTTGGAACCACGTGATCGAACCGCACAGCTGACCCGAACGACGGTGCCCTGGTGGGTCGTGGCGGCCCACCACCCCGTCGGATGTGCCGAGTACGCGGGGCGGAAGTATCGTAGAGGCACAGAAGTCCCGCAGTTCATGCCAGGGATTGCAGGCTGCCCGGGGCGCGCCGGCGAACACCGCCAGCGCAGGCACCTCGTCTGGCGGCACCCGAGTCGAAACCGCGGACCCTTACGGACGGCCCCCGGTACGTCCCGTGTCTCACATGATTTTGGCGGAGCGATGCCGTCGGGGGATCAGGGCAACTGCAGCGCTGGTCGCATTTTCAGGCAGACAGCACAGGAGGTGACGGATCATGTCCGTCTCCGCTCCATTCCCCGTCGCATTCAACGGATCTGTGGACCGGTTTGTGGTGACGATGGGTAACCGCATCATCGTCATCACTCAGAATGGCGGTGTGTTCGGCCATGACATCAAC
>NZ_JBIBAF010000009.1:0-371847 GCF_042899705.1 Streptomyces sp. NPDC013187 | reverse complement strand
GGTTCGAAGGTTGCATTCAACGGATCTGTGGACCGGTTTGTGGTGACGATGGGTAACCGCATCATCGTCATCACTCAGAATGGCGGTGTGTTCGGTCACGACATCAACGGCAATACTGTTGGGCCTGCGTTCGCGTTCGGCGGTTCGAAGGTTGCATTCAACGGATCTGTGGACCGGTTTGTGGTGACGATGGGTAACCGCATCATCGTCATCACTCAGAATGGCGGTGTGTTCGGCCACGACATCAACGGCAATACTGTCGGGCTTGCGTTCGCGTTCGGCGGTTCCAAGGTCGCAGTCAACGGAACGTTCGACCGCTTCGTCGTCACCACGGGCAACCGCATCATCGTCACCACCCAGGACGGTGGTGTGTGGGCCCATGACGTCAACGGCAACACCGTGGGGCCGGCGTTCCCGATGAACTTCGTCCTCTCTCACTTCACCTTCGCGAGCGGCATCTCCGCAGGGAACCGGCACCGGACGCTCGACCGGCACAGGTTCGCGTTGACGCGCATCGCGGCGTGCGGCAATTTGTCGGCGGAGGAGAAGACGAAGCTCCACCAGGTCTACGACCGAGCCATTCACCACACGACCCTCACCACGCCCGGCGTGAACGCGAGCGCGACGGTCGGCGGCTCGCGCCTGAATGTCAATTTCGGGGTTCTCTTCCCGCAAGGCGATGAAGAGATCTCTCAAACGATCATCCATGAGATGATGCACTGTGCAGGTTTTACCCACCCCACTCGCCGTGATCCTCCCGCCGGGAGCAGCTGCGCCGCGCCCAACCCCGCCGTGTTCGACTGCCCCGGTGACAACGGCGTGTACTACGGCACCGCCCCGTTGCGGGCGGAGTTCTGCATTGCGGGTGACCAGAGTGATGTGAGCTCCCGGCTCATGGAAAAGGCGGCCGCCGAGAGCTGCGTCATCGATGAGAACGGAGTGGCCGCCCTTCACACCGAGGCCTCGCGTCAGCCGCTCAGGGCGTCTTAGCGTTCGGTGTCGCGCGGTCGCGGTGCTCGCCACAACCATGGGCCGCTGACCTGGTTCGGCATCAGAGGCCCGTACGGGCTCTGCAGGGCCTGTCAGCCGGTCTCACGTCGGAGAGCCTGACAACGGGACCGAGGTCGAGCTCGGCGTCTTCCTGTTGAACGCGAAGTCGAGGCGCCGGTGCTCGATCTCGAGGCGGATCAACGTGCTTGGTCGGCTCCTCCCGCAGGAAACTTCCTGGTCGGCTGGTGACAGACCAAAGCGAGACAATGAAATTGAGTTCACTCCGGAGCTGAGAGCTGTGTCTCTATATGTGCTGGGTTTGAACCCGTCGAGTGGCGTGTGCCGGCACGAGTTGTTCCCGGGACTCATGGCCGCGCTGCTCGATGCGGCTGCCCGGCAGGCCGCCCCTCCGGCTGACCGCGCCTTCAGTGAACCTCGGCCCGAGCGGCTTCCAGGAGCGACCGCCAGTCGGGGAGTTTCACCACGCCCCTGCCCAGTGACGCGCCCAGTGCCGCCTCCGCCCGTTCGATCGACTGCCAACCCGTCCATTCCACCGGATCGATACCTTCCCTGCGCAGAGCGGGCAGGGGGTCGTCGGGGACCGTCTTCGCTGCGAGGGCGGGGGCGTCCTCCAGCAGGGACGTCGCCGTCTCCTTCGCGCAAGGGCGGTTCGTGCCGATGACGCCCGTGGGGCCGCGTTTGATCCAGCCCGCCACGTACTCGCCGGGGATGACGACGCCCTCGCGCAGGACGCGGCCGGACAGGTTGGGCACGGTTCCGACGGCCGGGTCGAACGGCAGGCCCTCCAGGGGGACTCCGCGGTAGCCCACCGAGCGCAGGACCAGCTGTCCCTCGATGACCTCGTGCCGGCCCGTACCCGTCACACCGCCGTGGCCGTCCGGCGCTGTGCGTTCGAACCGCGCGGCGCCCACGTGGCCCTGCTCGGCGAGGAGTGCGGCCGGGCGGAGGAAGAACCGGAGGTGGATGCGGCGTGGCGCGCCCGTCGGAGGTGTCTCCGCCCAGCCGCGCAGCACCTCCACGTTGCGGCGCTGGGGCGCGGGCAGCGCGGACGGCTCGGTGTACGCCGGGTCCAGGGCCAGCTCCCCCGGGTCCACCACGACGTCGGTCTCCGGCAGCGTGCCCAGTTCGCGCAGCTCTTTGGTGGTGAAGCGGGCCTGAGAGGGGCCGCGCCGGCCCACCATGTGGATCTCGGTCACCCGGCTGTCCGCGAGGGTGGTCAGGGCCGCCTGGGGCATGTCGGTCGGGGTGAGCTCGGCCAGGCCCCGGGCCAGCATCCGCGTGACGTCCACGGCCACGTTGCCCACGCCGACGACCACGGCCGACCGGGCGTTCCGCAGAAAGCCGGCGTCCACGGCGTCCGGGTGGGCGCTGTACCAGGACACGAACTGCGTCGCCGACCAGCTCCCCGGCAGGTCCTCCCCGGGGATGCCCAGACGCCGGTCGGTCGCGGCGCCCACGCAGTACACCACCGCGTGGTAGAGCTCCCGCAACCGCGCGACGGTCACGCCGCCGGGGCCGACCTGCACGCCGCCGAGGAACCGGACCCGGTCGTGCTCGAGAACCGCGCGCAGGTTGTTCTGCAGCAACTTGATCTTCTCGTGGTCGGGTGCCACGCCGTAGCGGACGAGGCCGTACGGGCACGGCAGCCGGTCCAGGACGTCGACGCGCACGTCTGAGTCCAGCTGGACGAGGCTCTGGGCGGTGTAGCACCCGCTCGGCCCGGAGCCTACGACGGCGACTCGCAGCACGGCGGAACTCCTTACCCGGGGGAACCGACGGATCTCAGGAGAGCGCTGACACCTCCAGCATCGCACCGGCCGGGCTCCGCTGACAGGGTGCAGTGCTCCACCCGCGGCGCGTGTCCGATCTGTAGGGAATGTGATCATGCGGTTACGTTCGACGTGTGCTGAAAGCATCCTTTCTGAATCTTTCTGATCGCTCTCCGGTGGACGGTGCGGTGTCCGTGCGCCCCGCGTGGGAAGTGCGGGAGAACGAGGGCACGACGCGGTGGTTCGAGTTCCGGCTGGTGTTCGCGGACGGTGCCCGGATCGATGCGCTGGTCGTCGTGGGTGACGGATGCGTCTGCGTCGAGGAGGTGCGGGCTCAGCCCGCGCTGTCCCTCGACGACCTGACCGTGCTCGCCGACTGGATCGAGGAGTCGGTGGCCGAGGCATGTGAACCCGGGGCCGGGCCCGACGGCTGCGGGGGCCAGGGGCGCCGTGCCAGGCCGGCCTGGCCCCGCGGGCCGGAAGGGCGTCGGCTGGTGGCGCGGGAGTACCGCGCGGCCCAGCGGGACGGCGCCGACCCGATCCTCGCCGTGATGGGTGCGACCGGGCACAGCCGTCGCGCGTCCCTCCGGCTGATCGGCCAGGCCCGGGACGCGGGCCTGCTGTCGCCGCGCCGCGCCCGGCGCTGAACGGACTCGGCCACCTCGGACGTCGGCGGTACCCGCTCGCCGATCAGCGCCGATTCCGAGCCCTGTGTGCGCAATTCAGCGGTCGTGCGGTCTGCCGGCTCGAGAGCGGGGGACCCTCGGGGTACTCGGCTCGGCCACGACTCGGTCTCGGCCCGGTGAACCGTGATGCAGTGGACGGCGTCACGTACGAGCGTGTGCCCATGCGCTTCGAGCGGAGTACGCCTTCACCGCGCTTGCCGGAGATCGATTCCAGACCTGGGCAGCCTTCGAACCCCCGGGGCGACGGGTTCGCAGGGGGCTGCATCAGCCTGATCGTGCTGCTCATGGAGATCCCGGTCGCTCTCCTGCTGGGGTTCACGTCGGTGATCCGTGGGTGGGGTCGTGCGGACGAGCACACCGCGGCACCCCCGGTGGACTGGGACCGGTCCTCTGGTTCGGCGGGTTCACCTTGGGCGTACTCGTGATCGCCGTGATTTTCCTGTGGTCGGCCCATCCGTTCGCGGGTGCGGTCCAACTGCTCCTGGCCGCCGTTGCACTGTTCTTCACGATCGCCGCTTGGCACGACCAGAACGAGCAACCGGGGCAGTCACGCCCAGTCACCCCGCGAACCGTCGCAGTCGGTCACCGGCGACCATGAAGAAGCGAGCTCACAGCATGTTCCGCATCCGGGTGATCTCGCTCGTCTGCTGTGCGATCACCTCGTCGGCCATCTCCTCGACGCGGATGTTGTTGCCCTGCCCCTTCACGTCCGTCGCCATGGTGATCGCACCCTGGTGATGCGTCGTCATCAGGGTCAGGAAAAGGTGGTCGAAGGCCTGCCCGTCGGCCGCGCGGAGCTTCTTCAGCTGGGCCTCCGTCGCCATGCCCGGCATCGTGGCATGCTCGTGCCGGTCGGCCTTCAGCGGCTTGCCGTACGACTTCAGCCAGCCCTTCATCGCCTCGATCTCGGGCTTCTGGCCGGCGGCGACGCGCTCGGCGATCCGCTTCACGTCCTTCGACTCGGCGCGTGACGGGACGAGTTCGGTCATCACCAGCGCCTGGGCGTGATGCTCGATCATCATGCGGACGTAGGAGACGTCGGCCGAGTTGGGGGAGTCGTTCTCCGAGCGCCGGTCGGTGGCCTCCTCGGCGGACAAGGTGCGGTTGGCCTCGCCGGGCTCACCCGGCGCGATCACGGCGGGCCCGTCCGCGGCGGCCGGCTTCCGGTCCGGAGCGGAGTCACATCCTCCGGTCGCGAGCACGGCCAGGGCGACCAGCCCCGTCGTGACGGCGGACACCCGGGACGCGCGGCGGAACAGCACAACGGCCTCCTGTGACAGGCGGGTTGGAAAGACCCTCGAGGTGCGGACGACGTACTGGCACGCTTCCGCGCGTCATTGATCGGAAAACTTCATTGCGATTCTGTTGCCCCCTGTTGGTATGAGCATGGCGAAGACGATACTGCGTGGTGCGTGAACCGTTCCGCAGCGAACGGAACCAGGGAGGAAAACAGTGATCCTGTTGAACGACCGCAGAACACGCCGCAGACGCCTGGGAGTCGTGGCAGCCGCCGGTGGACTGCTCGCCGCGCTCCTCACCGCCTCACCGGCAGGGGCCATCCCCGACCCGGGGGACGCGCCGCCCGCGCCGAAGAAGGTCTCCAAGAGCGCCCAGGCCGAGGTCCGAGAGGCCATCGAGAGCGGCGAGATACCCGGCCAGGACGAGATCGTCCACTCCGACAACATCAAGCACCTGGCCAACGTCCCCAAGGACGTGCTGCCGGGCACGAATTCGGACCTCGCCTTCCAGGGCAGGTACGCGTTCGCGGGCAACTACGACGGCTTCCGCATCTTCGACATCAGCAACCCCAAGGCGCCGAAGACCGTCGCCCAGGTGCTGTGTCCCGGCTCGCAGAACGACATCTCCGTCTCCGGCGACCTGCTGTTCCTGTCCACCGACTCCTCGCGCAGCGACAGCAGTTGCTCCAGCACCACCCAGCCGGCGACCGAGAAGTCCTCGTGGGAGGGCATGAAGGTCTTCGACATCAGCGACAAGCGCAACCCGAGGTACGTCGCGGCCGTCGAGACCGCCTGCGGCTCGCACACCCACACGCTGGTGCCCGAGCGGCGCAACGTCTATGTGTACGTCTCCTCGTACTCGCCGAGCGCCGCCTACCCCGACTGCCAGCCGCCGCACGACGGCATCTCCGTCATCAAGGTGCCGCGCAAGGCGCCCGAGAACGCGAAGGTCGTGGGCTTCCCCGTGCTGTTCCCGGGTGAGGGGCCGGACGGCGGCGGCAACCCGGGCGGACCCACGAACCCGGGCGTGTCCAAGACCACCGGCTGCCACGACATCACCGTGCTGCCCTCGAAGGACCTGGCCGCGGGCGCCTGCATGGGCGACGGCATCCTGTTCTCCATCAGGGACCCGGAACGCCCGAAGGTCATCGACCGCGTGCAGGACAACGTGAACTTCGCGTTCTGGCACTCGGCGACCTTCAACCAGAAGGCGAACAAGGTCGTCTTCACCGACGAGTTGGGCGGCGGTGGCGCGGCCACCTGCAACGCGGAGATCGGCCCGGACCGTGGTGCCGACGGCATCTACGACATCGTCGGCAAGGGCGACAAGCGCAAACTCGTCTTCCGCAGCTACTTCAAGATCCCCCGCCACCAGGCGGACACCGAGAACTGCGTCGCCCACAACGGCTCGCTCATCCCGGTCAAGGGCAAGGACATCATGGTCCAGGCCTGGTACCAGGGAGGCGTCTCCGTCTGGGACTTCACCGACTCGGCCGAACCGAAGGAGATCGCCTACTTCGACCGCGGCCCGCTGACCACCGACGTGATCAAGTCGGGCGGCTCGTGGTCGGCGTACTACTACAACGGCTACATCTACTCGAACGAGATGGCCCGGGGCTTCGACGTCCTGAAGATCGACGACCGGCGCACCGACCCGGCCCGCCGGGTCCACCAGCGCGAGCTCAACGTGCAGACACAGCCGGACTACTTCGACTGATCCCGAGGGTCGCACTCCCATGCGGCCCCGGTCGCGAAGAACCGCGACAGATCCGTGTCGCCCCTCCCGCCGGCGGCTCCGCCCTCCGGCGGGAGGCCCAGCTCCCAGTCGAGCCGGTAGCGCTTGAACAGCTCGGCGCGCAGCACCGGCACCGGCATCGGCACCCCCGGCACCAGGGCCGCGTACACGGCGCCCATCAGCAGCGCGCGCATCATCGGGTAGTCGCTCTCGACGTCCGGCGACCCGTGCCGGGCCATGGTGTCCCGCAGCAGCTCGGCCAGCCGCCGCTGCTCCGGGCACTGCATGAAGCCCTCGGCCTGCAGGATCCCCGCCATGTGCTGGCGCATCAGCACGGGCCGGTCCCTGGCCAGGCCCAGGATCGCGTCGATGGCCCGGGCCATCCGCTCCCGGCCGTCCTCGGTGTGCGGCTCGCGCTCCAGCGCCTCCTCCAGCGTGCGGTGCATCAGCCGGTGCACCGCGGACTGCACCAACTGCCGCTTGCCGGGAAAGTAGTACGACACCAGGCCGCGGGCCGACCCCGCCCGGTCGGCGATGTCGCCGAGCGTTGTCGCGTCGTAGCCGCGCTCGCTCACCAGCTCGACCGCCGCCTGCAGGAGTCGCTCACGCGAACGCCGCCGCAACTCTTCGTTCACCGAGGCGCTACGCGGAGACATGCTGCAACTCCTGTGTTGACTGGCTGCCAGCCAACTATACTCGGAAGGGTCCGGCCACGACCTGTCAGGTCCGGCCGGTGATGCCGTCTGCCTCGGGCGACGCGGGGGATCGTCCGAGGCGGGCGAGCAGTCGGCCCCGGTAGTGGCCTTGGGCTACCTTCCGGCGGCGGGACGCCCGGACACCTTCCTGCGGGCTGCGGGCCGGTTCAGCCCACCGGATCCAGGACCAGGCGCAGCCCGCCCGGCCGGTCGGCACAGCGCGGCGGCGCCCCGACAAGTCGGTGGACTCGACGCGGAAGAGGGTTCTTCGAAAAGTCGAAGAGCCCGGCGGTCATGCGGCGACCCTACGAGGCCGCGCCGTGCGGCGGGGGAAGATCCCGGGTCGAGGGCTGCCAGCGCCGGTGCACCCACACCGCGAGGGCCACCACCGTCGTGCCCAGCAGCCAGCCGCCCACCACGTCCGACGGCCAGTGGACACCGAGCCAGATCCGCGTCAGTCCGACCCCGGCCACGGAGACCACGGCCACCGCCACGGCGGTACGCCACACGGCCCGGCCGACGCCGTGCCGGTGCAGCAGCCACAGCAACAGACCGCAGACCACCGTGGCGGTCATGGCGTGGCCCGACGGGAACGCCGAGTAATGGGCGGAGTCGACGGGGTCGGGCCAGACCGGGCGGGGACGGTCCACCGCGGCCTTGATCCCCTGTTGCAGCAGGGTGCCCAGCGCGACGGCCAGCGCCAGCCACACCGCCGTCCAGCGGGCCGCCCATCGCACCACCAGCCACACCACGACGGCCGCGCACAGCAGGCGCATCGTCCAGGGGTCCCACACCCAGTCCGTGAGGATGCGGCACGCTTGGGTGAGGACCGGTTCGTCGACCGCCCAGCGGTGGGTGGTACCGGAGATGTCCCCGTCCAGGCCGATCAACGGGCTCCATCTGGCCGCGACGAGGACCAGCAGCAGCGCCGAGCACAGGGCCAGAGCGCCGGCGAGCCCGGCGGTGGTGCGGTGCTCCGGACGGGGCGGGGAGTCGACGGTCGTGGTGTGCATACAGCGATCCTCGCCGAACCGGGGGGTCCGGATCCAGTACGGGGACGATCTTCCGTCACCGGGGCGACGCGCTTCGGCCATGCAGTGTCCTCCGCGGGGTGTTCGGGAGCCCTCCGTTACCCCAGTGCCCGCAATCCCGGCACGAACGCCAGCAGCACCGGCACCACGGGGACCAGCGCGGCGGCCGCCGTCAGCCGCAGGCGCCGGGCCGCGGTCAGCCGGTCCGGGGGAGTGAGCAACCGGTCCACCCGGGCGGGGACATGGGCCTGCGGTGTCGGGCAGGGCCCGAACACACCGCGGTGCTCGTTCAGTTCGACGAGTGCCAGAGCCGTGGTCAGCCGGCCGAAGCGACGCGATGCCGTGTCGTCGGCGGCGAGTTCGACCAGGCGGTGCATCTCGTCGCGGAACGCGGCGAACACCGGCACCTGCGGAAAGCCGCCGGCCAGCGCCGAGGAGCAGTTCAGCAGCCAGTCGTGCCGGGCCCGGGCGTGGCCCTGCTCGTGGGCGAGCACGGCGTCCAGCTGCCGGCCCTTCAGCCGGTGCAAAGCGGCCGTGGTGACGACCAGTTGCGGGGGAGTGCCGGGCTGCCACCAGGCGTCGGGCTGCTCGCTCTCCAGGACGACCAGTCGTCCCGAGACGGCCACCTCGCCCGGCAGCAGCGGAGCCCGGACCAGCAGATCGGCCCGGCGACGGCGGCGCCGGGCGCGGGCCCTGCCGATCTCGCGCAGCAGCATCGCCGCGCTCCACAGCCCGCCGCCGGCCAGTGCGACCGCCGTGGTCGCCGCCCAGGGGCCCGCGGTGCCGAGGGCGTAGGCCTCGACGACCGCGCGCGGGGCCGTGGCGAAGAGGTGCCCGCCGACGGCGTGCCAGGCCGCGGCCGCGCTGAGCGTCATCGACAGGGCGCAGCACACGAGAACGGCCGCCACCACGCACTGCCACACCCACAGCGCCACCACCGGCTCACGGTCCGGCCAGTCCGCCCGGGCGAGCAGCCGGGGGGCGGCCACGGCGGTCAGGGCGCCGAGCAGCAACAGCGCGGCGGTGAGCATCATGGGGGCAGCCTATGAGCGCCGCCCCGCTCAGAGGTACGACTTCTGACACCGAAGTGACGCAGACAACGGCTCCGTCGGGGTGCCGGGGCCTCACGGAGGTGAATGCCGGGCCGGCGCATCGCCCGGGGGTGGGGGCCGGCGCATCGCCCGGGGGGTGGGGGCCGGCGCATCGCCCTAGGGGGGCCGGCGGATCCTCCGGCGGTGGAGGCCGACGGGTCTTCGGGGGCGCTGGGCGGCGGGTCTTCCGGGGCGCTGGGCGGCGGGTCTTCCGGGGCGCCAGGCCGACGGACTCCCGCGGTGCCGTGGGGCCCCGCTCACAGCGGCAGCAGCATCGCCACCATCGCGATCGCCATGGACAGCCGGCAGGCCCGAGCCAGTTCCGGCCGGTCGCCCCACCCGGCGGGGCCGGCACCCCCGGCCACGGCGGCGACCGGCACCAGACGGACGCCGGTCAGCAGCGCGTACCCGGCGAAGTAGAGCAGCAGCGCCCCGGTCAGCAGCGGAACCCCCGAACCGCCCTGACCGTGCGCGTGCGCGGGAGAACCGGCCATGACGACGGACATGTAGACCATCGCGGCGGCCCCCACCAGGTGATGGAGATGGTGCGCGCCGGCCCGCGCCGCCCACAGCGCGTGGACGCCCGCAGCCCCGAACACCGCGGCGTAGAGGGGCCATGCCCACGCGGGTGGCGTGTACACCGCCGTCGGCACGGCCATCGCGGCCATCCCGAACCCCATGAGTGCCTCGCCGCCCGCGGCGCTGCGCTGCCCCTCGGCGCCGCTGCGCATCCGCGCCAGGCAGTAGGCGCCGGTCACCGCGCAGAGCGCCACCAGCAGCCAGCCGGACGAAGCCGGTCCGTGCACGCGCACCTCCCCGTTCGACGGTCGGTCATTCGATGCCCGGGCCATGCGGCGCGCACGCGAGCGCAAGGGTGTACACGGGGAGCATTCGACGGAGCACGCCAGGTGAGGAGATATGCTTTACAGGTAAAACACGTGTTAATGTTCGGTCATGAGCAGTGCGCCCGCCACCCCGGTCACCCCGCCCGTCCGGCGTCTCCCCCTGGCGGGGGTGCTGCGCCCCGGCAGGCCCTCGGAGATCTGGTTCAAGCCCGCGCTGAGCGTGGTCGCGGCCATCGCCCCGCCCGCCCTCACCCTGCTCGCGCTCGGTCGGCTCGACCTGGTGATGTACGCGATGGCCGGGTCCCTGTGCGCGCTGTACGCCCACAACCGCCCGTACGCCGCCCGGGCCGGGGTCCTGGTGTGGGTGGTGCTGGGCATGCTCGGCGGGCTCGCCGTGGCCCTGGTCGCGGCCTCGCTCACCGGCAGCGCCGTCGTCCTGGTCACCGTCGGTGCGCTGCTGGCCGCCGCGCAGAAGGCGCTGTGCGACGCCACCCGGGTCGGTCCGCCCGGCAACGTCGTCCTCACGTTCGTCAGCTCCGCCTCCCTGTTCGCGCCGCAGGCCCTCGGCCAGGTGCCCGGACACCTGGCCCTGGCCGCCGGAACGGGAACCTGGGCCTGGCTGGTCTGCATGGCGCCCGCACTCCTCAGGCCGCACGGACCGGAGCGCCGCGCCACCGCGGCCGCCCTGAAGGCCGCCGCCGGGTACGCCGGCACCGGCGGCACGGGTGAGGGCCACGCCCGGGCCCGCGCCGCGGGCTATGCCGCCGTGCAGGCCGCTTGGCAGTCGCTGCTGTCCACCCATGCCCCCTCCCGGATCCGGCGAGCTCTCGAACGGCTCGTCGTCCGTGCCGAGGTCGCCCTCGCGGCGCCGACGGAGACGGACGAGGCCCGGCTGCGCACGTGGGCTGATTCACTGCGCGGCACCGGGCCCGTCCCGGAGGCCGGACTGCCGGACCCGGGCGCCGACGAACTGCTCGGCGTGGCCGCGGCCCGGCCCCTCCGGGCACGGCTGGGCCCGCTGACCCCGCTCGCGGTGCGTACCGCACTCGGCTGCGCACTCGCCGGCTACGCCTCCCTCGCCCTCGGGATCGGCCGCCCCTACTGGGCACTGGTCACCGCCGCCTCGCTCTACCAGGCCAACATCGCCCTCACCTGGAGCCGGGCCGTCCAGCGGGTCGTGGGCAACGTCGTCGGAGTGCTCGTCTTCCTGGCCGTCGTGCCGCTCGCGCACCTGGGTCCCGTGGCGCTCTTGCTGTGCTGCATGGCGTTCAGCTTCGGCGCTGAGGTGCTGATCAGCCGGAACTACTGGCTCGGCAGTGTCTGTGTGACGCCCATGGCCCTGCTCATCACGGAATTCGCCGGATACCAGGAGCCCAGGACACTGATGACGGAGCGGGTCGTGGACACCGTCGTCGGTGCGCTGGTGGGGTTCGTCGCCGCCGTGGCCGTCACCAACCGGCGCGCGGGCGACCGTGTCGAACACGCGCTGACCGCCGCCGACCGGGCCCGCGAGCACGCCGCCCGCCTCCTGGCCGAGCCGGACCCCGGCACGACGGCCCTGGAATCGGCCCGCCGCGGCCTCGCCGTCGCCCTGGCCGACCTGCGTGCCACCGCCGACGCCGCCGCCGGTGAATGGTGGCAGCGGGCCCTGCCCCAGGAGCGGGTCGTGCTCGCCGAGCAGTCCGGACACCGTACGCTCGCCGCGACGGCCCGACGCCAGGGCCTGCTCCCGGACCGGGACCCGGCCACAGAAACGGAGGACGCACGGCCATGACGCCGACCGAAGGACCATCGCCCGAGCGGAGCGACACGGGGCACGGCCCGCAGCCGGCGGCGGAGGGGCAGCCGGCCGACGAAGCCGGGGCGACGGGGGCGGCGACCGAGGGGAGCGACCCGGGCGGCGGCACGTCCGCCGAAGCCGACACGGGCGGTGGCCATCGGGACGACACCGTCCGCAGCGGCCCCCTTGCCGAAGCCGACGCGGGCGGTGGCCGTCGGGGCGACACGGTCGCAGCCGTCGTGCGGCAGTGGCGGGCCGTGCACCCCGGGCTCGACACCGGGCCGATGGAGATCATCGGGCGGATCAATCGATGTGCCGCTCTGCTGCAGCAGGCGGAGGACGCTCCCCTGCGCCGGGCGGGGCTCAGCCGGCCCGAGTTCGACCTGCTGGGGGCCCTGCGTCGTACCGGGCACGAGCTGACGCCCGGGGAGCTGGCCAGGGAGACCTTCTCCTCGGGGGCCGCCGTCACCAAACGCCTGAAGCAGCTGACCGAGCGCGGGCTGGTCGAACGGCGCGGGGACACCCGTGACCGGCGGGTCGTCCACCTCCGCCTCACCGACGCCGGACGCGACCTCGTCGACGCAATCCTGCCCGTCCAGCTCGCCTACGAGACCACTGTGCTGTCCGGCCTCGGCGGTCCTGATCAGGGTGAACTGGCTTCCCTGCTCGGGGAGTTGCTCAGTCAGCTGGAAGGGCGGCTCGGCGTGCTGCGGGCTTGATGCGGCCGCCGGCCGGGGTGCGTCGGCGCACCGGTCACAGCACCTCGTGCACCGTGCGGCGATGCGTGGAGCGGCGGTCGTCGACGGCCTCCCAGCGGTCGCCGTAGACGTTCCGGGTGATGACCGGCTCACGGAGGAAGTCGTGCGGGAAACCGAGCGGCACCGCGCTCACCTCGTCGAGCCGGGCGAGGGCGTCTGCGTCGAGGCGGACGTCGACACTGCCCAGATTGTCGGCGAGCTGGCTCTCCCTGGTCGCCGCGATGATCGGCACCACGTTTCCGGGCCGGGCCAGCAGCCAGGCCAGCGCCACCTGCGCCGCACTCCAGCCACCCTGCTCGGCGACCTCCAGCACGGCGTCGATCACCGCCTCCTCGCGCGGGTCGGCGTCCTCGCCGGTGGTGTCGAGGCGCCCCGCCTCGCCCCTGCGGTACTTGCCGGTGAGCTTCCCGGCCGCGAGCGGGGCCCACGCCAGCACGGCCAGGTCGAACGCCCGGGCCTGTGGAAGCAGTTCGCGCTCCGGCGTCCGTTCCAGCAGGCTGTAGCGCAGCTGCGAACCGGCGAACGCGGTCCAGCCCCGCAGCTCCGCCAGGGTGCCCGCCTGGGCGATCTCCCAGGCCGGCCAGTCCGAGACACCGATGTACAGCACCTTGCCCGTGCGGACGAGGTCGTCCAGGGCCCGCATGACCTCCTGGACCGGGGTGAAGTTGTCCCGGGCGTGCACCCACAGCACGTCCAGCCGGTCGGTCCGCAGCCGCCGCAGGCTCGCCTCCACCGACTGGACCAGGTTCTTGCGGTGATTGCCGGCGGCGTTGATGTCACCGTCACGGATTGCGCAGGTGTACTTGCCGGCCAGCACGAACCTGTCGCGCCGACCTTCGAGCAGCTCGCCGAGGATCCGTTCCGAGCTGCCGTCGGTGTAGTTGTTGGCGGTGTCGACGAAGTTGCCGCCCGCCTCCGCATAGGCGTCGACGATCCGGGCGCTGGTCTCCTTCCCTGCGCCCCAGCCCCAGTCGTCGCCGATGGTCATCGCGCCGAGGCTCAGCTCGCTGACGCGCAGACCGGTCTTGCCGAACAGTGTGTAACGCACGGTCGTCCCCCTCCGGGCAGGTCGTGCGCAGGACGCTAGGAGCTGGAGCGCACTTCAGCGCAAGCTCCGGCCCCCCTCGCCGTCACACACCGCCCCGTCTCAGCCCTCGTGGCCCGCCCGGTACACGCCGAACATCGCACCCTGCGGGTCGCGGAGCACCGCGATGCGCGGGCCGTCGGGCACGGAGGTGGGCACCATGAGGACCGTGCCGTGCCGCTGCACGACGGCGGTCGTCTCGTCCACGTCGGCCACGGCGAAGTACGGCAGCCAATGGGCCGGCACCTCGGGCGGGAACTTGTCGTCCATCGTCACCATCCCGCCGAAGTCGGCGCCGCCGACGCCGCACTGGGTGTAACGGTCCGACGGGGCGACCGTCCAGCCGAACACCCGCGTGTAGAAGGACACGGCCCCCTCCGGGTCCCGCGTCATCAGCTCCACCCAGCCCAGCGAACCGGGCACGTTGAACAGCCCGGCGCCCGGGAAGGCGCCCGCCTGCCACAGCTGGAACACGGCACCGCCGGGATCGGCCGCCACCGCGAACCGGCCCACGTCGAACACGTCCGTCGGGCCGAACAGCACCGACCCGCCCGCCTCCGTCACCGCGCGGACGGTGGCGTCCGCGTCGGTCACCGCGAACGACACGTTCCACGCGACCGGCTGCGACGGCTGGTACAGCGGGGCGAGCGCCGCCACGGCCGCGTCCCCGAGGTGCGCGACGGTGTAGCCGCCGGCCTCCTGACGCGCGTCCGTCTCGGGCCGCCAGCCGAACAGCCGCGTGTAGAACCGCCGGGCCGCGTCCAGGTCGCTGGTCCCCAGCTCCGTCCAGCACGGACCGCCGGTCACCGGTGCGTCGAGCTTCATGGCGTTCCTTCCGCGAGCGGCGGGGACAGGCACTGGGCCCCTGGGCCCCCTCCAGCACGCTAAGCCGCCTCCCGCGGTCCCTGCCATCCGGGGAAACCCAGTGGTGTATCGCGCGGCCCCGGCGCCCTCGCCCGGTACCGCACCGCGTGGCGGCCGTCGGCTCCTTCACCCCGCCCCGCTCGTCCACGGCCCGCCCCGCGACGGGCCCCACGGCCCGGGCCGAGGGGAAGGGCCTCGGCTTCATCGAGATCGACACGGCCCTGGCGCGCCCGGAACACCACGCCCGCGCGGCGGGTATCGCCGCCATCGGCAACCTGCACCACCCGCGCCGACCGGGGCTGGGAGCACCGCCCCGGCCGAACTCAGATGCCGGGCCGGTAGCGCATCGGGTGGTCCGCCGGAACCTCCACCAGCACGATCGGCGTCCCGTCCGGATCCGCGATCCACATCTCGATCAGCCCCCAGGGTTCCTTCACCGGCGGCCGCACGATGTCCACGCCCTTCGCCCGCAGCTCCTCCTGTGCCGCGGCCACGTCGTCGACCTGCAGCCACAGCCGTACGGCGGGCGTCGGGGACGTCTCGGCCCGGCCCGAGACCTCGAGGAAACCGCCGCCCATGAAAAAGACGGTGCCGCGCTCCGCACCCGTGCCGAACTCGCGGTACACGGCGAGGCCCAACTGCTCGCCGTAGAAGGCCCGGGAGCGCTCGGGGTCGGTCGGGCGGAGCAGGATCCGGCTGCTGAGTACCTGCACCATGCAGCGGAGCTTAGTGGTGGCGTTACGCTCATCCCTGCCCGAGCCGCGCCAGCAAGACGGAGACGTACGCCATGGAGACCGCCGCCACCGCACTGACCTTCCGCGACGCCACCGACGCCGACGTGGAGGAGCTGGTCGCGCTGATCGAGTCGGCGTACCGGGGTGACGACAGCCGGGCCGGATGGACCACCGAGGCGGACATCCTCGAAGGGCAGCGGACCGATCCGGAGGGGGTGCTGGAGGTCGTCAAGTCGCCCGACAGCCGGCTCCTGACCGTGGAGCGGGACGGCAGGATCGTCGCCTGCTGTCAGCTGGAGCACCGGGGCGAGAACGCCTACTTCGGGATGTTCGCCGTCAGCCCCGTGCTGCAGGGCGCGGGCCTCGGCAAGCTGATCATCGCGGAGGCGGAGCGCCAGGCCCGCGAGGACTGGGGCGTGAAGGAGATGCAGATGACGGTGATCTCCGTGCGCGACGACCTCATCGCCTGGTACGAGCGGCGCGGCTACCGCCGTACGGGACGGACGACCCCGTTCCCGTACGGCGACGAGCGCTTCGGCATTCCGCAGCGCGACGACCTGACGTTCGAGCTGCTGGTCAAGGAGCTCGCCTGACGGCTGCCGCCGCGGCAGGCGACGCGTGCGACGGGGCGGACGTCGCCCGGTGCGGGACTAGGCCGTGAAACGGCCCGTGCGCTTGATGTCCGGGTGGTCGGTGGTCGCGCCGTCCAGGCCGAACGCCCGGACCAGCCGCAGCTGGTCCTGGGTGTTCACCACCCAGCCGATGATCCTCAGGTCGGCCTTGCGGGCCCGCTCCACGATCTCCAGGGTCAGCCGGCGGATGTTCAGGCAGACGGTCTCCGCGCCGGCCTCGACGGCGCGCTCCACGATGTCCGTGCCGTAGCGGCTGGCGATCAGCGCGGTGCGCACGCCCGGCACCAGCGGCTTGATCTCGGCGATCGCCTCGTCGTGGAACGAGGACACCTCCACCCGGCCGGCCAGCCCGTGCCGGTTCATCACCTCGGCCAGCGCCCGCGCCGCCTGTTTGTCCTTGATCTCCGCCTGGAGCGGCGTGTGGACGGCCTCCAGGACCTCCTCGAACACCGGGACCCGTTCGCCCCGGCCCGCGTCCAGGGCCCGGAGCTCGGCGAGGGTCTTCTCGGCGATCGGGCCGGTGCCGTCGGTCGTGCGGTCCACATCCGTGTCGTGCATGACGACGAGCGCGCCGTCCTTGCTGAGATGCAGATCGAGTTCGATGGCGTCGAGGCCCGCCTCCTGGGCGGCGACGAAGGACCGGAGGGTGTTCTCGGGTTCCACACCCATGACTCCGCGGTGACCGATGGTGAGGAAGTTCAAGACGCGACTCTCTTCCGTCGACAGGCGGCACTGGGGGCCTGACGGCCCCCCTGACCGTATCGCCTGGACCCGCCCTGTGCAGAGAGTGAGGGCATGGTCGCTGCGCATTCGGGCAGAAGCGTGACCGACAGGAAAAAGTGCGGTGAAGCACAGGGTCGGGCAGGATATTTTCCCGGGTTCACCCTTGCTGGGAGGAACCTCGTGTGTATACGGTCTGCATACGTGAGATTCTCCCGTGGAAGGTGGGACATGACGGAAATTCTTGTGCAGGTGGGTTCGGAGGAAGGCCTTCCTCCCGTGGCCAGGGTGGTGGACCACCCGGCATGGCCCGTGCTCAAGGATGCCGTGGAGCGGATCCGGCCATGGCAGTCCAAGGACGGGTCGATCGACTTCGACGCCGAGGGCGCCCCCGACCCGGCCGACGCCGAGCTCGCGGTCCGCCAGGTCGCCGACGCCGTCCAGGAGCTGTCCCCGCTGCTGCCGCACGACGGCGCCTACCACGAGGCCCTGGTCAAGGATCTGACCCGGTGGGCCGACGGCGGCTTCCAGGTGCCCGACTTCCTCGACTCGCTGCTGGCCTTCCAGCCCGCCGCGAACCGCGCGGACGGCCTCCAGCACCTCGTCGTCTTCCCGATGTACACGCAGAACGGCAACCCGGACCGCAACCTCGAGGCGGTCGTGCTGCGCATGGTCTGGCCGGACTGGCTGGCCGAGCTGGAGCGCACCCGCTACGACAACCCGCTGTTCTGCGGCATCACGTTCGAGGACTTCACGGCCGGCTACGACACCAACTCGGCCGTCCTGTTCCCCGAGACCATCGCCGTGCGCGAGGCGCCGGAACGATTCACCTGGGGCGGCATCTTCTGCGACCGCGAGGCCGCCCGCTTCCGCCGGGTGACCGACGCCGCCGTCGACATCCTCGGCCTGGAGCTGCCCGAGGACGTCGCCGCGATGGTCCACGACCAGAAGCGCTGCGAAGAGGCGTTCGTCCTGTGGGACATGGTCCACGACCGCACCCACAGCCACGGCGACCTGCCCTTCGACCCGTTCATGATCAAGCAGCGCCAGCCGTTCTGGATGTACGGCCTGGAGGAGCTGCGCTGCGACCTCACCGCCTTCAAGGAGGCCGTGAAGCTGGAGGCGGACGGCGTCCCGCAGGCCCGTGACGTGCAGGTCGCGGTCCTCTTCGACCGCATGTTCCGCTTCCCTGTCACCGGTGAGCGCGTGCGCAACTACGACGGTCTCGGCGGCCAGCTCCTCTTCGCCTACCTGCACAAGCACGACGTCGTCCGCTGGACCGACAACAGGCTCACCATCGACTGGGAGCGCGCCCCGAAGGTCACCAACCAGCTGTGCGCCGAGATCGAGGACCTGTACCGCGACGGCATCGACCGTCCGAAGCTCGTCCACTGGTTCGCCGGCTACGAGCTGGTCTCGACGTACCTCTCCCCGCACCCGGGCTCCAAGTGGGCCAAGGGCCCCGACGCCCTGGACACGACGCAGCCGCCGCGCAAACTCGTCGATGACGTGCTTCCGGACGAGTTTCCGCTGAGCATGTTCTATGAGGCACTGTCCAAGAAGCTGAAGAACGTGATCGCCTCCACCAAGGGCATCACGGCGGACAGCGCCGAGCGGATCGCCGCGTGAGCGATCGGCGTACCGGGAACACTGCTCAGGAGGCGAGGATCATGGGGAACGGGGCGCTCAGCGGTGCGGTGATCGCGGTGGCCGGAGCGGGCGGGCCCGCCGGCCGGGCCGCGCTGCTCAGGCTGGCCGAGGCGGGAGCCACCGTCATCGGGTCGGACAACGATCCGGAGCGGCTGGCGGAGGCGGTCGACGCGGCGAGCTTCGCGTCCGGCGGCGCCACCGTCACCGGTGACACGGTCGATCTGCTGGACCTGGGGGCCACCCGCGACTGGGCCACCCGCATCGAGAAGGACTTCGGCCGCGTCGACGGTCTGGTCCACCTCGTGGGCGGCTGGCGCGGCAGCGAGACCTTCACCAGGACGAGCCTCGACGACTGGGAGTTCCTGGAGATGCTCCTGGTCCGCACGGTGCAGCACACCTCCCTCGCCTTCCACGAGGGGCTCCAGCGCAGCGACCGCGGCCGGTACGTGCTGATCAGTGCCGCGGGCGCCAGCAAGCCCACCGCGGGCAACGCCGCCTACGCGGCCGGCAAGGCGGCGGCCGAGGCCTGGACGCTGGCCATGGCGGACTACTTCCGCAAGGCCGGGGGCGCCGAGGGGCCGACGTCGGCCGCTGCGATCCTGGTGGTGAAGGCGCTGGTCCACGATGCGATGCGCGCCGACCGACCCAACGCGAAGTTCGCGGGCTTCACCGACGTCAAGGACTTGGCCGAGGCCATCACCGAGGTCTGGGAGAAGCCCGCCGCCGAAGTGAACGGAAACCGTCTGTGGCTCACCGAGAAGCCGTGAACCCGCCGAAGACCGACGCCCGTCGTCATCACGACCCCGAGGTCCGCGGTTTCGCCAGCGACAACTACGCCGGGGCCCACCCGGAGGTGCTCGCCGCCCTGGCCCTGGCCAACGGCGGGCACCAGGTCGCCTACGGCGAGGACGCCTACACCGAGAACCTCCAGCAGGTGGTCCGCAGCCACTTCGGGCCCACGGCCGAGGCGTTTCCGGTCTTCAACGGCACCGGCGCGAACGTCGTCGCGCTCCAGGCGGTCACCGACCGCTGGGGCGCGGTGATCTGCGCGGAGAGCGCGCACATCAACGTCGACGAGTGCGGTGCACCGGAGCGGGTCGGCGGCCTGAAGCTGCTGACCGTTCCGGCGCCCGACGGCAAGCTCACGCCCGAGCTGATCGACCGGCAGGCGTACGGCTGGGACGACGAGCACCGCGCGATGCCGCAGGTCGTCTCCATCGCCCAGGCCACCGAACTGGGCACGGTCTACACGCCGGACGAGATACGGGCCATCTGCGAGCACGCCCACGCGCACGGCATGAAGGTGCACCTGGACGGCTCCCGGCTGGCCAACGCCGCCGCCGGCCTGAACGTCCCGATGCGGACGCTCACCAACGCCGCCGGCGTCGACATCCTCTCCCTGGGCGGCACCAAGAACGGCGCCCTGTTCGGTGAGGCCGTCGTGGTCCTCAACCAGGACGCCGTCAGCCACATGAAGCACCTGCGCAAGCTGTCCATGCAGCTCGCCTCCAAGATGCGCTTCGTGTCCGTGCAGCTGGAAGCCCTGCTCGCCCGGGACCTGTGGCTGCGCAACGCCGGGCACGCCAACGAGATGGCCCAGCGCCTCGCCGAGGGCGTGCGGGCCGTGCACGGGGTGGAGATCCTCTACCCGGTGCAGGCCAACGCGGTCTTCGCCCGCCTGCCCCACGATGTGAGCGAGCGCCTCCAGAAGCGGTTCCGCTTCTACTTCTGGGACGAGGCCGCGGGCGACGTCCGCTGGATGTGCGCGTTCGACACGACCGAGGACGACGTGGACGCGTTCGTGGCGGCACTCAAGGAGGAGATGGCCCGATAGGGCCGGACGGTGGCCGTGCAGCGATGCATAGGTATGCGGCAGAGCGTAAATGGATTGACTGAGGGGCAGGTCCCTCCCTACGCTCTGCCTGCATGCAGCTCATCCAGCAAACGCCCGACCTGTCCGCCTACTTGGCCGCCGACGAGGCGATCGACCATCATCACCCGCTCGTCCGCGAGACTGCGGCACGGCTCGCCGCTGGGGTGGATGACTCGTATGACTATGCGCGGGCGGCCTTCGAGTTCGTACGCGACGCCATTGCGCACTCGCAGGACTCCGGCGATCTCCACGTCACCTGGCGCGCCTCCGACGTCCTGGAACAGCGCACCGGCATCTGCTACGCCAAGGCCCATGCGCTGGCCGCGCTGCTGCGGGCCGAGGACATCCCCACCGCGCTCTGCTACCAGAAGTTCGACGAGGTGCACGGACTGGTCGCCGTGCGGTTCAACGGTGCGTGGCATCGGCAGGACCCTCGGGGCAACAAGCCCGGCGTCGACGCGCAGTTCTCCCTCGATGGGGAGCGGCTCGCCTTCACGCCCGACCATGAGTCCAATGAAATGGACTATCCGGTGTTGTATGCTGCACCGCATCCGGTCGTGCTCAACGCTCTCACAGCGGCTCGCGACCGGCCGCACCTGTGGCAGACGCTCCCCACCGCACTCTGAGGCAAGGCGACCATGACGCTCACGCTGACCGTGTCCGACGACGTACGCGCTCTCGCGCCCGGCTTCACGCACGTCGCGATCGAGGCACACGGCCTGGTCAACGGGCCCAGCAGTGAAGCCAGTTCGGAGCTCCTCGACGACGCGGCGCGGCGGCTCGTCCTACGACTGGACGGCCGCGCACCGCACGAGGACCCGCACATGGCCGCCTGGCGCGCGACCTACACGGCCTTCGGCTCGAAGCCGTCCAGGACCCGCAACTCCGCGGAGGCGCTGGCCAAGCGGGCCCTCTCGGACGCCGGGCTGCCCCGAGTCAACCTGCTCGTCGACCTCTACAACGCCGTCTCCGTCGCCCATCTGATCCCGGTCGGTGGCGAAGACCTGGACCGTATCGAAGGCGGCATGCGCCTGATCCGCGCCACGGGGGAGGAGGACTTCGTGACCGTCGCCGGCGGCGAGGAGACCGTCGAGCACCCCGACGCGGGCGAAGTGGTGTGGCGCGACGACGCGGGCGTGACCTGCCGTCGCTGGAACTGGCGTCAGGGCCCGCGCACCCGGCTCACCGAGGGGACGGCATCGGGCATCTTCCTGCTGGAGAGTCTGGCGCCGATGCCGGTCGCCGAGGTGGCGGCGGCCGCCGCGGAACTCGCCGAGCTGCTGGCGAGGTTCAGTCCGGGAGCGGACATCGCCGTACGCGCTCCGGAGTCCTCCGCCTGAGAACCGGGCGGGCGGGGCTCAGTGCGCCTCGGCCGCCCGCACCTGCTCCGGCGTCGGGGCCGTGCCGCCGAGGTGGGCCGGCATCCACCAGGTGTCGTCCGGGCCCTTGGGGCGGACGGGGTAGGCGCGCTGGGCGGCTTCGAGGAGCTCCTGGACGCGCTCGCGCAGCTGGCGTGTGATGGCGCCCGCGTACTTGTCGCGGGACGCCTCGATCGCCTCGCCCACCCGGATCGTGATGGGGATGTGGCTGCGCTTGAAGTTGCGCGGGTGTCCCTTGGTCCACAGCCGCTGCGTGCCCCACACCGCCATCGGGATCAGCGGGACGCCCGCCTCCTGCGCCAGGCGTGCCGCGCCCGACTTGAAGCTCTTCAGCGTGAACGACTGCGAGATCGTCGCCTCCGGGAACACCCCGACGATCTCGCCCGACCGCAGCGAGTCCAGGGCGTGCGCGTAGGCCGCCTCGCCCTGCTTGCGGTCCACCGGGATGTGCTTCATCCCGCGCATCAGCGGGCCCGAGATCTTGTGCCGGAAGACCGACTCCTTCGCCATGAAACGCACGAGACGCTTCTGGGGCAGGGCCGCCAGGCCGTCGAAGACGAAGTCCAGGTAGCTGATGTGATTGCTCACCAGCACGGCGCCGCCCGAGCGCGGGATGTTCTCCGAACCCTGGAGGTCGATCTTGAGGTCCCACACCTTGAACAGCGTGCGGGCGAAACCGACGACGGGACGGTAGACGAGCTCTGCCATGGGCGGTTCGGACCCTTCCTGCTCTGCCTGGGAAGGGATTCCCAGTGGAAGTTACGCAGCCGTAGGTTTACGGCTTGTCGCAGATCGTGCCCGAAGAACGGCCGGGTAGCCAGTCCTCGTGCCCGTCGGCGGCGAGATTCTCGTCACGTCGTCCGCAGGTTCCCACCTCGTGCTTTTGCGTCCCCATTACTCCGCGCGGACCGCCACCCGCCGCACGAGCAGGTACAACTCGCAACCCAGGCAGTACCCGAACGCCGCATTCAAGAAGGCGGCGGCGAGCGCGGCGCCGGTCGCCGCGAGTCCCAGCCAGTCGGGTCCCAGGGCGTAGCCGACGAGCCCGAGTCCGGCGAAAAGCAGTCCCACCGCCTGGGCGAAACGCGGCGGTTCGGGCGCCTCGAACTCCGTCGGCGGCCCGAGCCGCGGCCGGACCGCCTTGGCGAACAGCAGGCCGTAGGGGGCGCGGCCGACCCCGCCCGCCGCGCCCAGCAGGAACGCCAGCGTCTGCCAGGCCAGCAGCCAGGCGCTTCCCGTGACCAGCACGACCGCCAGGACGGCGGTCGTGACGGCCGCGCCGAAACGCGGCCCTCTCGCGTCGATGTCCATGGAACCAAGCATTCCGCAGCGCGGCCGCCTTGAGGGGACGGGAATCTTTGCGGTTTCGTGAACGCTTGCAGGATGTGATGACCGGACTGGTGGTGTGCGTGGTGGCCCTCGCGGCGGCGAGCGCCTACGGAGTGCTGCAACGGCGGCGGAGCGGGAGAGTGCGGGTGCGCGGGCGTGACGACGGCAAGCGGCTCGATGCGGCGGAACTCGGCGCGGAACTCGGCGAGCGGGCCACGCTCGTGCAGTTCTCCAGCGCGTTCTGCGCGCCCTGCCGGGCGACCCGCAGGGTCCTCGGCGAGGTGGCCGGCGTCGTGCCGGGCGTGACCCACGTCGAGATCGACGCCGAGGCCCACCTCGACCTCGTACGGCGGCTGGACATCCTCAAGACCCCGACCGTGCTCGTCCTGGACGCCGACGGCCGGGTGGTGCGGCGCGCCACGGGGCAGCCGCGCAAGGCCGACGTGATCGCGGCACTGGGGGAGGCGGTGTGACGGGCGTGACGCCGCCAGTGAGTCATCTCCCACATCACGGAACGAACTTGACTGCGCGCACCATTTATCGTCAGCCTGACCCCATGCCTGCGGACCTTCTCGCCACGCCCGACCTCCTGCGCTCGGTCTTCCGGCGGCACGCGGCGGGAGTCGCCGTCATCACCGCTCGTGGCGAGGCGGGCCCGGTGGGCTTCACCGCCACCTCCCTGGCGTCCGTGTCCGCCGAGCCGCCGCTGCTGTCCTTCGGCGTCGGCACCGGCGCCTCCAGCTGGCCCGCCATCGCGACGGCGGACCACGTCGGTGTCCACATCCTCGGTGAGCACCAGCAGGAGCTGGCCGCCACCTTCTCCCGCAGCGGCGCCGACCGCTTCGGCCCGCCCACCGACTGGCGGGAGGGGCCCGAGGGGGTCCCCGTCCTCGACGGCGTGCTCGCCTGGCTGGTGGGCCGGGTCGTCGCGCGGGTACCCGCCGGGGACCACCGGCTCGTGATCGCCGAGGTCGTGGACGGCGACCCCTCGGGCACCGGCCGTCCGCTCCTCTACCACCAGGGGCGTTTCCAGCGTCTGGGCGACTGAACCGGGCGGCTCCCCGGGCTGCGTGACCGTCGAGTTCCGGTTACGCTGCGTTGCGAAGGTCACAGTTCAAAGCGCTTGCTTAGCGGGAACGAACTGGGTGTACTGACGAGTAATATTTCGCTCGGGGCGTGGGTTCGCCCCGACCGGGATCGGACGCTAGAGGCGCCTATGCTGCCTGCAAGTAGGCAGCATGGAAATGACGATGCAGTAGGAGAGCCGGCGTGAGCTTGAGGATCGTTGTCACTGTGAAGTACGTGCCCGACGCCACTGGCGACCGGCACTTCGCCGATGACCTGACCGTCGACCGGGACGACGTGGACGGTCTGCTCTCCGAGCTCGACGAGTACGCGGTCGAGCAGGCGCTGCAGATCTCCGAGAACTCCGACGACGACGTGGAGATCACCGTCCTGACGGTGGGCCCCGAGGACGCCAAGGACGCCCTGCGCAAGGCGCTGTCCATGGGCGCGGACAAGGCGATCCACGTCGAGGACGACGACATCCACGGCACCGACGCCATCGGCACCTCCCTGATCCTGGCCAAGGCGATCGAGAAGGCCGGCTACGACCTGGTCGTCTCCGGCATGGCCTCCACCGACGGCACCATGGGCGTCGTGCCCGCGCTGCTCGCCGAGCGTCTGGGCGTCCCGCAGGTCACCCTGCTCTCCGAGGTCTCCGTCGAGGACGGCACCGTCAAGGGCCGCCGCGACGGCGACGCCGCCTCCGAGAACCTGGAGGCCTCCCTCCCGGCGGTCGTCTCGGTGACCGACCAGTCGGGCGAGGCGCGTTACCCGTCCTTCAAGGGCATCATGGCCGCCAAGAAGAAGCCGGTGGAGTCCTGGGACCTGTCCGACCTGGACCTGGAGGCCGAGGAGGTCGGTCTGGAGGGTGCCTACACCACGGTCGACGGCGCGGCCGAGCGTCCCGCCCGTACCGCGGGCACGATCGTCAAGGACGAGGGCGAGGGCGGCAAGCAGCTCGCTGAGTTCCTCGCGGGCCAGAAGTTCATCTGAGCCCCTTCGCTGACCGCCCCTCATCTTTCGCAAGCAGGAGAGAAGAAGTCCCATGGCTGAAGTTCTCGTCTACGTCGACCACGTGGACGGCGCCGTCCGCAAGCCCACCCTGGAGCTGCTGACCCTCGCCCGCCGCATCGGCGAGCCGGTCGCCGTCGCGCTGGGCAACGGCGCCGGTGACACGGCCGCCGTTCTCGCCGAGCACGGCGCGGTCAAGGTCCTCACGCACGAGGCCGCCGAGTACGCCGACTACCTGGTCGTACCGAAGGTCGACGCCCTCCAGGCCGCCCACGAGGCCGTGTCCCCGGCCGCCGTGCTGGTCCCCTCCTCCGCCGAGGGCAAGGAGATCGCCGCCCGTCTGGCGCTGCGTCTGGGCTCCGGCATCATCACCGACGCCGTCGACCTGGAGGCCGGCGACGAGGGCCCGGTGGCCACGCAGTCGGTGTTCGCCGCGTCCTTCACCACCAAGTCCCGTGTCTCCAAGGGCACCCCGGTCATCACGGTCAAGCCCAACAGCGCGGCCGTCGAGGCCGCCCCGGCCGCCGGTGCGGTCGAGGCCCTGAGCGTCTCCTTCTCCGCGCAGGCCACCGGCACCAAGGTCACCGGCCGTACGCCGCGTGAGTCGACGGGCCGTCCGGAGCTGACCGAGGCCGCGATCGTGGTGTCCGGCGGCCGTGGCGTCAACGGCGCGGAGAACTTCGCGATCATCGAGGCGCTCGCCGACTCCCTCGGTGCGGCCGTCGGCGCCTCGCGTGCCGCGGTGGACGCCGGCTGGTACCCGCACACCAACCAGGTCGGCCAGACCGGCAAGTCGGTCTCGCCGCAGCTGTACATCGCCAACGGCATCTCGGGCGCGATCCAGCACCGCGCCGGTATGCAGACCTCGAAGACCATCGTCGCGATCAACAAGGACGCCGAGGCCCCGATCTTCGACCTCGTCGACTACGGCGTCGTCGGCGACCTCTTCGACGTCGTCCCGGCCCTGACCGAGGAGATCAAGACCCGCAAGGGCTGATCGGCCGGCTGTGAAAGGCCCCCGTGACCGTCGCGCGGTCACGGGGGCCTCTTCTCATCCCAGGGTCATCGAAGCCTGCACCGGCAGGTGGTCGCTCGGGTACGTCCCGTCCACGCTGAAGGTGTTCATCCCGGCCCAGTGCGTGGTCACCCCGGGCGTGGTGAGGATCCAGTCGATGCGCCGCCCGCCGGGCCTCAGCTTCCGGTAGCCGTGGTGCGTCCCGTACGCCGGACCCCGCGAGGCCGCCGCGTCCCAGGCGTCCACCAGTCCGATGTCCAGCATGAGGTCGTACACCCGGTTGTCGTGGGCGGCCGCGTTGAAGTCGCCGGTGACGATGACGGGTGACGACCGGTCCCACCCGGCGATCGTCTCGCCGATGAGCGCCGCCGAGCGTTCCCGGGCGTACTGGCTGACGCTGTCCAGGTGGGTGTTGAGGACGTAGAACTCCCGTCCCCCGTCGGCGCGATCGGCGAAACGGACCCAGGTCACCATGCGCAGCCAGTCCGCGCCCCAGGTGTTCGAGGCGATCGTGTACGGGGTGTCGGACAGCCAGAAGTGATCGAACTCGATCGGCTCGAGTCTGCGCGTGTCGTAGAAGACCGCCATGAACTCGTCCTTGCTGCCGCCGGCGCGTCCCGTGCCGATCCAGTCGTGGTGCCCGCCGAGATCCTTCTCGATCGCGCGCACCTGCCGGTAGAGCCCTTCCTGGGTGCCGATGAGGTGCGGCAGATCGCGGCGCAGCAGTTCTCGCATCACCGGGCGGCGCACGTCCCAGCGCGGTGTCCTGTCGACGACGGTCCCGAAGCGGACGTTGAACGTCATGACGTTCAGAGCACCCGGGTGCTCGCCCGCGGAAGCGTGGTGTGTGGGGCCCGCGGTGGTGAGCAGCGGTCCTGCGACGGCGGCGGCCGCCGCTGCCTTGAGTCCGTGGCGGCGCGTCACGCCGGCCTCGTTCGGCACGTGGTCTCCCTCCCCTTGCACGTCAGGATGAAGCTTGCCTTCTCAGTACGGAAGAAGAGGGCCGATCGGCAGTGATCAAGAGGGAAGCACGGGGAATTCCACTCACGATGGTGTTGACCAGGCCGAAGGTCGGCCGATAGCTTCGTTCTACGGATTGTTGATTCCGCTGTGCGGAAAATGGAGGGTCTCGCGATGGGTCAGGGCCGGCAGGAGAAGGTGGCGACGAGCCTCGCGGGAGCCGTCAGCGAGGAGATCAGCGCCTCCCTCGCGCCGGTCGACGCCGAGCTGGAGCGCCGCTACCCCGGAGACCCCGGCACCCGCCAGCCCGTCCACACCGTCTACGTACCCGGCGACGTCTTCGCCGCCGACACCGTCCGCTCCTGGGGCGACCGGGCCCTCGCCGCACTCGACGAACACGCCCCGGACGCCGCGTCCTTCGCCGCGGTCCTCGGCCTCTCCGAGGAACTGGCCGGGCCCGTCCACGCGCGCGTGCGCGCCAAGCTGGAGCGCGAGCCGATCGAGGACCTGCGCGTCGACTTCGAGGACGGCTACGGCAACCGCCCCGACGCCGAGGAGGACGAGGCCGCCGCCCGCGCCGCCCGGATCATCGCTGAGGCCTACGCGGAGCGCACCGCCGCCCCGTACATGGGCATCCGCATGAAGTGCATGGAAGCGCCCGTACGCGCCCGGGGCATCCGCACCCTCGACATCTTCCTCACCGGCCTGATGGAGGCCGGCGGCCTGCCCGACGGCCTGGTCCTCACCCTGCCGAAGGTGACGTACGCGGAGCAGGTCACCGCCATGGCGCGGCTGCTGGACGCCTTCGAGAAGACCCACGGGCTCGAGCCCGGCCGGATCGGCTTCGAGATCCAGATCGAGACCAGCCAGTCCATCCTCGCCGCCGACGGCACCGCCACCGTCGCCCGCATGATCCAGGCCGCCGAGGGCCGCGCGACCGGACTGCACTACGGCACCTTCGACTACAGCGCCTGCCTCGGCGTCTCCGCCGCCCACCAGGCCAGTGACCACCCCGCGGCGGATCACGCCAAGGCCGTCATGCAGGTCGCGGCGGCCGGCACGGGCGTCCGCGTCTCGGACGGCTCGACGAACGTCCTCCCGGTCGGCCCGACCGCCAAGGTCCACGACGCCTGGCGTCTGCACTACGGCCTCACCCGCCGCGCCCTGGCCCGCGCCTACTACCAGGGCTGGGACATGCACCCCGGGCACATCCCCACCCGCTACGCGGCCGTCTTCGCCTTCTACCGCGAGGGCTTCGAGCAGGCCGCCGCCCGCCTGTCCCGCTACGCCAACCGCACCGGCGGCGACGTCATGGACGAGCCGGCCACCGCCAAGGCCCTCAGCGGCTACCTGCTGCGCGGCCTGGACTGCGGCGCCCTGGACAACGGCGAGGTCGCCCGCCTGGCCGGCCTGACCCGGGCGGACCTGGAGAGCTTCGCGGCGCCCCGTCGCGGAAATCTGACGGCCTCCGCCTGACCGTGTCGGTCCGGCGGACCGGTCGGCACGTACCGGCCCTGTCACAGCCGTCACCGACGCCTGTCGTCGTCAACCGCGCCCCGTAGTCTGTACGCCACGCACTGACGGTGTCGGTCGTCGGCGCATCCGGTGGGGTCACAGGAACGGGGCAGCGGTGTCGACGGGGGAGCACGGGCAGACGGACGGCGCCGGACGGCTGCTGGCAGGCCGCTATCGCGTCCTGGCGGCGCTGGGGCGCGGCGGCATGGGCGTCGTATGGAGGGCCGTCGACGAGGTCCTCGGCCGTGAGGTCGCGGTCAAGGAACTGCGCACGTACACCGACGCGGCCGGCCCCGAACTGGCAGCTCTGCAACTGCGGATGCAACGCGAGGCGCGTGCGGCGGCCCGGGTGCGCCACCCCGGTGTCATCGCCGTGCACGACATCGCCCAGGTCGACGGCCGCCCGATCATCGTCATGGAACTGGTCGACGGGCCGTCCCTGGACGACGTCCTGCGCGAGCGCGGCACGCTGGACCCGGGTGAGGCGGCCGGGATCGGCGCCGAGGTCATGGACGCGCTGGCGGCCGCCCACCGTGCGGGCGTCCTGCACCGGGACGTCAAGCCGGGCAACATCCTGCTCGACCGCACGGGCCGGGTCGTCCTCACCGACTTCGGCATCGCCACGATGGACGATCCGGGAGACGGTTCGGCCACGCACCTCACACGCAGTGGCGAGCTCGTGGGCTCCCTCGACTACCTGGCACCCGAGCGCGCCCAGGGCGCGGACCCGGGCCCCGCCTCCGACATCTGGGCGCTCGGCGCCACGCTGTACGCGGCCGTCGAGGGTTCCTCGCCCTTCCGCCGCACGTCGACGTTCTCCACGCTCACTGCGATCGTCTCCGAGCCGCTGCCGGAGCCCCGCCGCGCCGGCCCCCTCGCGCCCGTCCTGCGACGGCTGCTGGACAAACGCCCCGAGTCCCGCCCGGAGGCCGACCAGGCCCGCGCACTGCTCCGGGCCGTCGCGGACACCGGCGGCTCGGACACGCCGACGTCCACCCTGCGGGGCCCTGCGGTCGCGCCCCCGCGCGCGGAGACGGAGCGCAGTGTCCCGTCGGTGCCGCCGGGGTTCGGACCCCCGCAGCAGGGCGCGGCCGGACCTCACGAGGGCGGCGAGACACCGGGGTCATCGGTATCCGGGCACCCCGCGCGCGCAGGCACCGACACGCAGGCCTCCGGTGAAGGTCACCCCACGCCGTCGGGCCCCGGCGCCGGCCCCCAGGGTGCCGGCCCCCTCGCCCCCGGCGGCACCGCACCCACCGGCCCGATGAACCCCGGCCGCGCCGCGCCCCGCCGTAAGGCACGCGTCCTGCTGGCCGCCGCGGCCGTCACCGTCGTCCTGGCCGCCGCCGGTACCACGATCGCCCTGCTCGGCGACGACTCCGGCGGCAAGAAGACCGGCACGCGGACCGACGCCGTCGGTGCGGATGGCCGGTCCTCCGCGCCCAGCGGACCGGACGACGGCTCGAAGGCCCCGAGGTCCACGGAACAGGGCGACGCCGAGGACAGGGCACGCTCCGAGAAGACCGCCGACCAGAAGGACCCCGAGCCCACCGGCCGGGAGACCACACCGGCCCCCGGGAAATCGACCGGTGGCGCCACCGCCGGAGGCGGCACCACCCCCGGCGGCGGTCCGGGAGGCGGTGCCACGACCGGCGGCGGCCCGACCACCCCGGCCCCGGCCTGTCACGCCATCGGCGGCGGCAAGTACAACTGCCAGGTCTGGAAGACCGCCGACTCCTACACCGCCTCCGGCACCAAGGTCGGCATCCTCAAGGCGGGCACCAACTACTTCTACTGCCAGCGGAACCTGGGCCGCCGCGAGACGTCCGGGGAGTGGACCAACGTCTGGTGGGCGAAGACCGACGACGACAGCGGCAACACGGACGTCTGGGTCAGCGACGTCTACATCAAGGGCGGCGACAACGACGGGCCGGTCCCCGGGCTCCCGGTCTGCTGACCCCGCGCGGATGCGGCCACGTACCGCTCGAGACCGGAGGCCGTCACCAGCTTCTCCTCGACGAACAGCCGCGTGCCCCGCTCGCACAGCCGCCGGTCTCCACGGGCCCGCGCGCAGAACTCCTCCGGCACGACACCGAACAGCTCCCGCAGTCGCGGCAGCCCGACGAGGAGCTCGGTCAGCAGCTCCCGCTCGCCCGGGTGGGTGCGCGGCGTGCCCGTGCCGTCGTGGAGCACACCGTGCCGGTTGACGTAGGCGTACGCCCCGGGCAGCCGGGTACCGTCCGCGAGGTCGATCCGGACGTCGGGCGACGGCAGCCAGGCCCGGTCGAAGTTGCCGCCGGGGACCGGCACGCCCTCGCTCGCGTCGATCACCGCGAGCTGCTCGGCGTCGAGCCACAGGACGAACAACTCCCGCACGGTGCCCGGGGCGCCGACCGGCGAGGCGGAGACGTACCCCATCCGGCTCACATGCGCGGAGACGCCGGCGTCGAGGCCCGTCACCCGCGCCTTCACCATGGGCAGCGGTGCTCCGATCCCGAACTCCACCATCTTGTGCCGCAACTGCCCGGGGCAGCCGTTGGAGCCGATGGCGATGACCGGAGTGCGGTCCTCGTGCACCAGCCGTTCCAGCGGCAGGAAACGGTCCCCGTCGAGCAGCCCGGATTCGGCGGGCCACGCTCCCGGGTACCGCAGAGGGTGCTCGCGCGGCGCCTCCGCCAGGCCGAGTGCCCGCAGCGTGCGATCGGTGGCGTCGTCCATCGGCCGCTCAGTCCGCCGGGGGGATCTCGCCCGAGCCGCGGGTGATCAGCCGGGTCGGCAGCTCGATGCGCTCGGGGGTGACCAGGGTGCCGTCCAACTGCCGGAAGAGACGTTCCGCCGCGGTGCGGCCGATGTCCGCCGCGTCCTGGGCCACGACCGTGACGCCCGGCTGGAGCAGGTCGGCGAGCTCGATGTCGTCGAAACCGACCAGGGCGACACGGCGGGCCTGCTCGGCGAGCACCCGGATCACGGTCACCGTCACACGGTTGTTGCCCGCGAAGATCGCCGTGACCGGGTCCGGGCCGGTCAGCATGTCCTCGGCCGCCCTGCGCACCCGCTCCGGGCCGGTGACACCGAGGGACATCCAGGAGTCCGCCACCGGTATGCCCGCGTCCTCCATGGCGGCCCGGTAGCCGCGCAACCGCTCGGCGGCGGTGTGGATCCGGGGCATGTCGCCGATGAAGCCGATCCGGCGATGACCGTGCGCGATGAGGTGGGCGACGCCGCCGCGGGCGCCGCCGAAGTTGTCCGAGAGGACCACGTCGGCGTCGATGTGCCCGGCCGGCCGGTCCACGAACACGGTGGCGACCCCCGCCTTGAGCTCCGGCTCCAGATACCGGTGGTCGTCCCCGGCCGGGATCACCACCAGCCCGTCCACCCGCCGCGCGCACAGGGCCAGCACCAGCTCCTGTTCCCGCTCGGGGTCCTCCGCGCTGGAGCCGTTGATCAGCAGGGCACCGTGCGCGCGGGCCACCTCCTCGACCGACCGGCTCAGCGGCCCGTAGAACGGGTCCGCGAGGTCCTCCAGGACCAGGCCGATGCTCGCCGTGCGGCCCTTGCGCAGCACCCGCGCGCTGTCGTTGCGGCGGAAGCCGAGGGCGTCGATCGCCTCCTGGACCCGTTGCTCCGTCTCCGGAGTGACCCCCGGTTCCCCGTTCACGACGCGGGAGACCGTCTTGAGGCCGACTCCGGCGCGGGCCGCTACGTCCTTCATGGTCGGCCGGGTGCCGTAGCGCGCTGCGGATCGGAGGGGGGTCTGGGGCACGATGCGGTGTCCTGTCCTGTCGTCCACGGGGGTGCGTCGATTCTCGGTTTGTATGAGGATGTGGCGTCGAGCATAGAGCCTGGACAACGTTGTCAGGCTCGGGGGAGACTGTCCACCGCACGCGCACCGCCGCGGGACGGGCCTGCTGCTTGCCCTGCTTGACGGCCTTTACCGGCGTTTTCTCATGCCCGACGGGGAGATCCGACTCTGATGCACACCGACCTCGTGGCCGCGCTCGACATCGGCGGCACCAAGATCGCCGGCGCTCTGGTGGACGGCGGTGGCCGGATCCTGGTCCGCGCCCAGCGGCCGACGCCCGCCCGGGAGGACGGCGACACCGTGATGCGGGCGGTGGCGGAGGTGCTCGGCGAGCTCAGCGCGTCGCCGCTGTGGGAGCGTGCCTCGGCCGTGGGGATCGGCAGCGCGGGGCCCGTTGACGCCTCCGCGGGCACGGTGAGCCCGGTGAACGTGCCGGGCTGGCGCGACTACCCGCTTGTCGCCCGGGTGCGGGCCGCCGCCGGCGATCTGCCCGTCGAGCTGATCGGCGACGGTGTGGCGATCACCGCGGCGGAACACTGGCAGGGCGCCGCCCGGGGCCACGACAACGCGCTGTGCATGGTCGTCTCCACGGGCGTCGGGGGAGGCCTGGTGCTCGGCGGTCGGCTGCACCCGGGGCCCACCGGCAACGCGGGCCACATCGGCCACATCAGCGTGGACCTCGACGGCGATCTGTGCCCGTGCGGCTCGCACGGCTGTGTGGAGCGCATCGCGAGCGGCCCCAACATCGCCCGGCGCGCCCTGGAGAACGGCTGGCGGCCCGGCCCGGACGGGGACACGTCCGCCGCCGCGGTGGCCGCCGCCGCCCGCTCCGGCGACCCGGTCGCCGTCGCCTCCTTCGAGCGGGCCGCCCAGGCCCTGGCCGCCGGGATCGCCGCCACCGCGACCCTCGTGGAGATCGACATCGCCGTGATCGGCGGGGGAGTGGGCAAGGCGGGCGACGTCCTGTTCGATCCGCTGCGCACGGCCCTGAGTTCTTACGCGACGCTGTCCTTCGTCCGGCACCTGGCCGTGGCGCCGGCGCAGATGGGCACCGACGCGGGGCTGGTGGGCGCGGCGGCGGCAGCACTGGCGAAGCGGACGGACGCGGCGACGGCCGGGGTGTGAGACCGGGCCGGTCGATCGAGCAGGAACGTTCAGCCTGGGATGGCCTGATGTGGTGGCTCGATGCGGTGACCTGATGCGGTGACCTGATGTGGTGGCCCGTGCGGTGACCTGATGCGGGGCGGCGCGGGGACCGACGTGACGGCCGCCCCGGGGCGATACGGACGGTTCCGGTCCGTTTAGCCGGAAATCAGCCGCACGTGCGTGCGATGTGGCACGATCGCGCTTGTGAGCAGCAGACCCGCCTCGGCGCAGCATCTGCGCGACCTCGCCCGGCTGCGGCGCGTCAAGGACCGCATCGACAGGGAGTACGCGAAGCCCCTGGACGTCGAGGCGCTCGCGCGGGGCGTGCACATGTCGGCCGGGCACCTCAGCCGCGAGTTCCGGCAGGCGTACGGCGAATCGCCGTACAGCTACCTCATGACGCGGCGCATCGAGCGCGCGATGGCGCTGCTGCGCCGAGGCGACCTCAGTGTCACCGAGGTGTGCTTCGAGGTCGGCTGCGCGTCCCTGGGCACTTTCAGCACCCGTTTCACCGAGCTGGTGGGCATGCCGCCCAGTGCCTACCGGCGCGAGGCGGCGCGCGCGACGGCGGGGATTCCGTCGTGCGTGGCGAAGCAGGTGACCAGACCGATCAGGAATCGAGAAGCGCCCGCCCCTGGCCGAAACTAGCGTGAGGGCCATGGACCTTCGCATTCACGCCAGTTTCCTTCCGCACGACGACCCGGATGCCGCCCTGGCGTTCTACCGCGACACCCTCGGCTTCGAAGTCAGGAACGACGTCGGGTACCAGGGCATGCGCTGGATCACGGTCGGCCCCGTCGGCCAGCCCGGCACGAACATCGTGCTGCACCCGCCCGCCGCCGACCCCGGCGTCACCGAGGACGAGCGCCGCACCATCGCCGAGATGATGGCCAAGGGCACCTACGCCAGCATCGTCCTGGCCACCACCGACGTCGACGCCACCTTCGAGCGGGTGCAGGCGGGCGACGCCGAGGTGGTCCAGGAGCCGGTGGACCAGCCCTACGGCGTTCGCGACTGCGCCTTCCGCGACCCCGCGGGCAACATGGTCCGCATCCAGCAGCTGAAGGCGCCGTAACAGCCCCCGCACCGCACTCCCCGCGCCGCTCCCGGGAGCGGCGCGGGGGAACGAGATCGCCCGAGCGCGGCAGTGCCGCACGACAGATGGAGACACCATGAGCAAGGCCACGGACAGACAGTCGCCCGGGCCGCACGTTGCCGACAGCCATGACGTGATCCGCGTGCACGGCGCGCGCGAGAACAACCTCAGGGACGTCAGCATCGAGATTCCGAAGCGCCGGCTCACGGTGTTCACCGGCGTCTCCGGCTCGGGCAAGAGCTCCCTGGTCTTCGACACGATCGCCGCTGAGTCGCAGCGGCTGATCAACGAGACCTACAGCGCCTTCCTCCAGGGCTTCATGCCGAACCTGGCCCGGCCCGAGGTCGACGTCCTGGACGGGCTGACGACCGCGATCGCCGTCGACCAGCAGCGCATGGGTTCCGATCCCCGCTCCACCGTCGGCACCGCCACCGACGCCAACGCGATGCTGCGGATCCTCTTCAGCCGGCTCGGCACACCGCACATCGGCCCGCCCGGCGCGTTCTCGTTCAACACCGCCTCGGTCTCGGCGAGCGGCGGGTTCACAGTGGACCGCGGTGCCGACAAGACCAGGACCGAGAAGGTGTCCTTCAGCCGCACCGGCGGTATGTGCACGCACTGCGAGGGCCGGGGCACGGTCTCCGACATCGACCTCACCCAGCTCTACGACGACTCCAAGTCGCTGTCCGAGGACCCGTTCACCATCCCCACCTACACCGGGGGCGGCTGGGTGGTGCGGGTCATCGCCGAGTCGGGCTTCTTCGACAAGGAGAAGCCGATCCGGAAGTACACCAAGAAGGAGCGGCACGACTTCCTGTACCGCGAGCCCACCAAGGTGAAGATCAACGGGGTCAACCTCACCTACGAGGGCCTGATCCCGAAGCTCCAGAAGACCTTCCTCTCCAAGGACCGCGAGTCGATGCAGCCGCACATCCGGGCCTTCGTGGACCGGGCGGTCACCTTCACCCGGTGCCCCGAGTGCGACGGCACCCGGCTGAGCGAGCTCGCCCGCTCCTCGAAGATCGGCAAGGTCAACATCGCCGACGCCTGCGCGATGGAGATCCGCGACCTGGCGGAGTGGGTGCGGGGGCTGGAGGAGCCGTCGGTGGCCCCGTTGCTCACCAAGCTGCAGCACACCCTCGACTCGTTCGTGGAGATCGGCCTCGGCTACCTCTCGCTCGACCGGGCCTCGGGCACGCTCTCCGGCGGCGAGGCCCAGCGCACCAAGATGATCCGCCACCTCGGCTCCTCGCTCACCGACGTCACCTACGTCTTCGACGAGCCGTCCATCGGCCTGCACCCGCATGACATCCAGCGGATGAACAACCTGCTTCTGCGCCTGCGCGACAAGGGCAACACCGTGCTGGTCGTGGAGCACAAGCCGGAGACGATCGCCATCGCCGACCATGTCGTGGACCTCGGCCCCGGGGCCGGCACGGCGGGCGGCACCGTCTGCTTCGAGGGAACCCTGGAGGGGTTGCGCGGCAGCGGCACCGTCACCGGCCGCCACCTCGACGACCGGGCCAAGATCAAGGCGACGGTCCGCAAGCCCACCGGCGCGCTGGAGGTCCGGGGCGCCTCGGCGAACAACCTGCGCGACGTCGACGTCGACATCCCGCTCGGCGTCCTCACCGTCGTGACCGGCGTGGCCGGCTCCGGCAAGAGCTCGCTCGTGCACGGCTCGATGGCCCGGCAGGCCGGGGCCGAGGGCGTGGTGGCGATCGACCAGACCCCGATCCGCGGCTCCCGGCGCAGCAACCCGGCGACGTACACCGGACTGGCCGACCCGATCCGCAAGGCCTTCGCCAAGGCCAACGGTGTGAAGCCGGCCCTGTTCAGCGCCAACTCCGAGGGTGCCTGCCCCACCTGCAACGGTGCCGGTGTCATCTACACCGACCTGGCGATCATGCAGAGCGTGGCCACGCCCTGCGAGGAGTGCGAGGGCAGGCGGTTCGAGGCGTCGGTGCTGGAGTACCGCCTCGGCGGCCGGGACATCAGCGAGGTGCTGGCGATGCCCGTCACCGAGGCCGAGGAGTTCTTCGGCAGCGGTGAGGCCCGTACGCCCGCCGCGCACAGGATCCTTCAGCGGCTCGCGGACGTCGGTCTCGGCTACCTCACCCTCGGCCAGCCGCTCACCACGCTGTCCGGCGGCGAGCGGCAGCGGCTCAAGCTGGCCACGCACATGGGTGAGAAGGGCGGCGTGTACGTCCTCGACGAGCCGACCACCGGGCTCCACCTCGCGGACGTGGAGCAGCTGCTCGGCCTCCTCGACCGGCTCGTCGACTCCGGCAAGTCGGTCATCGTGATCGAGCACCACCAGGCGGTCATGGCGCACGCCGACTGGATCATCGACCTCGGCCCCGGGGCGGGCCACGACGGCGGCCGGATCGTCTTCGAGGGCACCCCGGCCGACCTCGTCGAGGCCCGCTCCACGCTGACCGGCGAGCACCTGGCGGCCTACGTGGGCGCCTGACGGGGTCTTCGGAGGCCGTGAGGCGAGCCCCGCGGCGGTCGCCTCACGGCCTCCATGTCGGACACGGCGAGTTCCGGCCGACGCGGAGGGCGGGCTGAACGGCCCTCCCGGCGCGCGGCCGAAGCCGTCCCCGCGCACTCTGGTGCCATGGCGTCCGAGAAGCCCGTCGTGGTCTACCCGCCCGCCGCCGACGGCGGCCGCCGGGTCCGTGTGGACGACCAGTTCCTCGGCATCGCCTACGGGCCGCTCGACGTAGCCGAGTTCCTGCGGCGGGCGGGGATCGAGGACGCGGACGAGGCGTACGTGGCGGCCACGGGGCTGATCGAGTGGCGCGGCGGCGGCTCCGGCACCTGGGGCACCGACCCCGTGTGAAGCCGCCGCTTCGCCCGAACGGCCCAGTGGCGTGACCCCCGGGCCCGTCCGGCAGTTGAGTGGGGCATGAAGAAGCGCAGCATGCTCGCCATCGCCTCCCTGGCCACCGGCTTCGCCGTCGCGGCGATCACCCCGTCGCACGCCATCGGAGAGAAGCTCCCCGCCATCAACGTGGACGAGACCCTCAAGACGCTCGACCAGACCGTTGCCGGCGAGGGCCTGTCCGTGGACGGGAAGAACGGCGTACAGAAGAAGAAGAGCGCCCAGAAGAAGGGCGCCCAGAAGAAGGGCTGACGAGCCGCCCCGGCCCACGGCGTCGGCGCTCCCCGCGTGTAAGGGGGGCGCCGACGCCGTCGTCATGCGCCCTCAACTGCGGCTGGTTTCCGTGGCAGGGTGGAGCGGGCAAGCCTCAGGGGGCCAACAGAAGAGGGGGACCTGTGACCGTCGTCTGGATCAACGGCGCGTTCGGTGCGGGGAAGACCACCACCGCACGGGAACTGATCGAACTGATCCCGAACAGCACGCTCTTCGACCCGGAAGTCATCGGCGGCGCGCTAGCCCACCTGCTGCCACCCAAACACCTCGCCGAGGTCGGCGACTTCCAGGACCTGCCGATCTGGCGGCGGCTCGTGATCGACACGGCGGCCGCGATGCTCGCCGAGCTCGGCGGGACCCTCGTCGTGCCCATGACCCTGCTGCGCCAGGAGTACCGTGACGAGATCTTCGGCGGCCTCGCCGCCCGCAGGATTCCGGTCAGCCACATCCTGCTCGCTCCGGCCGAAACGATACTGCGGGAACGTATAGCGGGTCGTGAGGTGCCGCGGGACCTTCCCGACGGCGACATGCGAATACGCCAGTGGTCCTTCGACCACATCGGGCCGTACCGGACCGCCCTCGCCTCCTGGCTCACCGCCGACGCCCACCCGGTCGACACCAGCGACCTCACTCCGTACGAGACGGCCGTACGCATCGCCGGGGCCGTCACCGACGGGTCGGTGCCCGTCTGCGACATCGTGCAGACGCCCGAGCCGACCGCCGAGACCGTCGCCGCCGGAGTGCTGCTCTTCGACGAGCATGACCGGGTGCTGCTCGTCGACCCCACGTACAAGGCCGGCTGGGAGTTCCCGGGCGGTGTCGTCGAACCCGGTGAGGCACCCGCGCGCGCCGGGGTCCGGGAGGTCGCCGAGGAGACCGGCATCCACCTCGACGAGGTGCCGAGCCTGCTCGTCGTCGACTGGGAGCGTCCCGCGCCCCCCGCGTTCGGTGGTCTGCGTCTCCTCTTCGACGGCGGCCTGCTGCACTCCGCCGAGGCCGGCCGGCTGCTGCTTCCCGGCCCTGAGCTACGCGCCTGGCGGTTCGTCACCGAGGCGGAGGCCGCCGACCTGCTGCCCCCCGTGCGCTACGAGCGGCTGCGCTGGGCCCTGCGCGCACGGGAACGCGGAGCCGCGCTCTATCTGGAGGCCGGAGTGCCGGTCGGCTGACGCGGGGCCCGCCGCCCGCCCTCTTTACCCGGCACGGGGGATTCCGAGGGAAAAGCAAAAGGAAACGACGGCGTGGCCACGGCCAATCGCTGCCCAAGGAATCTCCCGGGAATACTCACGCCGCGGGTAATCACATTCCCTGCTCTCGTCAACACTTTTCCATCTCAGCAAACAATCCCTTTTCTCGCCCCTGCGCGGCTTGACCGGACTCGCACACGGTTGCGAAAGTCCGCAGAGTCTCACGGCGGAAGCAACGACCGCCACCCAATTTCCTTGCCTCAGGGGCAGATCCGGGATGTCCGTACGATGACCACGCAACACCAGCCGGTCGACACCGGCGGCGGCACCGCGTTGCTGCCCGAGCCGTCGACCCAAGGCTCCAGACCCGACGGCACGGCAGTCGCCGGCCGCTCACCGGCCCGGATGGCCTGGCGACGGATCAGGCGGGACAAGGTCACCACGGCCGCCCTGGCGGCCACCCTCCTCTTCATCGCGATCGCGCTGCTCGCCCCGGTGCTCACCGCACTGACCGGCTGGGGGCCGATCACTCCCGACAACAAGGCGATCAATCCGGACACGGGCAATTTCCCCTACGGATCGCTGGGCGGCATCAGCGCCAAGCACCTGCTCGGCGTCGAACCCGGCACGGGATACGACCTGTTCGCCCGCATCGTCTACGGCCTGCGCACCTCGCTCTACGTGGGATTCGCCTCAGCCCTGCTGTCCACCGCGGTCGGTGTGGTGGCCGGACTCGCCGCCGGATACTTCGGTGGCTGGGTCGACTCCCTGCTGTCCCGGATCATGGACGTGATGCTGGCGTTCCCCCAGCTGCTGTTCATCATCGCGCTCACCCCGGTGATCCAGAACGCCCTGCAGACCAACAGCCACGGCGGCACCGACGAGAACCTCCGGCTCCTCGTCCTGGTCCTCAACATCGCGGTCTTCGCCTGGGCTTACACCGCCCGCCTGGTGCGCGGGCAGGTGCTGTCCCTGCGCGAGCGGGAGTTCGTCGACGCCGCGCGGCTGATGAGCGCCGGCCGTCGGCACATCCTCTTCCGGCAACTGCTGCCCAACCTGTGGGCACCGATCCTGATCTCCTTCGCGCTGGCCGTCCCGCAGAACATCACCACCGAGGCCGCGCTGTCGTACCTCGGCGTGGGCGTCATTCCGCCCAACCCCGACTGGGGAGCCGTGCTGTCGGACGCCTCCCAGTTCTTCCTCCAGGACCCGATGTACCTCTTCGTGCCCGGCGTCCTGCTCTTCCTCCTCGTGCTGGCACTCAACCTGCTCGGGGACGGCGTCCGGGACGCCCTGGATCCCCGCGCCCGGCGCGGCTGACAAGCCACCCCCCCCGAGTGTCGCCCCGGCGGTCCCACGAACGGCCGCCGAGCCCGTAGCAAGAAACGGAGTTTCCCCCATGACGCGCACCACGCGCACCACGCGCAGATCGCGTACGGTCGCTCTCACGGCAACCGCCGTGGTGATCGCCCTCGGAGCCACCGCATGCGGAGGGTCCTCCGGCAACAGCGCCGGCGGCTCCCCGTCGAAGGGGGGCACGCTGACGATCCTCGACGACGCCGACTTCAACCACATCGATCCTCAGCGGACGTACACCACCGAGGGTTCGAGCATGGACTACGAACTCGTGCGCACCCTCACCGGATGGGACGAGACGGGCTCCCAGCCCAAGCTGGTCGGCGACCTGGCGACCGACACCGGAACGCCCAGCAAGGGCGCCACGGTGTGGACGTTCCACCTGCGCCACGGGGTCAAGTGGCAGGACGGCAGCGAGGTCACCGCGCAGGACGTCAAGTACGGCGTCGAGCGGGCCTTCTCCCCGGACATCAACGGCGGCCCGCCGTACGCCAGTCAGTGGCTGGTCGGCGGCGATTCCTACAAGGGCCCGTACCAGGGCAAGCAGCTGGCCTCTATCCAGACGCCGGACAAGTACACCATCGTCTTCCACCTCAACCAGCCGGTCGCCGACTTCAACGAGACGACCGCGATGACCGGATGGTCGGGCGTGCCCAAGGCCCACGACACGGGCGCCACGTACGACACGCATGTCTGGTCCGACGGTCCCTACATGATCAAGTCGTACACCAAGAACAAGGAAATGGTCCTCGTCCGGAACAAGAACTGGACCCAGTCGAACGACCCGATCCGGCAGCAGAACCTCGACGAGATCGACGCGAAGTTCGGGCAGGACCAGGCCGCCATCGACCAGCAGATCAAGTCCGACGGCGGCTCCGCACAGACCGCGATCACCCAGACGCCGATCGCCGGTTCCGACCTGACGACGATGGCCGGCGACCCGTCGCTCAAGTCGCGCTACTACAAGATCCCGGCCCCGGGCATCAACTACCTGGCCATCAACATGAACCGGGTCAAGGACCTCAAGGTCCGCGAGGCGATCGAGTACGCCATCGACAAGACCACCGTGCGCGGCGCCTTCGGCGGTTCCGCCTACGGCAACTACGCCACCACGATGCTCGCCCCCGGCATCGACGGCCACAAGGACTTCAACCTCTACAGCAGCAACCCCGCCGGTGACCTCACCAAGGCCAAGGCCCTGATGAAGCAGGCCGGCAACCCCAAGCCGACGATGTCCCTCGCGGTGGAGAACATTCCCACGCACGAGCACTTCGCGGACGCCGTGAAGACCGCGCTCGCAAAGATCGGCATCACGGTGAACATCACCCCGATCGACAAGAACAACTACTTCAGCACTGTCGACAACGTGAAGAACCAGTACGACCTGACCTGGGGCGACTGGATCGCGGACTGGCCGAACGCCTCCACCGTGCTGCCCACCCTCTTCGACGGACGCCAGATCAAGAAGCTGCCGCAGTCCAACAACGACCTCGCCTACCTGAACGACCCGAAGGTCAACGCGCAGATCGACAAGATCGGCAAGATGACCGACATCAAGCAGCGCAACGTCGCCTACGGGGAACTGGACGAGCAGATCCTCAAGGACGCCGCCGTGGTCCCGCTGATGTACATGAACTTCAGCGAGGTGAGCGGCTCGAAGGTCGGCGGTGTCATCGATGACTCGATCATGGCCGAACCCAGCCTGGTGCACGCCTACATCAAGCAGTGACGCAACCCCTCTGAACCCCGCCGGCGGCCTGGGCCGCCGGCGGGCACCCCACTCACGTCAGGTTCCGGCACCCCATGTTTCGTTACCTCATCAGACGCCTGCTGGCAGCGGCCGTGATCATGTTGGTGATCACCACGATCACCTTCTTCATCTTCTTCGCGCTGCCGTCCAACCCCGCGCTCCTGGCCTGCGGAAAGACCTGCTCGCCCTCCCGCCTCGCGGAGATCAAGCACTCGCTGGGCCTGGACCAGAGCTATCTGACGCAGTACTGGGAGTTCGTCAAGGGGCTGGTCGTGGGCCGTGACTACGGCGACCAGAGCGTCCGCATCCACTGCGGCGCCCCGTGCCTCGGCATCTCCTTCCAGACCGACACCCCCGTCCTGACCACGCTGCTCCAGGACTTCCCGGCGGACCTCTCCCTCGGGCTCGGCGCAGCGGTGGCGTTCCTGATCCTGGGCGTCGGCCTCGGCACCGTGGCGGCGGTGCGCAGGGGCCGGGCAGCCGACAAGGCGGCGGTGGGACTCGCCCTGTTCGGTGTGTCGGTGCAGATCTACTTCATCGGTCTGCTCCTGCTCTACCTCTTCGTGGACAAGTTCCAGATTCTGCCGACCTCCGGCTACACGCCCTTCACCGAGGACCCGGCCGGCTGGTTCCAGGGGCTGATCCTGCCCTGGTCCACGCTCGTCATCGTCTACCTCGCGATGTACACCCGGCTCACCCGCTCCTCGATGCTGGAGGTCTTCTCCGAGGACTACATGCGCACCGCCCGCGCCAAGGGCCTGCCGGCCGCCACCGTCGTCCTCAAGCACGGGCTGCGGGCCGCGATCACCCCGATCATCACCATCTTCGGTATGGACGTCGGCTCCCTGATCGGCGGCTCCGCGGTCATCACCGAGTCGGTGTTCGGCATCAACGGCATCGGCAAGCTCGCCGTCGACTCCGTCCAGAACTCCGACCTGCCGGTCATCCTCGGCACCACGCTCTTCGCCGCGACGTTCGTCGTCCTCGCCAACGTCGTCGTCGACCTGGTGTACGGCCTCGTCGACCCACGCGTGCGCCTCGCCTGAGCCCTTCTTCGTCCTTAGGAACACCCGTGTCCGTATCGACCTCACCGCAGCCCGCGGACGTCACCCCCGCGCCCGCACCCTTCCTCGACGTACGCGACCTGAGGGTGCACTTCCCGACCGAGGACGGCCTCGTCAAGTCCGTCGACGGTGTCTCCTTCACCCTGGAGAAGGGCAGGACCCTCGGTATCGTCGGCGAGTCCGGCTCCGGCAAGTCGGTGACCTCACTGGCCCTGCTCGGGCTCCACAAGGGCACCCGCGCCCAGGTCTCCGGCGAGATCTGGCTGGAGGGCAGGGAACTCGTCGCCCTGCCCGAGGCCGGGATGCGCGCCCTGCGCGGCCGCACCGTCTCCATGATCTTCCAGGACCCGCTGTCCGCGCTGCACCCCTTCTTCACCGTCGGCTCCCAGATCGCCGAGGCCTACCGGGTGCACCACAAGGTCTCCAGGAAGGAGGCGAAGGACCGCGCGGTCGAGATGCTCAAGCGGGTCGGCATCCCGCAGCCCGAGCGCCGGGTCAGGGACTACCCGCACCAGTTCTCCGGCGGTATGCGCCAGCGCGCCATGATCGCGATGTCGCTGGTGTGCGACCCGGAGCTGCTCATCGCCGACGAGCCCACCACCGCCCTGGACGTCACCGTCCAGGCGCAGATCCTGGACCTGATCCGTGACCTCCAGGAGGAGTTCGGCTCCGCCGTCGTCATCATCACGCACGACCTCGGCGTGGTCTCCGACATCGCCGACGACATCCTGGTGATGTACGGCGGCCGCCGCATCGAGTACGGCACCACCCGCGAGGTCCTCAAGCAGCCCCAGCACCCCTACACCTGGGGCCTGTTGCAGTCGATGCCGCATCTCGGCGGCGACGTCGGCGAACGGCTCGACCCGATCCCCGGTACCCCGCCGAGCCTGATCAACCTGCCGGACGGCTGCTCCTTCCACCCCCGCTGCGCCTACAAGGGCTGGGTGACGGACGGCCGTTGCACGGCGGAACGGCCCGAACTGCGCCTCCTCTCCGGCAGCGAACGGCACCTCGCCGCCTGCCATCTGAGCGATGACGCCAAGAGGGAGATCCGCGGCGGGGCCGCTCCGGCCGACCGGGACGCCGCGGCCGCACGGGCCGCGCAATGACGGCGGCCGACGAAAGGGACCATTCCGTGAGCACCACCGAGCCCCGCACCGGGCGCAGCACCGACCGCCCCGCCGGCGAGAGCCCCGGCGAGAACCTGCTGGAGGTACGCGGTCTGCACAAGCACTTCCCGATCCGGCAGGGCATCATCTTCCAGCGGCAGATCGGAGCCGTCCGCGCCGTCGACGGCATCGACTTCTCGGTCGGCCCCGGCGAGTCGCTGGGCCTGGTCGGCGAGTCCGGCTGCGGCAAGTCGACCACCGGCCGGCTGGTCACCCGGCTGCTCGAACCCACCGGCGGTTCCGTCGTGTTCGACGGCGAGGACATCACGCACCAGCCGGCCGCGCGGATGCGGGAGGCCCGCCGCAACCTCCAGATGATCTTCCAGGACCCCTACTCGTCGCTGAACCCCCGCCACACCGTCGGCACCATCATCGAGACGCCGATGCGGCTCAACGGCATCAACCCGCCCCAGGGCCACAAGAAGCGCGCCCAGGAACTCCTGGAGACGGTCGGGCTCAACCCCGAGCACTACAACCGCTACCCGAACGAGTTCTCCGGCGGCCAGCGCCAGCGCATCGGCATCGCCCGCGCCCTCGCCCTCAGGCCGAAGCTGATCGTGGCCGACGAGCCCGTCTCCGCGCTGGACGTCTCCATCCAGGCGCAGGTCGTCAACCTGCTCCAGGACCTCCAGCGGGAGTTCGGCATCGCCTTCGTCTTCATCGCCCACGACCTGGCCGTCGTGCGGCACTTCTCCGAGCGGGTCGCCGTCATGTACCTCGGAAAGATCGTCGAGGTCGCCGATCGGGAGTCGCTCTACACGCGGCCCCGGCACCCTTACACGCACGCGCTGCTGTCCGCCGTACCCGAGGCCGACCCGGACGCCGTCGGACGGCGTGAACGCATCCGGCTGGCGGGGGACGTGCCCTCCCCGATCGACCCGCCCTCCGGCTGCCGCTTCCGCACCCGCTGCTGGAAGGCGCAGGACAAGTGCGCCCTCGAGGAGCCGGCGCTGATGCGTGTCGAGGGCAGCCCCACGGGGCACCTGACCGCCTGCCACTTCCCCGAGGAGCCGTCCGTCACCGCACGCGAGCAGGACATCGTCCTGGACCCGGCCCTCGGCTAGGGACTGTCGTTCGGGTCAGGTCGGCTGAGCGGACCGCGCCTTCGGCGGCCGCGACACCGACTCAGAACCGCAGCGGAAGGCCCCCGTCCGCGGACGGGGGCCTTCCGCTGCGGGCGGAGCGGTCAGCTCGCCGCGTAGTTGCGCAGGAACAGTGCCTCCGCCACCGACAGCCGCTCCAGTTCCTCGGGGGACACGCTCTCGTTCACCGCGTGGATCTGGGCCTCGGGCTCGCTCAGCCCGATGAGCAGGATCTCCGCACGCGGGTACAGCGCGGCCAGCGTGTTGCACAGCGGGATGGACCCGCCCTGCCCCGCGTACTGCATCTCCTGACCCGGGTAGGCCACCGCCATCGCGGCCGCCATGGCCTGGTACGCCGGGCTGGTGGTGTCGGCGCGGAACGGCTGGCCCTGGCCGATCTGCTCGGTGCTCACTCGCGCACCCCACGGCGTGTGCGCCTCCAGATGCGCCTGGAGCAGCTTGGTCGCCTCGTCCGCGTCCACGCCCGGCGGCACCCGCAGGCTGATCAGCGCGCGGGCACCGGCCTGCACGGACGGGGTGGCGCCGACCACGGGCGGGCAGTCGATGCCGAGGACGGTGACGGCGGGGCGCGCCCAGATGCGGTCCGCGACCGTCCCGGACCCGATCAGTTCGACGCCGTCCAGGACCTTGGCGTCCTGCCGGAACTGCTCCTCCTCGTACTGCAGCCCTTCCCAGCCCGCGTCGGCGTCGAGCCCCTCGACGGTCGTCGAACCGTCCTCGGCGCGCAGCGAGTCGAGCACGCGGATCAGCGCGGCCAGCGCGTCGGGTGCGGCGCCGCCGAACTGGCCCGAGTGCAGATTGCCCGCGAGGGTGTCGACCTGAACGCGCACCATCGTCATGCCGCGCAGGGTGGAGGTGACGGTCGGCAGGCCGACACGGAAGTTGCCCGCGTCGCCGATGACGATCGTGTCCGCCTCCAGCAGGCCGGGGTGCTCCTCGGCGTACCGCTCCAGACCGCCGGTGCCCATCTCCTCCGAGCCCTCGGCGATCACCTTCACATGGACGGGCACGCCGCCGTTCGCCTTCAGCGCGCGCAGCGCCAGCAGGTGCATGACCAGGCCGCCCTTGCAGTCGGCGGCGCCGCGCCCGTACCAGCGCCCGTCCCGCTCGGTCAGCTCGAACGGCGGGGTCGTCCAGGCGGCCTCGTCCAGCGGCGGCTGCACGTCGTAGTGGGCGTAGAGCAGGACGGTCTTCGCGCCCTCCGGGCCGGGCAGAAAGCCGTAGACCGACTGTGTGCCGTCGGGGGTGTCGAGCAGGGCCACGTCCTCGAAGCCCTCGGCGGCGAGCGCGTCGGCGACCCAGCGGGCGGCGCCCTCGCTCTCGCTCCTCGGGAACTGGTCGAAGTCCGCCACCGACCGGAAGGCCACCAGTTCGGTGAGCTCCTGCTTCGCCCTGGGCATCAGTGAGGCGACGGTCTCGGCGACCGGATTCGACGGCATGGGCACGCTCCTCGTGGGTGCGACGTTGTAAGGACGCGTACCTCTCGGTACGCGTGATCGTGTGGTGCGGGCGCGTCCCCGTGTAAGGGCCACCCACGCCGCCGATCCTCCCACAGCGGCCTGCGGTGACCGCCGCCGTAGGATGCGGGAGACAGCGGCAGGCGGCTTTGATCGGGAGCAACAGACCATCGTGAGCAGCGAGAACTCTTCGGCGGACGACGTGCGGCAGGTGTGGGACGTCGTCGTGGTGGGCGCGGGACCCGCGGGCGCTTCGGCCGCGTACGCGGCGGCGGTGGCCGGCAGACGCGTGCTGTTGCTGGAGAAGGCGGAGCTGCCGCGGTACAAGACGTGCGGCGGCGGCATCATCGGCCCCTCGCGCGACGCCCTGCCGCCCGGCTTCGAGCTGCCGCTCAGGGACCGGGTGCACGCGGTGACCTTCTCGAACAACGGCCGCTTCACGCGCACGCGCCGCTCCAAGCAGATGCTCTTCGGGCTGATCAACCGGCCCGAGTTCGACCAGCAGCTGGTCGAGCACGCGCAGAAGGCGGGCGCCGAGCTGCGCACGGGCGTCACCGTTCAGCGGGTCGAGCAGCACGGCTCGACGGTGCCGGACCGGCGCACGGTCGCCGTTGTCCTGCAGGGCGGCGAGGTCGTGCTCGCGCGGGCCGTGGTCGGGGCGGACGGCAGCGCCAGCCGGATAGGGGCGCATGTCGGGGTCAAGCTCGATCAGGTGGATCTCGGCCTGGAGGCGGAGATCCCGGTGCCGGACACCGTCGCGGAGGACTGGAAGGGCCGGGTGCTCATCGACTGGGGTCCCATTCCCGGCAGTTACGGCTGGGTCTTCCCCAAGGGAGACACCCTCACGGTCGGGGTCATCTCGGCCCGCGGCGAAGGCGCCGCGACCAAGCGGTACTTGGAGGAGTTCATCGGCCGGCTGGGCCTCGCGGGGTTCGAACCGGCCATCTCCTCGGGGCACTTGACGCGCTGCCGCGCCGACGACTCGCCGCTCTCGCGCGGGCGGGTGCTGGTGTGCGGTGACGCGGCGGGGCTGCTGGAGCCGTGGACCCGTGAGGGCATCTCCTTCGCGCTGCGGTCCGGACGGCTCGCGGGGGAGTGGGCGGTGCGGATCGCCGAGGCGCACGACGCCGTGGACACGCGCCGGCAGGCTCTCAACTACGCGTTCGCGATCAAGGCGGGCCTCGGGGTGGAGATGAGCGTCGGCAGGCGGCTGCTGACGGTGTTCGAGCGCCGTCCCGGCCTGTTCCACGCGGCGTTGACGGGCTTGCGCCCGGCGTGGAGGGCGTTCAAGGAGATCACCCAGGGCTCGACGTCGCTGGGCGAGATCGTCCGCACGTACCCGGTGGCACAGCGGGCCCTGACCGCGCTGGACCGCCGTCCCGCCGCGGGCGGCGAGGCCGGCTCGGCGGACTGACCGGACGCACGCCGTGATCAGTCCTTCATCGGCCTCAACCCTTCAGCGTGGTCAACCCTTCACTGTGGTCAACCCTTCACCGTGATCTCGAAGACCGGGTGGTCGGGGGCGATGCGGCGCAGCTGGTCGTCCGGGGAGTCGGGACCGACGCCGTTGAAGAAGACCCCTACCTCCGCCTTCCAGCGCTTGAGGTAGGCGCGCAGGACCGGGGCCTTGTCGTCGTCGCCCACCTCGGCCGCGGTGAAGGCGTCCACGTGCTTGCCGAGATGCAGTTCACCGCCGCCCGCGGCGCGCATGTTGTGCGTCCACTGCACATGACCGCGGGGGGCGACCAGGTACTGCCTGCCGTCCAGGGTCAGCAGATTGACCGGAGTGGTGCGCCACTGGCCGCTCTTGCGGCCCCGGACGGCGAGGACCCGGGAGCCCCAGACGCTGATGCCGCGACGGGTCAGCCAGGCCACGAAGCGGTTGAGGACGTTGACGGTGAACCAGCCGGGCTTCTGGACGTGTGTGGACATCGGGGCCCCCTCGTATGACGGCGAAGCAGTGCTCCATTCCGTGAGCGCTGCTCTCGCTCTTCTTGGTGCCAGTTTGCATGAGACCGGTACGGGAGAGCAAGAGCACTGCTCTCTTTTTGATTCACCGCTCTCGTTTGTGTGCGGTGATCTGCCTTCATGAGAGACTGCCGGCATGAGCACCGCACACGGCGCCCGCGCCCGGGCCAGGATGGAAGTGACCGCGGCCATCAAGGACGAAGCCCGCAGACAGCTCGCGGCGGAGGGCGCCGCCCGGCTCTCCCTGCGGGCCGTCGCCCGTGAACTGGGCATGGTCTCCTCCGCGCTGTACCGCTACTTCCCCAGCCGTGACGACCTGCTCACCGCCCTCATCATCGACGCCTACGACTCCCTCGGCGAGAGCGCCGAGTCGGCCCGCGACGCCGCGGCCGCCCCCTTCGAGCACTGGGTCGCAGTCTGCCAGGCGGTGCGGCGCTGGGCGCTGGACCACCCGCACGAGTACGCGTTGATCTACGGATCGCCCGTGCCCGGCTACACGGCCCCAGACGTCACCGTCCCGGCCGCCGCCCGCGTCGGCCTCCTGCTCATCGGCATCACGCGCGACGCCCACCACGGTCCGGGCCTGGCCCGGCCCTCGCTGTCGGCCGAGCTGCGCCCGGAGGCCGAACGGATGGCCGCGGACCTCGCCCCGGATCTCCCGCCGGAGGTCGTGGCCGCACTCGTCGCGGCCTGGGCCCAGTTGTACGGACTGGTCGGCTTCGAACTGTTCGGCCAGTTCAACCGAGTGGTGGAGGACCGGGAGACGTTCTTCCGGCACGCGGCGGAGCAACTCGCCAGGGGCGTGGGGCTGGCACCCGGGCCCGTCTAGGCCCCCGCCCCGGTGAGCGGGCGTACTTCCCTGGGAGTACACGTGATCACCACGTGGGGGCGACGCGGCTGCGGGAGCGGGGCGTCTAGCGTGGCCGGTATGGACGAGCAGCGTGCGCGGGGCGGTCCGCCGCAGCGGTGGCGGCACGGGCCCGCGTCGTGGGACCGGTGGGAGGGGCGGGAGCCGCGGTGGCCCTGGCGGTCCACGGTCCTCGTGACCGTGTTCGTCCTGGCCGGGTCTCACCTCGCCGCCCACGGACAGCAGGGCGAGCGGGCGGAGCTGGATCTCTTCGCGCGGGTGCTGCTGCTGGTGGCCGGGGGGCTGCTGCTGTGGCGGAAGCGGTATCCGGTGGCCGTGGTGTTCGGCACGGCGGCCGCCGTCATGGTCTATCTGGGGGCCGGATATCCCTACGGGCCGGTGCTCTTCACCGTCGCCCTGGCCTGCTTCAGCGCCGTCGTCGCCGGGCACCCCCGGGCGGCGTGGACCGCGATGGGCATGCTCTGGGCCGGGCACGTTCTGGTGACGCACTGGCTCTTCACGTGGCTGCCGCCGTCCGGGGACTCCGCCGTCTCCTGGGGTGAGGAGATCGTGGTCGCCACCTGGGTGGTGGCCATCGCGGCGGTGTCGGAGCTGTTCCGCGTCCGGCGCGAGCAGTGGGCCCGCGAACGGGCCGAGCGGGCCGAGGCCGCACGGCGGCGGGCCGACGAGGAGCGACTGCGGATCGCGCGGGAGCTGCACGACGTCCTCGCCCACAGCATCTCCGTCATCAACGTGCAGGCGGGCGTCGGCCTCGCACTGCTCGACACCGACCCCGAGCAGGCCCGCAGCGCCCTGATCACGATCAAGGACCAGAGCAAGGAGGCGCTCGGCGAGGTGCGCCAGGTGCTCGACACACTGCGTGCCTCCGATGCCGCGCCGCGCGCCCCCGCGCCCGGCCTCGACCGCCTGCCCGAACTGGTGGAGCAGGCCGCGAGCGCGGGCCTCACGGTGGACGTCGAGGGAGAGCCGCCGCGCCTCGGGCCGGGCACGGACCTCGCCGCCTTCCGGATCGTCCAGGAGGCCCTGACCAACGTCGTACGGCACTCGGGTTCACGACACGCGCGCGTGTACCTCGCGCTCGACGCGGGTGTCCTGCGGCTGCGCGTGGACGACGACGGACCCGCGACCGGCGCCGACGCGGGCGGCAGCGGCAACGGGCTCACCGGGATGCGGGAGCGGGCCGCCGCCCTGGGGGGCACCCTCGAGGCGGGCCCCCGCCCCGACGGAGGGTTCCGGGTGCTCGCCGTGCTGCCGTTGCCGGCATCCGCCGGCCCGTCCGCCGGACCGAAACAGGAGGACCGGTGATCCGTGTACTGCTCGCCGACGACCAGTCACTGGTGAGGGCGGGATTCCGGGCGCTGCTCGACGCGCAGCCCGACATCGGGGTGGCCGCGGAGGCCGCCGACGGTGAGGAGGCCGTGCGCCGGATCCGTGAACTGCGGCCCGACGTCGTGCTGATGGACATCCGCATGCCGGCGCTCGACGGCTTGGCCGCGACCCGGCAGGTCACCGCCGACCCGGACCTGGGGGACGTCAAGGTGGTCATGCTCACCACCTTCGAGCTCGACGAGTACGTCTTCGAGGCGATCCGCTCCGGAGCCTCCGGATTCCTGGTCAAGGACACCGAGCCGGAGGAACTCCTGCGCGCCGTACGGGCGGTGGTCGCGGGCGACGCACTGCTGTCGCCGAGTGTGACGCGGCGGCTGATCTCCGAGTTCGCCTCCCGCTCCAAGGAACCGGCGGCGGCCGGCGCGCTGGACCGGCTCACGGAGCGGGAGCGCGAGGTGATGGCGTTGGTGGGGATGGGCCTGTCCAACGAGGAGATCGCCCGCCGCCTGGTGGTCAGCCCGCTCACCGCGAAGACCCACGTCAGCCGCACGATGGTGAAGCTCGGCGCCCGCGACCGGGCCCAACTGGTCGTGCTGGCCTACGAGTCGGGGCTGGTGCGGCCGGGCTGGCTGGGCTGATCCGCCCTCCGGAACCGGAGCAGCACACTGACGACCCGGGCGGCGAAGAGCACCGGCGCGAGCACCAGACCGGCCCGCACCAGCAGGCGCTCCGGCGTCTCCGGCAGGTCGAAGAACAAGGCGGGCCCCGCGACCGCCCCGAAGACCACCGCCGCCGCGAAGGCCGCACTGCACAGCGCGTACCCGATCTCGACGGTGATCGCGTCCCGTTCGGCCTGCGTGCGCCGTCCCCCGTGTCTGGTCATGCGGCGAGTCAAACAGGAGGGTGCCCGGCGGGCAAGCGTCCCGCCGGGCGCCCTCGGGAGGGGGGTTTGTCGAGGACGTACGCCGTGTAGCGAGTGACGCGCCCGATGGCCTGGTGAGCCCGGACGACGGTGATGGCCTCGTCCCAGTCCTGTGCGTCGAGTGTTCTGAGGCCGGGCCACCGCACGCACAGGGCCTCGCGGCCGGCCCGGGTGGACGCGGCGCCGGCGAACAGGGAACAGAGTTGGGCCGCCCTGTGGAGTACGGGGGTGGTCCAGTCGAGGATCCGGCGCGTGGTGAAGCCGGCGGCGGAAGCCATCAGCGGGTACCGCTCGTACGGTTCGATGTCGTCGAAGCGCCAGGTCCCGCGTACGAGGCCGTTCGGGTCGAGGGATCCGATCGGCTGATCCGTACGGGACGTGACATCCACGAGGACGAGCCGGCCTCCTGGGCGGAGCAGCCGGAAGCTTTCGGTCAGGAACGACCTACGGCCCTCGTGGCCGAAGTGGAAGGCGGCCTCCAGGCAGTGCACCCGGTCGAAGGAACCCCCCGTCAGCGGGATCTCCGCTGCCCCCTGCGGCAGAGCCGTGGCATCGGCGACGGCGAAGCGCGCGCTGTCGCCGAAGCGGCGACGTGCCTGATCGATCTGCGCGGGCTGGATGTCCACCCCCAGCGCCCGGCATCCCGCGGCACCCAACCGCGCCGTGGTGTCACCGCGACCGCACCCGGCATCCAGGACGAGCTGTCCGGGCCGGGCGTCCAGCAACGCCAGCGACCGGCGAGCCAGTCGGCGCTGAAAGGGCACCGGCCCGGTCAGGACCACGAGCGGCAGGGTGGGCAGCGTGAACCAGCCGATGTCGACCAGGCTGTCCCAGCCGAGGTGGCGCAGCACCCGGAAGAGCACACTGTCGTCGTTGTACGCACTCGAGAGGTCCCCGCTGTCACCCATCCCGCGTCCTCCGTTCCGTGGGACCCACACCGGGCTCACTGTCCGTGTCACCGCCCCGACCTGCGCCTACACTGAGCCCATAAGAGACGTTCGTGACGTACCGGAACCATCGTGCGCTATCAGCGGATGCTCGTGACGAGCCTCGCCCTGGTCCTCGTGGTGGCGCCCGCGATCTTTGCGCGGGCCCAGGGTGGGGAAGTCCCGCGCGGCCCCACGTTCGCCGCGCGCGCTCTGCAGGCGTTGATCGACGGTATCCAGTTCGGGGTGATCATCGCGATCACATCGGTCGGGCTCTCGCTGATCTTCGGCACCATCCACCTGATCAACTTCGCCCACGGTGAGTTCGTCACGATCGGCGCCACCTTCGCGTTCTTCCTCAACGCCTCCGCGGCCGGGCCGGGTTGGCACCTCATCCCCGCCGCCCTCGCCGCGGTGGTCTTCGGCGCCCTGCTGGGCGGGGCGGTCGAGCGCGGCATCTGGCGCCCGCTGCGAGCTCGGGGCACCGGGCTGATCAACATGTTCATCGTCACCATCGGGCTCTCGCTGCTGCTGCGCCACGTCGTACTCGTGCTGTACGGAACACGGCCCGCCTCCTACGCCCAGTACGACATCCAGAGCACGATCGGTATCGGGCCGGCCGGCATCACCCCGCGGGACCTCACCGTCACCCTGCTCTCCGTCCTGGTGCTGCTCGGCATCGCCGCGCTGCTGCAGAGGACACGGATCGGCACCGCCGTGCGGGCCGTCTCCGCCAACCGTGACCTCGCGGAGGCATCGGGCATCGACGTGCAGCGGGTGGTGCTGTTCGTGTGGATGCTCGCCGGCGGGCTGGCCGCGCTCGGCGGGGTCTTCTTCGGCCTGGTCGAGATCGTCACCTGGGACATGGGCTTCAAGCTCCTGTTGCTCATGTTCGCGGGGATCATCCTGGGCGGCCTCGGCTCCGCCTACGGTGCGATGGTCGGCAGCCTCGTCATCGGTGTCGTCGCCCAGATGTCCACCCTGTGGTTCCCGGTCGACCTCCAGTACGCCTGGGCACTGCTCGTCCTCATCCTCGTCCTTCTCGTCCGGCCGCAGGGCATCCTCGGCCGGGCCGAACGCGTCGGGTGAGGGGGTGGCGCCATGGACTTCTCCGCCATCCTCTCCGACGCCCTGCGCTCGGGGATCGGCCCCATCGCAGCCGTCTACGCGCTCGCCGCGATGGGGCTGAACCTGCACTTCGGCTACACGGGGCTGCTGAACTTCGGACAGGTCGGATTCATGCTGGTCGGCGGCTACGGGCTCGCCATCACGGTGTCGACGTACGACGGCCCGATGTGGCTCGGCGTCCTGGGCGGAGTCGCCTGCGCGATCGTGCTGGCCCTGCTGCTCGGCCTGCCCACCCTGCGGCTGCGCGCCGACTACCTCGCCATCACCACGATCGCGGCGGGGGAGACGCTACGGCTGTTCTACCGCTCCAGCTGGGCCGAGCCGGTCACCGGCGGGGTGTTCGGGTTGCAGCGCTTCGCGAACGACTTCTACGCGCTCAGCCCCATCGAGCCCGGCACGTACGGCGTGTGGCTCGTGAGGTTCAGCGCTCGCGACCTCTGGGTGATGATCGTCGGATGGGCGCTGGTGCTCGTGGTCGGAAGCCTGCTCGCCCTGCTGATCCACAGTCCCTGGGGCCGTGTCATCCGGTCGATCCGTGATGACGAGGTCGCCGCGCGCAGCCTCGGCAAGAACGTCTACGCGTACAAGATGCAGAGCCTCGTGCTCGGCGGCGTCATCGGGGCGGTCGCGGGCATGATGCAGGCGATCCAGGTGCAGTCCGTGAACCCGGACAACTACGACCCGGCCGTCACGTTCTTCCTGTATACGCTCCTCGTGCTCGGAGGTGCCGGGCGGATCCTCGGGCCGGTCGTGGGCTCGATCCTGTTCTGGTTCGTCCTCAGCTTCCTCGACAGCGCGCTCCGCCAGGCCATCGACGCCGAGTACATCTCCCCGGACCTCATCAGCACGTCGGAGGTCGGCGCGGTGCGCTTCGCTCTGGTCGGCGTCGCTCTGATCCTGCTGGTCGCGTTCCGGCCGCAGGGCATCCTCGGCAGCCGGAAGGAGATGTTGCTCAGTGGCCGCTGACCCTGCCGCGTCCCACCCGGACCGGCTCTCCGCGATCGATCCCGAGCCGGGGGTGCGCAAGCCCGATCCCCTGCTGATCCTGGACCAGGTGACCCGCACCTTCGGTGGCCTCGTCGCCGTGCGGGTCGAGCACCTGGAGGTGCAACGTGGGGCCATCACGGCTCTCATCGGGCCCAACGGCGCCGGCAAGACCACGTTGTTCAACGTGGTGAGCGGGTTCGACCGGGCCGACGGCGGCAGGTGGTCGTTCGACGGACAGCCCCTCACCGGCGCCCCGGCGTACCGGGTGGCGCGGCGCGGAATGGTCCGTACGTTCCAGCTCTCCAGGGCGCTCGCCCGGCTCACGGTGCTGGAGAACCTGCTGCTCGCCGCACCCGGGCAACGCGGCGAGCGGGTGCTGCCCGCGCTGCTGCGGCCGCTGTGGCGCGGCCAGGAGCGGGAGTTCGAGCGCCGGGCCGACGAACTGCTGGACCGGTTCCGTCTCGGGCCCCTGCGCGACGACCATGCCGGCACGCTCTCCGGCGGCCAGCGCAAACTGCTGGAACTGGCCCGTGCGCTGATGACCCGGCCGGCCATGCTCCTGCTCGACGAGCCGATGGCCGGGGTGAACCCCGCGCTGACCCAGTCGCTGCTCGGGCACATCACGCGGTTGCGTGACGAGGGGCTGACGGTGTGCTTCGTCGAGCACGACATGGACGTGGTGATGGGCATCAGCGACTGGGTGGCCGTCATGGCCGACGGCCGCCTGGTGGCCGAGGGCCCACCGCACACGATCGGCAGGAACGCCGCCGTCGTGGACGCCTACCTGGGCAAGCGGCACGACGAGCCGGAGGCGACCGATGAGAAGGGGAAGGAGGAGTAGCGATGACCGCTGAGGAGCAGGCACCGGTGCTGGCGGCCGACGACATCGTCGCCGGTTACGTCCCCGGTGTCGACGTGCTGCGCGGATGCAGCGTCGAGGTGCGGCCGGGCGAGGTGGTCGGCGTGATCGGCCCCAACGGCGCCGGCAAGTCCACGCTGGTCAAGGCCGTTTTCGGGCTGCTGCGGGTGCGCGGCGGGACCGTGCGGCTGCGTGGCGAGGACGTGACCGGCCGGCCCGCGCACGAGCTGGTGCGGCGGGGCGTGGGCTATGTACCGCAGCTTCAGAACGTGTTTCCCACGCTGACCGTCGAGGAGAACCTGCGGATGGGCGTGTACCTGCGGCCCAAGGACCACACGCGGCGGGTCACGGCGATCGAGGAACTCTTCCCCGTGCTGGCCGACCGTCGCAGGCAGAAGGCCGGAGCCATGTCCGGCGGCGAACGCCAGATGCTCGCGATGGCCCGCGCACTGATGATGGAGCCGCAGCTGCTGCTGCTCGACGAGCCGTCGGCCGGCCTGTCACCGCTCCATCAGGACCACGTCTTCGACCGGTGCAGAATGATCAACAGCGCGGGCGTCGCCGTGCTCATGGTCGAGCAGAACGCCCGCAGGTGCCTACAGCTCTGCGACCGCGGCTACGTCCTCGACCAGGGCCGCAACGCCTACACCGGCACGGGCACGGCCCTGCTGCACGACGAGAAGGTGATCGAGCTCTACCTCGGCACGCTCGCCCGCGTCCGTTGACTCCCGCTGTCGGGTTCTCCCGTCACTCCTCGGCCCTGCTGGTCTCGGTACGCAGGGTCTGCAACTTCCCCTCGTCGTCGTAGCCGTACACCTCGATCGTCGCCTGGCCGGGTTCGCCCTTGTCGGTGAAGTCGAGCGGACCGCTCACACCGTCGTAGTCGATGTCCTTGCCGTCGGCGAGAAGCTCCTTGCAGGCGGCGAACGAGTTGCACTTCTCGCCGTCCCTGGTGATCCCGTTCATCTCCTTCACGTACTCGCCCGGGTCGTCGGACTCCGCCTTCTCGGCGGCGAGCGCGATCGTCGTCGCGCAGTCGAACACCTGCGGTGCGAACTGCAGCTCCTTCAGCTTCGGCGCGAACTCCTTCAGCTCCTTCACGTACTGCTCGTTCTCCGCCGAGGCCGGCGCGGTCCCCTTCATGCCGGAGAGCCTCTCCGGCTGGCCGGGGGCGACCAGCGAGGGCAGTTCCTCACTGCGCAGTCCGTCGGCACCGTAGACGCCGATCCGGTCGGGCCCGAGCCCGGACTCGATCATGCCCTGCAGGATCTGGGTGCCTTCCTCGAAGGCGATCACCACGGCGGCGTCCGGCCGGGAGTTCTCCACCTGCTGGACGACCTGGTCGAAGTTGGTCGCCTTCGGGTCGTAGGTCTCCGCGAGCGTCACCGTCGCACCGCGCTCCTCCAGCGTCTTGCGGGTGGCCTCCATCAGGCCGCGCCCGTAGTCGTCCGCCCGAGCGACCAGGGCCACCCGGTCGTGGCCGTCGTCGCGAACGACATCCGCCAGGATGGGCCCCTGCAACGAATCACTCGGGACGGTACGGAAGTAGAAGCCGTCGTCCTCGTAGTCGGTGAAGGTGGGAGCGGTGTTCGACCCCGAACACTGCACGACGCCCGCTCCGGTCACCCGGTCGATGAACGCCAGCGACATACCGGAAGCCGCGGCGCCGACGATCGCGTCCACACCTGCCGCGAGGACCCGGTCCGCCGACTGTGCGGCGACGGCCTCCTGGCCCGCCTCGTCACTGGAGACCACAGCCGGCACGGACTTGCCCAGGACCCCGCCCGCGTCGTTGATCTTCTGTATCGCGAACTTCAGCGACTCGATCTGGGGTGGGCCGAGATAGGCCAGCTGTCCCGTCTCCGGCAGGACGTAGCCGAACTGGAGCTCACCATCGCCCGGCTCGGCCCGGGCCGTGCCCGTCGTACCGCAGACGGCTATCACGAGGGCGGCCGCGCTTGCGAAGATCGCGGACCGCCGTATCGACGCTTTCATCTCCGCCTCCGCTCGTTACAGGCGGCGGGGTCGACAGGCCGGCCCTCCGCCCGCCATCTGTACACGAGCGTAGAACCCATTCGAAGTCCGGAAAAGATGCGAAATGCACACTCTTTCGATTGATTGTGCTTCTCGCCTCGGCCCTGCGCTCCCCCCTCGGGTCGCGCAGGGCCTTGATCATGTCTGGAGACGCTTCCTAGTCGCCTACGGCGACGCGCTCCGCCTCCTTCGGGGTGGACCTGACGACGACGACGGACGGTCCCGCGGACTTCCTCCCACGGCGCGGCCGCAGGCCGGTGAGGGTGATCAGCAAGCCGGCGACGGCGATGCCCGTGGCGACCATGAACCCGGGCCGGTAGCTGTCCAGGACGGCCTGCGGAGTGGGGTCCGCGGGGGCGCCGGCGGTCACCACGGCCGTGACGACGGCCAGGAAGATCGCTCCGCCGACCTGGACGGAGGTGTTGAGCAGGCCGGAGACCATGCCCTGCTCGTGGTCGTCGACGCCGTTGGTGGCCTGGATGTTGAGAGACGGGAAGACCAGGGCGCAGGCGGCCCCGATCAACAGCATGCTCGGAAGGATCACCGCGGCGTACACCGGGTCCAGGTCGACGCGCAGGAACAGCGCGTATCCGAGAACCATGAGCGCGAAGCCCCCCGCGATCAGCCGCTGGGTGCCGAACCGGTCGACGATCGTGCCCACCATCGTTGACGACACCGCCACCAGCGCACCCGCGGGCAGGAAGGCGAGCGCCGTGTGCAGCGCCGACCAGCCCAGTAGTGACTGCATGTAAAGCGTCGCCAGGAACTGGAAGCCGACATACGAGCCGAAGAACGCCATCGCGCCGAGCTGGGCGCGGATCTGGCTGCCGGAGCGCAGCACGCCGAGCCGGATCAACGGTCCCGCCGAGCGCCGCTCCACCAGGACGAACACCGTCAGCAGCGCGGCCACCGCCAGGAAGGACAGCAGGGTGCGGGCCGACGCCCAACCGGCCTCCGGTGCCTGGACGACAGTGAAGACCAGCAGCAGCATCGAGGCGGTGCCGAGGACGGCGCCGGGGACGTCGTAGCCGTTGTGGTCCTTCTTCCGTTCGCTGCGCGGCAGCAGTTTCCACCCGGCGACGAGCGCGATCAGGGCGATGGGTGCGGGCAGCAGCATGGTCAGGCGCCAACTGGCCTCGGTGAGCAGGCCCGAGAGCACCAGGCCCATGGAGAAGCCGGTGGCCGCGCAGGTGGTGTAGATGGAGAGCGCCCGGTTGCGCAACGGGCCCTCGGGGAACGTCGTGGTGATGATCGACAGGCCGGCGGGGGCGGTGAAGGCCGCGCTCAGGCCCTTGATGAAACGGCTGGCGATGAGCAGCGGCCCCGAGTCCACGAGACCGCCGAGCAGCGAGGCGAGTGCGAAGACGCCGAGGGCCACCAGGAAGACCTGCCGTCGCCCCAGGAGGTCGGCGGCGCGTCCACCGAGGAGCAGCAGGCCGCCGTAGCCCAGGATGTAGCCGCTGACGATCCATTGCAGTGCCGAGGTCGACAGGCCGAGGTCGGCGCCGATGGAGGGCAGGGCGACGCCGACCATGGACACGTCGAGGGCGTCCAGGAACATCGCGGCGCAGAGCACGAGCAGGGTGCCCCACAACCGTGGCGTCCAACGCCCTTCGGACGTGGGGGAGATGAGCGGAGAGGTCATGCCGGAGACACTACATGCGTATGCATGAGATGCAACTGCATTTAATTCAGGTGCAACAAACTCGGTTCTCTGTTACGGTGCGGCGCATGACGGCTCAGCAGGCCGAGCAGGCCCTCGTGGCACAGTGGCGGGACATCCTGGCGCTGCACGCGCGGACACAGTGCGAACTCGACCGGGTGCTGCACGGCCACGGCCTGTGCGCCAGCGACTTCGAGGTGCTCGACGTCCTCGCCGGGTGCCGGACGCCGAGGGGCACGCCGTCCTACCGCGTGCAGGAGATCTCCGAGCGGGTCCACCTCAGCCAGAGCGCGCTGTCGCGACTGATCGCCCGGCTGGAGAGGGAGGGGCTCGTCGAGCGCGGCATGTGCTCCGAGGACCGGCGCGGCGTGCAGGTGTGTCTCACCGCCAAGGGGCGCGCGCTGCACGGTGAGGTGCTTCCCGTGCAGCGCGCGGTGCTGGCGAGGGTGCTCGCCGACGACTGATCGCCCGCGGTGCTCTGCTCGAATTGCTGAGGACTGATCGCCCGTCGGTGCTCTGCTCGGATCGCAGACGGACGATCGCCCGTCGGTGCTCTGCTCGGATCGCAGACGGACGATCGCCCGTCGGTGGTCCGGCCCAGCTGCCGTCGTCCTCAGATCGCCGACGTCTCCCGCCACAGGGTGGCGAGCGCCCGGTCACCCGTCGCGGTCGGCAGAGGAGCCCGGTTCCACAGCGCCAGGTACAACTGCTCGGCCGGGCCGGACACTTCGCACTCGGCCTCCCCGGACGCGTCCCGTGTGGTCACGGGTGGCTCCGGCGACAGCCGTACCGTCCACACCGCGCCGGTGTCCTCCGCGCGGATCCGCAGAACGCGCGGCTGCGGGGTGCGTACCCGGCTCCTGGAGCGGGCGTGGAAGCCCAGCAGCAGTTCGTCGATGCCGTCGGTCGCGAACTCGGGGGTGACGGTGGTCGGGACGCCGCCGCGCGCGGACTCCGCGTCCACCCGGTGCACCGCCGTCTCGTGCGCCTGCCGCCGCGCCCAGAAGGCCAGCGGCGACGGCGCGGGCAGGAAGGCGAAGCACTCCACGTCCGGCGAGGCGTCGGCCAGCGTGCGGACGAGATCCCGGTGGCCGGCGCGGTACCAGGCCACGAGCTCCGCGCCGTCCAGGTCGGTGGGCTCGACCAGCGGACGGCGCTCGGTGAGCTGCTCCGCGACGAACGTGGCGGCCCAGCGGTGCACTGCGCCCGTGTGCCGCAGCAGGTCCCGCACCTGCCACCCGGGACAGGTCGGCACCTTCGCGTCGGTCCCGGCCTCCTCGGCGGCCGCGGCCAGCAGCCGGCCTTCCGTCTCCAGTGCTTGAAGGAACTCGGGGGTCTCCATGGCGCCGAGTCTGCCGCATGAAGCGCCCTCCAGGCCCTGGGATTTCCGGAGGCCGGCCGCGGCGGCTACGGAAGCGGCGTCCCGCCCGTCGCGTTGACGATCTCGGCGGTGATGTACGACGCCTCCTGCGAGGCGAGGAAGACGTACGCCGGAGCCATTTCGGCAGGCTGCGCGGGCCGTCCGATGGGGGCCTGCTTGCCGAACGTCTGCGTGTCCGGCAGGGTCGCCGGGATCAGCGGCGTCCACACCGGGCCCGGCGCGACCGCGTTGACGCGGATGCCCTTGTCGATCAGCATCTGCGCCAGCCCCTGCGTGAAGGTGACGATCGCGCCCTTCGTCGTCGCGTAGTCCAGCAGATGCGGACTGGGCTTGTACGCCTGCACCGAGGTGGAGTTGATGATGCTGCCGCCCTCCGGGATGTGCGGCAGGGCCAGCTTGCACAGCCAGAACATCCCGTACAGGTTGGTGCGCAGCACCCGGTCGAACTGCTCGGTGGTGATCGCCTCGATGCCGTCCGGCTGTGACATCTGGTAGGCCGCGTTGTTCACGAGCACGTCGATCCGGCCGAACTCGTCCACGGCACGCTCGATCAGCGCCCGGCAGTTCTCCTCCTCGCGTACGTCGCACGCTACGGGCACGGCACGCCGGCCGGCCTCCTCGACGAGCCGGGTCGTCTCGGCGGCGTCGTCCTTCTCGTCATCCAGATGGGTGAACAGCACGTCGGCACCCTCGCGGGCGAACGCCAGGGCCACCGCACGGCCGATACCGGAGTCCCCACCGGTGATCACGGTCTTGCGGCCCTCCAGCCTGCCGCTGCCCCGGTAGGACTCCTCGCCGTGGTCCGGGGGCGGGTCCATCGGCCCCGTCCAGCCGGGGTGCGGCTGGTCCTGGGAGGGAAACTCCGGGGTCGGGTGCTGCTCTCCTGGGTGCTGCTGTTCGGTCACGGGTCTGCCTCCTTGTGCATGGCGTACGGCCCGGTGATCACAACGGGCGCCGCCACGGGTACCCAGGATCACCGGCATCCCCCATGGCAGCCTCCCCTCCTCAGCCCCCGGCCGCCCGTCGGGCAGCCGCGCCCACCAGCGCACCCACGACCGCGGCCACCGCCGCCAGCACCGCCACACTCGTCAGCGCGGCAGGCAGGGTGAACCAGTCCGCCATGAAACCGATCGCGGGCGGGCCGAGGAGCATGCCCCCGTAGCCCAGGGTGGAGGCCGTGGCCACGCCGCCGGGGCCCGCCAGGGCGCCCGCGCGCTCCACGGCCACGGGGAAGAGGTTCGCGAGACCGAGGCCCGTGATCGCGTAGCCGAGGAAGGCCGCCCAGAGGGAGGGGGCGAGGGCGCCGAGCAGCATCCCGGCCGCCGCGGTGGTGCCGCCGGCGACGACGGTCCGGGTCCGCCCCAGACGTTCCAGCAGCGTCGTGCCGGTCAGCCGTCCCACCGTCATCGCCAGCGCGAAGCACGCGTAGCCCACCGCCGCGGCGCCCGCCGAGGCGTGCAGGTCCTGTTCGAGGTGCAGGGCGCCCCAGTCGGCCAGCGCCCCCTCGCCGTACGCGGTGCACCCCGCGATCAGCCCGAAGACGATGACCAGCCCCCGGGTGCGGCGGTCCGGGCGGCGCGGGGAGCCCTCGGCGGGCAGCCCCCTTTCCGGCGGCGGCTCGTGCCGCAGGAGGGTGGGGCCCGCCGCGGCGGTCACGAGCAGGCCGACGACCGTGAGAAGCAACAGGTGCCGCGTGGGGGAGAGGGCCCCCGCGACCAGCCCGCCCAGCCCCGCCCCGACCATGCCGCCCAGGCTGAACGCCGCGTGGAAGCTCGGCATGACCGGCCGCCGCAGCGCGGCCACGAGTTCCACGGCCGCGCTGTTGAAGGCCACGTTGATACCGCCGTAGGCGGCCCCGAAGAGCAGCAGGACCAGGCCCAGTGCGAGCGCCGAGTGGGTCAGCGGGGGCAGGGCGACGCTGAGCGAGAGCAGGACCGCGCAGACGACGGTGACCCGGTGGTTCCCGAAGCGGCGGCACAGGCGGCCCGTGAGCGTCATGGTGATGACGGCCCCGGCGGAGACGCCCAGGAGGGCGAGGCCCAGGGCGCTGGCCGAGGCGCCCGTCCGGGCCTTGATGGCCGGGATGCGCACGACCCAGCCCGCGAAGACGAAGCCGTCGAGGGCGAAGAAGACGGTCAGGGCGATCCGGAGCCGGGTCAGGGAGCTGCTGTTGCCCGGCACGTCCCTGTGCGATCGGGGTTTGTTTAGTTGCGGCACAAACTGAGGCTAGGTGGGTGCGGGGTCGAGGACAAGGTGCGACTCTGGGACGAGACCCGTCCGCCGAGGGGCGGACGTACCCGCCGAAGGAGCGCAGGAGGGCACATGGGACGTGACGTGCCGGCCCTGGTGTTCACCCGGGAGGACCGCCGTCGGTACCGCGAGAAGATGCACACCGACCTCGAGGTGCTGGCCCGGATGCTCAGCGAGTCCGGCTTCGAGAGCGAGCGCCCTCAGGTCGGGCTGGAGATCGAGCTCAACCTCGTGGATGACGAGGGGCTGCCCGCGATGCGCAACACCGACGTGCTCCAGGCCATCGCCGATCCCGCCTGGTCGAGCGAACTGGGCCGCTTCAACCTGGAGATCAACATCCCGCCCCGGCTGCTCACGGCCGGCGGCCCGGGCTCGTGGGAGCAGGCGATCCGGGACGCCCTCAACCACGCCGAGGACCGTGCCGCCGCGGTGGGCGCGCACCTGATCATGGTCGGCATCCTGCCGACCCTGGGCGAGTCGGACGTCAGCGAGTCCGCCCTCTCCGGCGACCCTCGCTACCGCCTCCTCAACGAGCAGATCTTCGCGGCCCGGGGCGAGGACCTGCGGATCAAGGTCGACGGAGTGGAGCGGCTGTCGACGTACGCCGACACCATCACTCCCGAGGCGGCCTGCACCAGCACCCAGTTCCATCTCCAGGTCGACCCGAGGGAGTTCCCGCACTACTGGAACGCGGCCCAGGCCATCGCGGGTGTGCAGATCGCCCTCGCGGCGAACTCACCCTTCCTGTTCGGCAAGGAGCTGTGGCGCGAGACCCGCATCCCCCTGTTCGAGCAGGCCACCGACACCCGCCCCGAGGAGATCAAGGCCCAGGGCGTACGGCCCCGGGTGTGGTTCGGGGAGCGCTGGATCACCAGCGTCTTCGACCTCTTCGAGGAGAACGTGCGCTACTTCCCCGCCCTGCTGCCGCTGTGCGAGGACGAGGACCCGCAGAAGGAACTGGACAGCGGCGGCGTTCCCCAGCTGGGCGAACTGACCCTGCACAACGGCACGATCTACCGCTGGAACCGCCCCATCTACGCCGTCACCGAGAGCGGCCCCCATCTGCGCATCGAGAACCGGGTCCTGCCCGCCGGTCCCACCGTGGCCGACATCATCGCCAACGGCGCCTTCTACTACGGCCTGACCCGCGCCCTGGTCGACGAGGACCGGCCGGTGTGGTCGCGGATGTCCTTCTCGGTCGCCGAGGAGAACCTGCACACCGCGGCCCGGGACGGCATCGACGCCCGCCTGTACTGGCCAGGCGTGGGCGAAGTGCCGGTCACGGAACTGGTGTTGCGGCGTCTGCTGCCCCTGGCCCACCGTGGCCTGGAGCTGACCGGCATGGACGCCGCATGGCGCGAGCCCCTGCTGGGCATCATCGAGCAGCGCTGCGTCACCGGCCGCAACGGCGCCCTGTGGCAGGCGGAGATGGTGCACCACCTGGAGAAGGCCGGCATCTCCGACCGGCGGGAGGCACTGCGGCAGATGACCAGGACGTACATGGACTACATGCACATGAACGCGCCCGCGCACACGTGGCCCGTGGACTGACGTCACTCCTGTCGGCCGCGCCACCGCGCCGCACTCGTCAGGGGCACGGCCTCGGGCACCTTCGCGGACGTCGTCAGCTCGATCCGGCGGCCCTCGGCCGCCGAACGCAGCAGCGCCGTCATCGTCTCCAGCACGTGCAGGGCGAGTTCGCCGTTCGCGCGCGGCGCCCGCTCGCCGTCGGTGGTGAGGAAGTCGAGCAGGCCGACCCCGCGAGCCCCGTCCGCGTAGCCCGCCGACATGGGGAGGGTGCGCCAGCGGGTGTCGCCGAGCGCGTGGAGGCGTACCTCGCCGTCGAAGCGGTTCGGATCGGGGACCGAGAGGCTGCCGCTCTCGCCGTGGACCTCGATGGGTGCGGCCGTGGTGGCCACGCCGTCGAAACTCGTCGTGAGCGTCGTCAGCGTCCCGTCCACGTGCTCCAGCACTCCGGAGACGTGGCTGTCCACCTCGACCGGTATGCGCTCACCGGCGCGCGGACCGGATCCGATGACGCGCTCGGCCCGCGGCCGCCCGGCCGCCCCGGTCACGGCGCGCACCGGCCCCAGCAGATGCACCAGGGACGACAGGTAGTACGGCCCCATGTCCAGCAGCGGGCCACCGCCCGCCGTGTAGTAGAAGTCCGGGTTCGGGTGCCAGCGTTCATGGCCCGGGGTCACCATCACCGCCGTGGCGAACTGGGGGCGCCCGATGGTGCCCGCCTCGACGGCCGCCCGCGCGGTCTGAAGTCCCGTGCCCAGCACGGTGTCCGGCGCGCAGCCCACACCGCTGCCCGCCTTCGCGGCGGCTTCCAGGACGGCCCGGGCGTCCTCCAGGCCCGCGGCCAGCGGCTTCTCCCCGTAGACGTGCTTGCCGTGCCGGATCGCCCCGAGGGCTATCCCGGCGTGCGCCGCCGGCGTGGTCAGGTTCAGCACCGTGTCCACGTCCGGGCTGCTCAGCAGCTCCTCGACCGTCAGGGCCCGGGCGCCGGGCAGTTCGGCGGCGGCCGCTGCCGACCGGGAGGCATCGAGGTCGGCGACCGCCGTGATCCGCACCGCGGGATGGCCGGCGAGCGTGTCCAGGTACGCGCGGGAGATGACGCCGAGCCCTACGACCCCGACACGGTGCGCGTCGCCCACAGCATGCCCCTCTCGACGATGGTGCGGACGTGGGGGTTCTCCAGCACGTCGACGCTGTGTCCCGGCGTCGTCACCACGATCCGCCCGGCGCCCCACCGGCGGGTCCAGACCGCCGGGGAGGTGACCGGCCGGTGCCAGGGCTGCCACGGCCGGGTGGGGTGCGTGGTGGTGGCCAGGACGTCGATGAGGTCGTCGTGGAGAACCCAGTACTGCTCGGTGTCCAGCGTGAAGTCCTCGACGCCGGCGGTGATCGGATGCGCGCGGCCGGCCTCGGTCAAGGTGATGGTGTGGGGCAGGAAGTTGTCCGCCGCCTCGCCCCGCCGCTCGCACGGCTCCTTGCCGGGGTGCGTGGCGAACTGGCCGCCGACCAGGTGCAGATAGTCCGAGGAGGAGCGGAACGAGTCGGCGATGCCACCGTGCCAGCCGGTGAAGCCGGTACCGGCCTCGACCGCGGAGCTCAGCCCCGCCAGCTGATCGCGCGTGATCTCCGACATCGTCACGCACTGCACGACCAGGTCGGTGGCGGCCATCTCGGCGCCGTCCGCGTAGATCTCGGTCGACTCCTCGACCCGGACCGCGAATCCGTTGTCCCGGAGGAAGGGCAGGAACAGTTCCGTGGCCTCGACCGGCTGATGTCCTTCCCAGCCGCCTCGGACCACCAGGGCTCTCTTCTGCGTCATCGTGATCTCACTATGCGCCGGGCGCCCGCGATCGGAAAAGAGGGCCGGACCTCACGAAAGTTTCGCGCCGGCGGCCCGCGCCGACACCATCCAGCACGCTGCGGTGTAACGGACTTCCGCGCCCCGCACGAAGGGCTCGAAGGCGGGGCGGACCACCTCGACGATCTCCGCCCGGGTCCGCTCGTCGGCATCGGGCAGGACCGTGCCGAGCGGACCGAGCCGGCTGAAGTACGTGACGAGGTCCTTCTCGGGCAGGGTGCAGACCACGTCGACCGGCTGGATGTCGATCCCGGCCCAGCCGCTCTCCGTCAGAACGCCGTGGACCCGCTCCGGGTCCGCGAACGCGAACTGGCCCGGCTCGTCGGGCCGGCGCGCGGGAAGCTCCGGCAGGAACGGGGCCGCGGCGCGTTCCGCCGTCGTCATGAACGGGTTCTCCTCGGCCCCCCGCCACACGACGCAGCGCAGCCCGGCCCCGTCCCTCACCGTGCTCCGGAGATTGGCGAAGGCCCGCACGGGGTCGCTGAAGAACATGACGCCGAAGCGCGAGACGACCGCGTCGAAGGCGGCCGGTTCGAACGCGTACTCCTGCGCGTCGGCCTGGACGAAGGACGCGGGTACGCCCTCGCGTTCGGCGAGCGCCCGGGCCGCCTCGATCATCGGGCCGGAGATGTCGACCCCGACGCAGTGACCGGCCCGGCGTGCGACGGCCCGGGTGAGGCCGCCCGTGCCGCAGCCGACGTCGAGCACGCTCGCCGCGTGTTCGGCGGCCACGGCATCGACGAGCAGCTCCTCGATGGGCCTGAACATCCCGTTCAGCACCTCCTGGAGATCCACCCAGGCGTTGCCGGCTGGCCCGTTCCAGCGGGCGGCCTGCTCGTCGTAGGACCCGTGTGCGGCATTCATCGTCGTTTCTCCCTCGGCTCGCCTTCGTCCCGCTTGTCTTCGTCGGGACGGGATGACAGCGTTCTACTTCAAGTCGACTTGAGGTCAAGACAATGACAGACCTGGACATAGCAGAAGTGGCGCACCGCGCCGGAGTTCCCGCTTCCACGCTGCGGTTCTACGAGGAGAAGGGCCTGATCGCCTCCACCGGCCGGCGCGGCCTGCGGCGCCAGTACGACAGCGGGGTGCTGGAACGGCTGGCGCTGATCGCGCTGGGGCGCACGGCCGGGTTCTCGCTCGACGAGATCGCGCGGATGTTCGCGCCGGACGGCCGGCCGCGGATCGACCGGCGGGTGCTGTCGGCCAAAGCGGAGGAACTGGACCGGAAGATCCGCGAACTGGGCGCCTTGCGTGACTCCCTGCGGCACGCCGCCGCGTGCCCCGCGCCCAGCCACCTGGAATGCCCCACCTTCCGCGGCCTGATCGACGCGGCGGCGTCCGGCGGTGTCGTGGCGCCGGGAAGACGGCCGCCCGAACGCCGTTGATGGGCCGTCGCCGCTCTTGGTCCAAAACTGGGTCGTCCTTTGCCCGATCCCCGGCGCCGCGTGCCTAGCCTCGGCTGCGAACTCCGGGAGGCCGCCGTGCTGAAGACCGTGAAGGGCCAGGCATCGGGTCTGACCAAGGACCAGCGCAACGCTTTCGTGGCCGCCTATCTCGGCTGGGCGATGGACGCGTTCGACTACTTCCTGGTCGTGCTCGTCTACAGCGAGATAGCCGACGACTTCCATGTCTCCCTCACCGACATGGCCTTCCTCACCACCGCGACCCTGGTGATGCGGCCGGTCGGCGCGCTGCTCTTCGGCATGTGGGCGGACCGCCGGGGCCGCCGCGTCCCCCTCATGGTCGACGTCGTCTTCTACTCGACCGTCGGCTTCGCCTGTGCCTTCGCGCCGAACTACACGGTGCTGCTGGTGCTGCGCCTGCTCTACGGCATCGGCATGGGCGGCGAGTGGGGCCTGGGCGCGGCCCTCGCCATGGAGAAGATCCCCACCGAGCGGCGCGGCTTCTGGTCGGGACTCCTGCAGAGCGGCTATTCGCTCGGATATCTCCTGGCCGCCGTGGCGTTCTTCGTCATCGAGCCGGTCTTCGGCTGGCGCGGCCTGTTCGCGTTCAGCCTGCTGCCCGCCCTGGTCGCGCTGTGGGTGCGCAGCGGGGTGGAGGAGAGCGAGGTGTGGGAGAAGAGCGTCGCGCTCAACCGCACCCCCGCGCACCAGGTGTTCAAGAACCCCGCGGTGCTGCGTCGCTTCGTCTACCTGGTCGCGCTGATGACCGCCTTCAACTGGATGTCGCACGGCACCCAGGACATCTACCCGACCTTCGTGAAGAAGGGCCTCGACCTGTCGGCGAACACGTCGATCGCGATCGCGGTCGTCTACAACATCGGCGCCATGATCGGCGGGGTGCTGCTCGGTGCGTACTCCGAGCGGCTGGGCCGCCGCCGGACCATCATGATCGCGGCGGCCGGGGGGCTGGTGGTGGTGCCGTTCTTCGTGCTGTCCACCACCGTCGGATGGCTGATGCTGTCGTCCTTCCTGATGCAGGTGTGCGTGCAGGGCGCGTGGGGCGTCATCCCGGCGCACCTCACCGAGATGAGCCCGGACGCCGTGCGGGGCTTCTACCCGGGCGTCACCTACCAGCTGGGCAACCTCATCGCCGCGCTCAACCTGCCGATCCAGGAGGCCCTCGCCGAGCGCCACGGGTACCCCTCGGCGATGGCGTGGACCATCGTGCCCACCCTGGCCGTGGTGATCCTGCTGAGCGCGCTCGGCAAGGAGGCCAAGGGGATCCGCTTCGGGAGCGGCTCGGCGGCGGCGCCCAGCGGTGCGGCGGCCGGCACGGCGCAGTCGTGACGCAGGAGCGGCTCAGCGGCGGCCTGTTCCGGCCAGGACGCCGATGGCGGTCTGTCCTTCGTCACCTCTGAGGGCACCGTCGTACCGGCTCCGCCGCTGGAGATCGGCAACACCACCAGCCGCGGCGACTTTCTCCGGGACCCCGGTGAACGGGTCCACGCCTGGAGCGCCACGGGCGTCGGCCACCACGCGTCCCTGGCGATCGCCCGCCGCAGGGCATCGTCCTCGCCGGGGATGGGTGTCGTCCCCGCGCGGATGTGGGTGCGGGCACCGATGGTGACGCCACCGATGCCCGTGTGAGGCTGGCAGCACCGCCCGGGCCGACGCGCCGACGGTCATGGCCGCGCCCCGGGTCGCGCCCACAGGCGCACGACGCTGCCCGTCACAGCCCCTCAGGAGGAGCTCCTATCCATCCCCGCTCGGTGAAACGATCCGCCTGCGCGTCCACGAAGGTGGTGATCCGTGGGACACGCTGACAGCCTTCTCGCCATGGGCGGAGCCTTTCTGGCCGCCGCCCTCCTCGCTCGCCTGGGCGGCAGGATCGGGCTCCCCACGATTCCGCTGTTCATGCTCGCGGGCATCCTGCTCGGCCCCCACACCCCCGGCCTGGTCATCGTCCAGGACGCCCACGACTTCGAGATGCTCTCGGCGCTCGGACTGGTGCTGCTGCTGTTCTACCTCGGCCTGGAGTTCCACCTCGACGACCTCAGGAGCGGCGGCCGGCGCCTGCTGACGGCGGGCGGGATCTACCTGCTGCTCAACGTCGGTGCGGGGCTGGGATTCGGCTTCGCCCTGGGCTGGGGCGTCCGTGAGGCACTGGTCCTCGCCGGTGTCCTCGGGATCTCCTCGTCCGCCATCGTCACCAAGATCCTCATCGACCTCGGCCGCATCGGCCGCCCGGAGACGCGCCTCATCCTGGGCGTCATCGTGGTCGAGGACATCTTCCTCGCGCTGTACCTGGCCGCGCTCCAGCCCGTCATCAGCGGTGCCCAGGGCGTCGGCGACATGGTTCTGCAGGGCGCCAAGGCCTTCGGCTTCCTGCTGCTGCTGGCCGCGGCGGCCCGCTACGGCACCAAACCGGTGGGGCGGCTCATCGCGACCCGCGACAACGAACTGCTCGTCATCAGCTTCCTCGGCGCGGCCGTCCTGGTGGCGGGAGTCGCCGAGGTCCTCGGAGTCGCCGACGCCATCGGTGCGTTCATGGTCGGCCTGATCCTGGCCGGCACCCCCTCCGGCCCGCGCATCCGGGACCTCGTGCATCCGCTGCGCGACGCCTTCGCGGCCATCTTCTTCTTCGCCTTCGGGCTCTCCATCGACCCCGGCGACATCGTCTCCGTGGTCGGACCGGTCGCCGCGGCGGCCGCGCTGACGCTCGTCATGAACGTCGCCGCGGGTCTCCTCGTCGCTCGCGTCTACCGCTACGGCCTCGACCCCGCCGCCGAGATCGCCACCACCCTCGTGGCCCGCGGGGAGTTCGCACTGATCCTGGCCGCCATGGCCGCCGGTGCCGGCCTCGACGCCCGGCTCGCCCCGTTCATCGCGGGGTACGTCCTCGTCCTCGCGGTCCTCGGCCCCATCGCCGCCGGACGCGCACATCTGCTCGCCCGCGCGCTCCGCGCGGGCCAGGGCCTCCAGCCCCGCCGCACGGCCCCGGCGTACGACGTCGAGCCCGCGGGCGACAGCACACCGTCCGCGCCCCAGCCCGCCGAGGCAGAGCGCTAGGCCGTGTCCGCAAAGTCCAGTGCCGCGGCAGGCGACGCTCGCCCCGACGAGGACAGGGCGTCGCGACGGGGCGTACGTCGCCTGCCGCGGGCTACGGTCGCGGACGCTCTCACGGTTCGATCAGGCCGACGCGGACGGCGTAGCGGGTCAGTTCCAGACGGTCCTTCAGGCCGAGCTTCTGCAGCAGGTTCGCGCGGTGCCGCTCCACCGTCTTGGGGCTGATGACCAGCAGGTCCGCGATCTGCTGCGAGGTGTGGCCCTCGGCGACGAGCTTGAGGATCTCCTCCTCACGGTCGGTGAGGGCCCGGGAGGCCCCCGCGCCGCCCTCCCGGGCCCGGTCGAGATGGTCACGGATCAGCGCGTCGACCGCACCGGGATACAGGAACGGCTCGCCCCGCATCGTGGCCCGGCACGCCTCGACCAGGTCACGGTCCGCGACGGACTTGAGGACGTAGCCCGAGGCCCCGGCACCGAGCGCCTCGAAGAGGTACTGCTCGTTGTCGTACATGGTCAGGAACAGGATCCGCGTCCGCGGGCAGGTCCGGGACAGCTCCCGGGCGGCCTGGAGCCCCGTCAGACGGGGCATGGCGATGTCGAGGACGGCCAGGTCGGGCCGGTGCTCCCGGGCCCGGGCGACCGCCTCGGCGCCGTCGTCGGCCTCCGCGACCACGGTGAGGTCGGGCTCGGCGTCCAGGATGAGCCGGACACCGCGCCGCACCAGGGCGTGGTCGTCGGCGAGCAGGATGCGGGTGGGGGAGTCGCTCATGGTCGGCCGTTCCGGTCGGGATCGGGTACGAGGGCGGGACGGGGACCGGGAGGCAGCCCCCGACGGAGCGCGGCGGGTCCGGCCGCCGGCAGGAAGATCCGCCGGAACGAGGGCACCGCGCGCCCCCTCCTCGGAACCCCATCACCCAGGGTGTGCGCCGCCCGCCCCCGCCGCCATCCGTGACAGCACCCATCCTCGAATCGAACACCCCGCTTTCGGACCGGCGTTCGTGAGGGGCGGCCACCGGGAAGGATGAGGGTGGGGCCCGATGGTGGAAGCCGCTGGAGGGGGGAGAAGCTGAAGCCCTGGTGAGACAGGCGTGGCACGCCGCACCACCGCCTCGGCGGCCTGTCTCCCTCCGCGCCGTCACAGGGCCCGACACCCCAGGACTTGTCATGGCCTCGGCCGTGCCCTGCCTCCAAGCGCTCGGGTTCCGGGAAGGAGAAGCCGTGCCCCAGTCCGAAGACCACTCTCTGGTCGCTCTCGAAGCACGACTCGAGCGGGAGGACCCCCGATTCACCCGGGCCATGAGAGCCGGCCGCCCCGCCCGGCCCCGCGAGTACCGGCGGACCGGAGCATGGTGGGGGCTGGCGTTCGGCGTAGCCGTGCTGGGCTCCGGCATCGCCCTGGCCCAGGGCCTGCTCATCGCGGGCGGGCTGGTCCTCGTCGGCATGGCGGCTCAGCTGGCAGACCCTGACCCGGCCCGGATGACCCACCGGGGGTTCGGACGCCGTTGACAGAGCGCACGTCGGAAGCCCCCGGGCGACGGGCGCACGGCCGGGGGCATGCCGCCGTCGGAGTGTTGTCGTAACCCGTGTGACCGCCCCGGATGGTGGGACGGACCGGCATGACTGACGGTGGTTCACGTCGAGACCGGGTCTCGTGAGCTGGCGAGGCGTCAGCTGCCCGGACCGCGACGGAAGGACTCACCGATGCGCTCTGCCCGCATGCTGCTCGCGACGGCCACGGCAACGGCCGCCCTCGCGATCGCCGCACCCGCCGCCTACGCCGAGGCGACGGGTGACTGGGACCACGACACCACCTCTTCCTACAGCAAGGAGCACCACAAGGACGGCAACCACGACGGGCCGCGTGGCGGCATGCACACGGGTGGCGGAGCGCTGGCCGCCGTAACCTCCGACGACTGGGACGGCTCCCGGCACGACAAGGACTCCGGCGCCGCCAAGGGCGACGAAGGGGGCAAGCACGAGGAGCACGGCAAGGAGCACGGCAAGGAGCACGGCAAGGAGCACGGGCACGGGAAGGGCGACTGGGAGGGCAAGCACGACGAGCACGGCAAGCCGCACGGCGGCGTGCACACCGGCGGCGGAGCGCTGGCCGCGGTGAACTCGGACGACTGGGACAACCCCAAGCACGACCCGGACACGTACAAGGACGAGGACGACTGGGGCGACAGGCAGGAAGAGGACGGCTACGGCGACAAGGGCGACTGGGGGGACAAGCAGGAGAAGGGCGACTGGGGCGACAAGCACGAGAAGGGCTCCTGGGAGGGCAAGCACGACAAGCCGCGCGGTGGCATGCACACCGGTGGCGGCGGGCTGGCCTCCGCGCCGGGTGTGACCGCCGGCGGGCTGGCCGCGCTCGCGGTCGCCGGCACCGGGATGTACGCGCTGCGCCGCCGGAAGGCCACGCAGGGCGCCGTATGACCGATGCCTGACGTGATGGCCGCCGTGGCCGCCGCACGTGCCTGCCACGTCGCGGCGGCCCGGCTCGTCCCCCCGCGTGTCGTGCCCGCTGCCGTGCCCGAATGAGGTGGTCCCTGATGGCAGCCCCTCCCCCCGCTCTCTCCGACCTCGGCCCCGCACCGTCGAAACGCCGCTTCCGCGCCGTCATGACCGTGGTCTGGGCTGTGGCCGCCCTCGTGCTGACCGTGAACCTGTTCGGCGGCGCCGGTCAGTCGCCCGACGACGCCGGACCGCCGCACGCGCCGCCCGCCGTGGCCGCCCCCTCGGACGTCCCGGACCTGCCCGACACGCCCGCGTCCACGGCGCCGAACCGGTCCGCCGGCCCGCACCTGCCGCGGTCCCGGCCGGTCCGTCTGCTCATCCCCAAGATCTCGGTCGACGCGCCCTTCACCGACCTCGCCCTCAACGACTTCGGCCAGCTGGAGCCCCCGCCGCCGAACGACACCAACCTCGTCGGCTGGTACGCCAAGGGTCACACGCCCGGAGAGGCCGGCACCGCGATCATCGCCGGGCACGTGGACACCGCGACCTCACCGGCCGTGTTCGCCGGGCTCAGCGCCCTGAAGAAGGGCGACCGGTTCCAGGTCGCGCGGGCCGACGGCAGCAAGGCGACCTTCGCCGTGGACGCCACGGAGTCGTTCGAGAAGGACGACTTCCCCAGCGAGCGCGTGTACGGCGACACACCGAGAGCCCAGGTCCGGCTCATCACGTGCTCGGGTTCCTACGACCGCCGGGCCCGGGACTACACCGAGAACCTGGTCGTCTTCGCCCACCTCGTCTGACTTCCGGGGCCCCGGCCTGACTTGGTGTTTTACAGTGAGTGCCACCAGTTCAGGCGACTGTGGGACCTGTGAGGGATTCGCGAACCATGACGACCGAAACGTTTGAGTTCCAGGTAGAGGCACGTCAGCTGCTCCAGCTGATGATCCACTCGGTCTACTCGAACAAGGATGTCTTCCTGCGGGAGCTCGTCTCCAACGCCTCCGACGCGCTCGACAAGCTGCGTCTGGAGAAGCTGCGGGACGACTCCCTCGACGCCGACGTGTCGGACCTGCACATCGAGCTCGACGTCGACAAGGAGGCCCGCACCCTCACCGTGCGGGACAACGGCATCGGCATGTCGTACGACGAGGTCGGGCAGCTCATCGGCACCATCGCCAACTCGGGAACGGCCACGTTCCTCAAGGAGCTGAAGGAGGCCAAGGACGCGGGCGGGGCCGAGGGGCTCATCGGCCAGTTCGGTGTCGGCTTCTACTCCGGCTTCATGGCGGCCGACGAGGTCACGCTGGTGACCCGCCGCGCCGGCGAGAGCCAGGGGACCCGCTGGACGTCGCGCGGCGAGGCCACGTACACCTTGGAGAGGGTCGACGACGCGCCGCAGGGCACATCCGTCACGCTCCACCTCAAGCCCGCCGACCCCGAGAACCAGTTGCACGACTACACCTCCGAGTGGACGATCCGGGAGATCGTCAAGCGCTACTCGGACTTCATCACCTGGCCGATCCGGATGGTCCCGGAGGCGAAGGACGGCGAGGACGCGCCCGAGCCCGAGACGCTCAACTCCATGAAGGCCCTGTGGGCGCGCTCGCGCGACGAGGTGTCCGACGACGAGTACCACGAGCTGTACAAGCACATCAGCCACGACTGGCGCGAGCCCCTGGAGACGATCCGGCTCCAGGCCGAGGGCACCTTCGAGTACCAGGCCCTGCTCTTCGTCCCCTCGCACGCCCCGCACGACCTGTTCACGCGGGACTTCAAGCGCGGCGTCCAGCTGTACGTGAAGCGCGTCTTCATCATGGACGACTGCGAGGCGCTGCTGCCGCCCTACCTCCGCTTCGTCAAGGGCGTCGTCGACGCCCAGGACCTCTCGCTCAACGTCTCCCGCGAGATCCTGCAGCAGGACCGGCACATCCGGATGATGCAGCGCCGGCTGACCAAGAAGGTGCTGTCCACGGTCAAGGAGATCAAGGCCAAGGACGGCGAGCGCTACGCGACGTTCTGGCGGGAGTTCGGCACCGCCCTGAAGGAGGGCCTGGTCACCGACTCCGAGAACCGCGACGCCATCCTCGCCGTCTCCTCGTTCGCGAGCACGCACTCCGACGACGAGCCGACCACGCTCGCGCAGTACGTGGAGCGGATGAAGGACGGCCAGGACGACATCTGGTTCATCACCGGCGAGTCCCGGCAGAGCATTGAGAACTCCCCGCACATGGAGGCGTTCCGGGACAAGGGCATCGAGGTCCTGCTGCTCACCGACGCCGTCGACGAGGTCTGGGTCGACGCCGTCGGTGAGTACGAGGGCAAGAAGCTGCGGTCCGTCGCCAAGGGCGAGATCGACCTCGACGCCGAGGACGAGGAGAAGGCCGGCGAGGAGCGGGAGAAGCAGGCCGAGGAGTACGCCGGGCTGCTCGGCTGGATGCGCGAGCAGCTGGACGAGGACATCAAGGAGGTCCGCCTCTCCACCCGGCTCACGGTCTCTCCGGCCTGCATCGTCTCCGACGCGCACGACCTGACCCCGGCCCTGGAGAACATGTACCGGGCGATGGGCCAGGAGGTGCCGCGCACCAAGCGGATCCTGGAGCTCAACCCCGGCCACCCGCTGGTGAAGGGCCTGCACCAGGCCTACCAGGGCAGCGAGGACCGTGCGGAGCTCGCCGAGTCCGCAGAGCTGCTGCACACGCTGGCGGTGCTCGCCGAGGGCGGTCAGCCCAAGGACCCGGCGCGCTTCGTCAGGCTCGTGGCGGACCGCCTGGAGCGCACGCTGTAGTCAGCGTCGGATCAGGGGTGGTCCGGGGCGCCCGCCGCCCGGGTGCCGGGCGGGGTCGCACCGGTGCCCGGCGGGACGATCTCGCCCTGGACCACCCGCGGCGCGGGGGCCGTCCCGGCCTCCTCGTCCTTCGCCGCGCGGGCCTCGGCCTTGAGGATGCGGGCCGCCTTCCCCGCCGAGCGGGTCAGCTCGGGGAGCTTCTTCATCCCGATGACGGCTATGACGACGATGAGAATGATCGCGAGCTCGCTCAGTCCGAACATGGTGTCCTGTCCTTCCTCGCCCGGGCCGGGCACGGCGTGAGCGTATCGGGCGGAGAGCACGGCGTGACCGCCGTCTCGGGATACGGCGCCAGGTGCCGGTGCAGGTGGGGCAGCATTCCGCGGTCGAGCAGCTCTTGCCGCCAGACCAGCCGGGCGTGTTCCACCTGGTCGGCGGCCGGGGGCACACCGCGCCGGCGCAGGGCCGTGTACAGCAGTGCGGCCAGGGCCACGAGGCCGGTCAGAGCCGCCACGAGCGCCAGGGTCCAGCCGGCCGCCACGAGCGATCCGGGCAGGGGGCCGAGGGCGTCGGCGATGTGGAGCAGGCCGCCGGTCAGGAGCAGCGCCGCGGCGGAGGTGCCGGCCACGAGCGGGGTGAGCACCGCGAGGGCCGGCAGCAGCTCGCCCCCGCCGAGCGGGTGTCGCGCCTCGCGCCGGGCCGCCCGGCGCACGGCGAGGTAGGAGCGGTAGGGCTGCTCGGCCGCCGCCGCGATGTCGTCGGCGTGGGCGAGCGCGTGGGCGCGCAGGTGCGCTGCCGCCCGGCCGGTCGGGTCGGCGCCCAGGGCGCCACGGATGTCCGCGGTGCCCAGCGCGTGATGCAGTACGGCTTCGAAGTCCGCGCGGTCTTCCGGGCGGATGCGGGACGGGTCGGCCACAGGGTCTCCCGGTCGGTTGCTGATGCGGCCGCCGGGCCCGGCCACACGCGGTCGGGCCCGGCGGCGCGGTCGGTCCGTGTCAGACGTTGACGCCGAAGTCGGAGGCGATACCGGCCAGGCCCGAGGCGTAGCCCTGGCCGACCGCGCGGAACTTCCACTCGCCGCCGTGCCGGTAGAGCTCGCCGAAGACCATCGCGGTCTCGGTGGAGGCGTCCTCGGACAGGTCGTAGCGGGCGATCTCCTGGCCGCCCGCCTGGTTGACGACCCGGATGAAGGCGTTGCTGACCTGTCCGAAGCTCTGGCCGCGGTTCCCGGCGTCGTGGATCGACACCGGGAACACGATCTTGTCGATGTCGGCGGGCACGGCGGCGAGGTTCACCTTGACGGACTCGTCGTCGCCCTCGCCCTCACCGGTGAGGTTGTCGCCGGTGTGCTCGACCGAGCCGTCCGGGCTCTTGAGGTTGTTGTAGAAGACGAAGTGCTGGTCCGAGGGGACCTTGCCGGAGGCGTCGAGGAGCAGGGCGGAGGCGTCGAGGTCGTAGTCGACGCCCGTCGTCGTGCGCACGTCCCAGCCCAGTCCGACCAGGACGGCGGTGAGACCCGGCGCCTCCTTGCTGAGCGAGACGTTGCCGCCCTTGGACAGGGAAACTCCCACGGGGTACTCCTTCTTGAGCGCTTGACGTGTGCGATGTGATGCCACTCCGAAATCTACAGCACTGTAGAAGTGGGGTGGGATCGGGTCGGTGGATCTATACGATGGCCGCAAGGGCAACGCAGGGCGGCGTGAGGGAGGCAGGACGGTGACGGATCCCGGGCAGCGTCCCCGGCGGGGACAGGGCGAGCTGGAGGCGCTGGTGCTTTCGGCGCTGCGGGAGGCCGACGGCCCGGCCACGGCGGGCTGGGTGCAGGAACGCCTCGGCGGCGACCTCGCTTACACGACCGTGATCACGATCCTGACCCGGCTGCTGGGCAAGGGCGCGGTCACCCGGGAGCGGGTCGGCCGGTCCTTCGCCTGGACACCGGCCTCGGACCAGGCGGGTCTGGCCGCCCGGAAGATGCGCAAGGTGCTGGACGGCGAGAGCGACCGCGGGGCCGTGCTGGCCAGTTTCGTCACCGGCCTCGGTCCGGACGAGGAGCAGCTGCTGCGTGACCTGCTCGATCAGGCCCAGGGCGAGGGGGACGACTGAAGCCTCATGGGGGTTTTCGTCTTTCTGCCACTCGTCCTGCCGCTCACGGCCTGGCCGGTGGCGCGCCTGGCCGAACAGCATCTGCATCCGCGCACCGCGACCCGGCTGCTGACGGTGCTGGCCGTGGTGCTGGCGCTGTGCAGCACGGTGTGCCTGGCGCTGGTGATGGTGGTCGGCACCGCCCAACTGCCCGGCAACCCACTGCCGGACGGCTGGTCCGACCCCGAGGTGCGGGCGGCGGTGCCCCACGACGAGATCGTGGGCAAGGCCGCGATTCCCGCGCTGTGCGCGGTGGTCGTCGCCTGTGCCCGGACGGTGCGGCGGCACGGGCGGGTTCGCCGCCGGGCGCATCTGGCCCTGGCCGGGCTGCGGGGGACGGAGGTGGCGGTGCTGCCCGACGGCGAGCCCTACGCGTACGCGCTGCCGCCCGGAGGCCGCCGTGGGGGTGCAGGGTCTCGTGCCGGCGCCGACGGCCGGGGTCCGCGCCGGGGGCGCGGCCGTGTGGTGGTGACCACGGCCCTGCTGGCCCGGCTGCGGCCGGGCGAGCGGCGGGCTCTGTTCGCCCACGAGCGGGCGCACCTCGCCGCACGCCACGACCGCTTCCTGCTCGCCGTGCAACTGGCGGCCCGCGCCAACCCGTTCCTGTGGCCGCTGCGCTCCGCCGTGGCGTACACGGCGGAGCGGTGGGCGGACGAGGAGGCGGCCCGGGTGATCGGCAGCCGCCGCACGGTGGCCCGGGCGATCGGCAAGGCCGCGCTCGTCTCGCGGGGCACCCCCCATCCCACCTTCGCGGGGCTCGCCGCCCCCGGGCCGGTGCCGCGCCGGGTGGCGGCGCTGCTCGGCCCCGCCCCCGCCGTGCGTCACTGGCCGCCGGCGTTCACGGCGGTCGGACTGGCGGCGTGGGGCGCGGCAGCGGGAACGGCCCTCTCGGCGATGTCCTCCGCGAACGCGGCCGTGACGATGGTCCTCATCCTGCACGCGGCGACACCGCTCTGACCGGCATGTCCGAGCGCTGGGCGGCCGGCTCCAGCACCGCCGGGGGGCGCGCCGTCAGGGGCGCGGGGAACTGCGCGCCACGCCACGATGGCGCCGCACCCGGCAGTTTGGGGTGGGCTCGGCCGGCTCCAGCACTGCCGGGGGGCGTGAGCTGCCCGGCGTCGCGCCGGGCCAGGCGGTGGCCGGACCTCTGATCAGCGTCTCCGACGGCACCCCTCGGACCCGGTGACACCACCCCCCAGGTCATCCGATCGACAGGGGGCAACAGTCATGCCGGGCCCGGAGGCCAGCGGCCCTCTTGCAGGACCGCGAAGAAGATAACGGGGCGCGCCGTCAGGGGCGCGGGGAACTGCGCGACACGCCACGATGGCGCCGCACCCGGCAGTATGGGGTGGGCTCGGCCGGCTCCAGCACTGCCGGGGGGCGCGCCGTCAGGGGCGCGGGGAACTGCGCGACACGCCACGATGGCGCCGCGCCCGGCAGACACGGGATGTCGCACCTCTGGAGCCGCCGAGGAGCGGCCTCAGCCCTCGTCGTCCTCGTCGCCCTCGAAGAAGTCCCCGACCTCGTCGACGACTTCGCCGGCGACCATGCCGCCGACGACTCCGACCGCGAGCCCGGCCGCGCCCGCGGCGACGGCCGTGCCCATGCCGGGGCCCGAGCGGCGGCCGTCATGGTGCTGCCCCTTGTGCCCGTGGTCGCCCGGGCCGAAGGGGCCGGGGGAGCCGTGGTTCACGGGCGAGCCATGGCCGTCGGGGGAGCCGTGGCCCGTGGGCGAGCCGTAACCGGCGGGGGCGCCGTACGACGCCCGGTGCTCGGTCAGTTGCCGCATCCAGCCGTCGACGATCGAGGGCCAGTCCTGCTGCTCCACCCCCTCGTGGGAGACCGCGAACCGGCTGAGCGCGTCATGGCCGGACGACAGGAAGCCGCCCCGCTTGTCCGCCTCCAGCACCACCTCCATGCCGCCCGGGTTCGCCAGGAACGTCAGCTCCATCTCGGTGATCCGCTGCGCGTACCGCGGAGCGGGAACGAGCTCGATCTCCTGGTAGAAGGGCAGTCGCTGGCCCGTACCGCCGATGCGCCCGTACTCGAGGTCGGCCGACCTGAAGCCGAACCCGAGCCCGCCGAGGGCTTCCAGTACGGCTTCCTGCGCGGGCAGCGGCGACACGGTCAGTCCGTCCAGGTCGCCCTTGTCCTTCGCGCCCGCCACCGACAGCTCCGTGCGCACGCCGAGGACCACGCCCAGGCTCTGCCCGTGCAGTTCGGTGACCGGCGTCTCCCACGGCAGGACCACGCTGAACGGCACGCTGCGCTGCTCGCCCTCCGCCAGCCGGAAGCCGCCCCCGACGGTGAACCGGTCGAAGGCCACGACGCCCTCGCTCTCCCCGCCCTGGTGCTCCGCCTCGACCCGGGCCACCAGCTCCAAGGCGATGTGCTCGATGTCGAAGTCGGCCTTGCCGCCCGTGAGACGCACCTGACCGGTGAGGGTGCCGCCGGGCCGGACGGGAGCGGGGTCGAGAACCGTGTCGACCGTGGGGCCGCCGACACCGAGCGCGCCGAGCAGTCGTTTGAGCACCATGGTGGCGTCCACTCCTTCATGTGCGTGTGCTGTCTTCTACAAACTTGTAGAAGTGTAAGGGTGCGGACGGAGGGAGACCGTGTTGTGGGTCCTCGCGCGACGGGAATGGCTGAAAAAGATCACCCTGGACGCGACGGTGCCGCAGCCCGCCTCCGCGGCGGACTGCGGCACCGGATCCGTCCGTCACCGCACGGCTCAGCCCACGACGCGGCCCAGCTCGATCCGGTCGATGTTCGGCGCCCAGGCGGTGGCGTTGCCGAACGTCACCTTGTTCGCCCCCTTCGCCAGATCGACCGGGATGCCGACCGTCCAGTAGTCGTCCCCGCTCCAGGTGTTCTTGAAGGTGACCTTCCGCGCCGCGGCGTCCCCGACCCGGATGTCCGCCGTACGGGACATGATGTCCGTGTTGTAGGCGTGGCCGTTGTCCCGGCGGTCGTTGTGGGAGTAGTGGACGACCAGCACGTACCGGCCGGACCTGGGGGCTTCCACCGTGAACGCGGCGGTGCTGGAGGGGCTGTTGCCCAGCCCGCCGATGTACGAGCCGGCGGAGGCGAACGGGGAGTCGACGAGTTTCGCGCCACCCGCGAGCGTGGCCGAGGCGCCCTCGTAGGACAGGGTGCCCGCGGCCGAGCCGTCGCCCGAGACGTCGAGGGAGCGGACGGCGGCGTGGCCCGACGTCATCGCGACCCGGTTGTTGCCCGCGACGAGGTACAGCCGCAGCGGCCGGCCGGGCGTCGCCGTGACGGTGGCGCCGTGCAGGGCGAGCTTCACCGCGGCCGAGGTCCGCGGGGTCACCGTGTAGTAGCCGTCGCGCGGGGCGTAGACGTCGAAGACGGCCTTGTCACCCGGGCGCAGCACCAGGGCGCCCGTGCCCACACCGGCCGAGGACGTGTAGTCGTAGGACGGCTTGCCGCTGATGTCCGCCAGGGTGGCCTCGTACGACGCGGAGGCCGCGCCCGTGCGGGCCGTCAGGTCGATCCGGTCGAGCGTGACCTCGGCGTCGCCCTTGGCCAGCACCAACCGGTGCGTTCCCGCCTTCAGCCGGACGCCGACGTCGTTCTTGGCGCGGTAGGTCCAGTTCTCGGTGGAGGCGTAGGTGACCGTCACCGGGTCGGCGCCGTCGACGATCAGCTTCTGCGTGGCGGGGCCGCCGGACTGGTTGCCGTAGAGGATCGCCAGGTCGTAGGTGCCGTCCCTCGGCACGTTCACCGTGAACGCGACCTGGCTGCCGGGCTGGTTGAGGGAGCCGACGTCCTTGGTGCCGGAGGCCGCGTAGCCGTTGGCGTTGCTCACCGTGCCCTGGGTGTAGACCTTGCCGTCGGTGATGGCCGCGTCCTCGGCCTCGTACGACGCCGACCACGGGACGGAAGCGGTGGACGGGGTGCCCGAGCCGCCGGGTGTGAGGACGATCCGGTACGCCGACATCTTGTGCAGGCCGCGCAGCGGCACGGTCGCCGAACCGTCGTCCGCGATCTTCACCTTGGTGCGCGCGAGGACCCGCGGCGCCGCGTGCTGCCCTTCGTACCCCGACCAGGCGGCCTCGGCGACGGTCGCGGTGACCGTACGGCCGAACGCGGACCTGGGGACGTTCTCCACGACCACGTCCGCGTCACCGGCCGCGCCCCCGAGCAGCACTTGGGCCTGGCGGCGGGAGGTGTCCAGGGAGGCGAGGCCCTGGAGGGTGTCGACGGTGTTCGGCTGGGGCGGCGTCACCTTCACGGTGTTCCCGGTCAGCCCCGCGTACCAGCGGAACAGCCACCAGCCGCCGTTGGGGATGTTGGTGCGCACCATCTGGCCGCTGAGATTGCCGGCGGCGTCCCAGTACGCCATGTTGGCGTACACCTTGTTGCGCTCGAACATCGACACCCACTGCACGAGCTGCCCGGGTACGGACAGGTCGCGGCGGTTGGCGTACTCGTCGATGTTGATCTTCAGCGGTGCGATGCCCGCCGCGCGCTCCAGCGAGCGGTAGTCGTCGTAGTGCGCCTGGAAGTCACGCAGCGAACCTGAGCCGAGCTCGTGCCAGGTCATCACCTGGGGCAGCACGTTCTCCCGCTTGGCGAAGGCGAGGAAGTCCCTCAGCAGGCGGGTGTGGTACCCGGCCTCGTTGGGCCCCGCGATCCGCGCGGCCGGGTCGATCGCGCGGATCCGCTGGTACACCGTCTTCCAGTCCTCGAAGAACCGGTCGCGGTTCTTCTCGTACTGCGCCTGGTCCTGGACGTCGAGCTTGTACCAGATCTGGTCGGGCTCGTTGAACGGGATGTAGACGAAGCGGTCGCTGTTCGGGTCGGCCGATATCTCCTTGACGATCTTGTCGACCTTGGGCAGGTAGTCGTCGATGCCGAGGTCCTCGTACGGCCACTTCGCGTAGATGTCCTGCATCATCACGTTGATCTCGCCGCCGCCGGTGCGGAAGAACGACTTCGAGACCGTGAGCGCGTCGCCGTTGGGGTGCTGGGCGCCGCCCTCCGGCTTCTGCGAGACGCTGGTGATCTTCAGGGGCTCCAGCACGGCGTCGCTGGGCACCCCGTCGTCGCTGAGCCCGTAGAGGGAGCCGTTGGCGCCGAGCATCACCGGGCCCTCGGACGAGTCGAGGTCGACGGTCAGGCGCTGCGGACCGGCGGCCGCGGCCGCCGGTCCTGTCGTGGGGAGTGTGGCTGCCATGGCGGCTGCTCCAAGCAGTGCTGCGAACAGGGCGGTTCCGGTACGGGATCTCGTGCGGGTGGGGGTGATCACGCTGCTGGACCTCCGGTCACTTGACGGCTCCACTGGTGATTCCGGACACGATCTTTCGCCGCACGCGGTGGGGTTCAGGAGGCGGGACGCGCGGCTAGGGTGCGCACAGGCGCTGTTCAGACCTGGGCGGGCGGTGGGCCCGAGCTCTCCCGCACCACCAGTTCCGGTGCGGACACGGGATGCGGGGCGACGGGGGCGGACTCCTCCAGGGCGCCGTGCAGCAGGGCGAAGGCGGCCCGGCCGAGGCCGGTGAAGTCCAGGCGCACGGTGGTCAGCGACGGGGTGAGGAAGGCGGAGTGCGGGGCGTCGTCGAACCCGGCCACGCTGACCTCGCCGGGCACCGAGCGGCCCGTCTCGTGCAGGGCGCGCAGCACGCCGAGCGCGAGGTCGTCGTTGCCGCACAGGATCGCGGTGACGGACGGGTCCCGCGCCAGCTTCAGGGCCGCCGCGTGACCGCCCGCCGGTCCCCAGCCGCCCTGCACCGGACGGGGTTCCGGGGCGCCCGCCTCCTTCAGCGCCTGCCGCCAGCCGTTGGTGCGGGCGCTGGTGCGGCGGGTGCTGGAAGGAATGGCGACGTAGTGCACGGTCTCGTGGCCGAGGGAGAGCAGATGGCGGGTCGCCTGGTAGGCGGCCTCGCGGTCGTCGGTCCACACCCAGGGGCTCTCGCCGCCGGGCGGGCTCGCCGGGGTCTCGACCACCCCCACGACCGGCACCCCGGCGGGCACGGTTCCCAGCGCCCGCACACCGGCCGGGTCGTAGGCGATCACGACGATCCCGCCGCCCGTGTCCGTCGCGCGCTGCACTTCGGCGGCGACGGCCGCGTCCTCGGCGGACTCCAGCACACCGATGCCGACCGCGTAGGACGCGGCGCGGGCGGACTCCTCGATGCCCTGCAGGATCGAGGCATAGCCGTAGTGGGTGGTGTTCGCGGTGAGCACGGTCACGGTCCGGGTGCGGCCGCTGGCCAGGGCGAGGGCGGTGGCGTTGCGCCGGAAGCCCAGCTCCTCGATGGCGGCCTGCACCCGCTCCCGGGTGGACGGCCGGACGCTGGGATGACCGTTGATCACCCGCGAGACCGTCTGGTAAGAGACACCGGCGGCCGTGGCGACATCCCTGATGCTCGCCGGACGCTTTGTGTGACCGGTCACATTCATGTCGAGAATTGTGATCGGTCACACCTGGATCGTCAAGAGAGGCTGACGAGCGCGTCGGGAGGCGCCGCACATGCCCCTCGGCCGGCGAGGGACGCGCCGCGCACGCCCCGCGGCCGGCCGAGGAGCGCATCGGCGGTCGGCCCTCCCGGGCCTCTCACACCCGTACGGCGTTCCGCTCCCGCCCCTGATCGCGTGCGTCCCGGCGGAACGCCCAGGCCATGTCGGGCTCCACCACCCAGCGGAACACCCGCCGTACCGGCGGGGTGCACAGCACGGTCACGAGCAGCGCGGCGACGGCCGTCACGAGGATCTCGCCCGGGGGCCGGTGCACCCACGCAGGCTCGTACCAGCCCCAGAACTTGGATCCCTGCGCGACGAAGCCGTGCAGCAGGTAGCCGTAGAGCGTGCCCGCGCCCAGCACCGTGAACCACATGCGGCGGCCGGGCACCCAGGCGAGGAAGCAGGCGACCAGGACCAGCGAGCAGCCGAACGTCGCCAGCGTCATCACGGGCCCGTACCAGGAGGGCGCGGCCAGTTCCTCGGCGCTGTCACGGTGGTAGAACCAGGCCCCGCTCATCCGCGGCACCGCCCAGTAGGCCACGACGAGCGCGCCCGCGAAGACCGGCACGGCGAGGATCCGCGCCGCACGGCGCCGCACCAGCCGGAAGTGCTCGGGCCGCAGCAGCAGACCGAGGACGAAGTACGGCAGGAACTGCAGCGTGCGCTGCAGGTCGAGGTCGTTGCCGATGGAGGGCGAGAGCGTCGCCAGCATCGCGATGACCAGGGCGACCGGCAGCGGCCACCGCACGCGCCGCCAGATCGGCGTGGTCAGCCGCCAGATGAACAGGGCGATCAGGAACCAGGTCAGGTAGAGGGGGTCCAGCAGGGTCACCGGCCGGTCCGGTTCCTGGTCGGTCCACCGGGTGAACAGCGTGTAAGCCGTCTCGAAGACGATGTACGGCACCGCGAGCCCGGTGATCAGGCGCCTGATCCTTCCCGGGCTCGCGTCGAAGGAACGCGAGAAGTAGCCGGAGATCACGATGAACGCCGGCATATGGAAGGCGTACACCACCATGTAGAGCGCGGAGGCCGCACGGCTGCCGTCCCGCAGCGGCTCCCAGGAGTGCCCCATCGCCACCAGCACGATCGCCAGGTACTTCGCGTTGTCGAAGAACGCGTCCCGGCGGCCGGCCGGCTCCGGCACGGGCTGCGCCTTCTGTTCCGCCGCTCCGCCCTGGACCGCGCGGATGCGCAGGGTGTCCTCGCTCATCACGCCTCCCGCGTGGCGTGCGGGGAACCCGGACGGGTGCGTGCGCGTCTTGCCGGAGATACGGCGATGGGGTGCCGGTGCGACATCCCCGCCGCCTGACCACTGCGGAGCGACGTAAACCGCTTTCCGTGGGGCTGTAGCGCGGATCACATCGAGGGCGGTGCCGCCGTGCCAGGGGGCCGCGGCGGCACCGCCGCAGGGGGGACGATCAGCTCACGGAGCAGTCGGCGCCGTTCAGGGTGAAGGCCGTCGGGCTGGGATTGGCTGTCGACCGGGAGGCCGTGAAGCCGAGGGTGACCGAACCCGACGCGGGGATCGTCGCGGTGTACGGGGCGGCCGCCACGCTCACCGCGGAGCCGGTCTGGGTCGCCGTACCGCCCCACAGGTTGGTGATGCGCTGGCTGTCCGGGAAGGTCCAGCGCAGCGTCCAGCCGTTGATCGCGGACGTGCCCGTGTTGCGGAGGACGATCTCGCCCTGGAAGCCGCCGGGCCAGCTGCCCGTCACCCGGTAGCCGACACCGCAGGCCGACGGTGAGCCGCCGGGCGGGGTCGTGACCGTCACCGTGCCCGAGCGGGGCGAGCGGTTGCCGGCGGCGTCGCGGGCGTAGACGGCGAAGGTGTGGGAGGTCGCGGGCGACAGGCCGGTGAGGGTGGCGGTGGTCTTCGTGGTGCTGGTGACGGCGGACTCGGAGCCGCCGCTGATCCGCACGACGTCGTAGCCGGTGACCCCCGTCGCGTCGGAGGCGGCGGCCCAGGTCAGGGTGGCGGACGAGGACGTCACACCGGAGGCGGTGGGCGTGCCGGGGGCCGTCGGGGGAGTGGTGTCGCCTCCGCCGGAGCCGTAGATCGCGGCCTCCTTGGCCGTGGCGGCGATGCCGTTCGCGCCGTTGAAGAGGCGCTGCCCCCAGGAGGTGAGCCGGTCCGGGTCGAAGTTCGTCACCATGTCCAGGTACTCGACGCCGCCGCCGTTGCCGCTCCACGACCAGCCGAGGTAGCCGAGCCGGAGCTGCTGGGCCACCGCCAGAATGGTGTCCTCGTCGGGGTTGCCGTCCGAGTGGTCGTGGCCGAACTCGCCGACGACGATGGGCAGCCGGGCGGTGACGAACCGGTTCAGGTAATCGGTGATCTCGGCGGCGGTGTCGAAGACGCCGTACATGTGGACCGAGAAGACCGTGTTGGCGTCGGGGTCGGCGGCGAAGACCGAGGCGGCGTTGTCGCGCATCGTGAACGCCCAGTCCTGGCCCCAGTTGGGTGCGTCGACCATGATCGTGTGGTCGAACCCTGCGGCGCGGAGCTTGACGATCGCGGCCTTGGTGTCGGCCGTCCACGCCGCGTAGCCGGTGTTGCCGTGCGGCTCGTTGCCGATGTTGACGATGACGTAGTCCTCCTGGCCGGCCAGAACGCTCTTCACCTCGATCCAGTAGTCGGCGGCCCGGGAGAGCGAGACGGCTCCGCTCTGCTCGCCGTAGCCCGTGGTGTCGTGCACCTCCAGGACGCAGATCAGCCGGTTCTGCTTGCACTGGGAGACCACGTTCGCCACGTCGGCGGCGTCGTTTCGGGTCCAGCGGTCGCCGCTGGAGAGGACCACGCGCACGGTGTTGGCGCCTTTGGCCTTGATGTGGGCGAGGGAGCTGATGCGGTCCGGATACCAGGTGTGGGCGTGGTTGACGCCCCGCATCACGAAGTCGTTCCCGCCGGCCTCCAGCAGCCGGCCGTTCTGCACCCGGAAGCCGGTGGGCGCGGCCTGCGCCGGCGGGGTGAGGGCGAGGAAGGACAGGAAGAGGGCGAGCAGGGCGGCGGCCACGGTGGCCGGGCGTGGAGAGGTGGGGCGGAGTCTCATGAGGGCTCCAGAAGTGGGGGTCGAGTGGCGCTCGTTGTCGGTCGCGCTGTCGTGCCGAACGGGGTCCTGCCGTCGGGGCTCGGTTCGGGTGGGAGCGGTTTCGGATGGGGCCGGTTCTGGTGGGCCAGGCTCGGGTGCGCCCGCGCCGGGACGCTTCCGGCCCGGCACGGCCGTCACCCGGCGGGTGCCTTCCCGGCGCAGGTGACGGTCGCCACCGGGGTGCCGGCCGTTGCCGGGGCGGTGGCGACGAAGCCGAACGTGGCGCTCGCGCCGGGCGCGAGGGCGCCGTTCCACGCCGCGTTGGTGACGGTGGCCGTGCCGTCGGCGCCCGAGGTGAGGGAGCCGTTCCAGAGCTGGGTCAGACGCGCCCCGCCCGCCGGTACGACCGTCGCGGTCCAGCCCTGAACGGCGGAGCCCGACGTGTTCGTCACCGTCACCTCGCCCTGGTAGCCGCCCTGCCAGGAGGAGACGGCCCGGAAGCGCGCGGTGCATGCCGTGGGGTCCCCGCCCGGGTCACCCGGGTCGCCCGGGTCCTGCGGCACTCCGGCGTCGAGGGCCGCCGCCAGGGCCGGGAACCAGCGGGCCGCGATCTTGGCGTCGCCGGAGGCGTTGGGATGCACGCCGTCGTAGGTGTCGGTGGCCGTGCTGAAGCCGGTCCACTGGTCGACCACGGTGACGGGGGAGCGCTCGGTGCCGGTCGCCCGGGCCCAGCCGGGAACGCGTGCGTTGAAGTCGACGACGCGCTGGGCACAGGCCGCGCAGGTGCTGGGGTTCATGGGGATCAACTGCGCCACCAGGATCCGCATGTCCGGATTCGAGGCCCTCATCTGCGCCACGAGCTTGGTGTAGGCGGCGAGGATGCGATCGGGGGCGATGCTGCTCCAGACGTCGTTCGTGCCGAAGTGCATGACAACGATGTCCGGACGTGTGGAGGACAACCGGCCGGGCAGCAGGTTCTGGTCCGCCACGTTGGTGACCAGCTCGCCTCCGTGGCCCTCGTTGTCCCCGTCGTGCGCCTGCCCGCAGCCCTGCGGGGGGAGGGTGCCGACGAAGTCGACGTCCTTGTATCCGCTGTCGGCCAGCCGGTTCCACAGCACCGCCCGCCAGCAGCCCGGAGAGCCGGTGATCGAGTCGCCGAGCGGCATGACGCGGACGGGGTCCGCCGCGGGTGCGGCCGACGCGCGGGGTGCGAACGTCATGCCGAGGGGGAGGAGCAGGGCGGCCAGGAGGCCGAGGACGGACATGACCCGTAAGTGTGGGGACGAGTGGGGGGTTCGGTGCATGGTGGTCCCTTCCCTGGACGAGGTGGGAGCGCTCCCACCACATCAAGCCATTGTTGTCATTGACGCGTCAAGGGGTGTGGTCGTGAGAGGTGCGGTCCGGCGGCCGAGAACGATCAGCGACGATCAGCCGAGGCGGACGTGGGCTGGGTGAGCGCACCGCCGAAGTCTTCGGCGAACCGCGGGCTGACCGCCGTTCCGGCGGGGGCTGTCGGCGCATCCTGAGGACTTTTGCCGGGCCATGAGGCATTCATGACCGGATGCCCAGAGAGCCGAGTCCATGATGGTCGGCGTCGGTAAGGCATGCCTTGGCTAACTCGTTCGCGGGTGCCGGGGCGTTGGGCCGGGAGGGCCGCGCTACATGTGGGACGACTCGTTTCCCAGCTTTCTGATCGGGCTGAGGGAGGGGCTGGAGGCCGGGCTCGTCGTCTCCGTGCTGGTCGCCACCCTCGTGCGGGCAGGGGCCAGGGCGCGGCTGGCGCAGGTGTGGACCGGAGTGCTGGCCGCGATCGCGCTGTCGATGAGCTTCGGAGCGGTGCTGACCTTCACCGCCGCCTCCCTCTCCACCACCGCGCAGGAGGCCTTCGGCGGAGCCCTGAGCATCGTCGCCGTCGCCTTCGTCACCGCGATGGTCTTCTGGATGCGGCGGTCCGCCCGCAGCCTCGCGGGCGAGATCAGGGAGAAGGTCACCGAGGCGCTGACCATGGGCGCCGGAGTCCTGATCCTCACCTCCTTCCTCGCCGTGGGACGTGAGGGACTGGAGACCGCCCTGTTCCTGTGGACCACCGCCCGAGCGGCCGACGAGTCGACAGGACCGCTCGTCGGCGCCGGTGTCGGGCTCGTCCTCGCGGCCCTCCTGTGCTGGGGTCTCTACCGCCGGGTGCTGCGCATCGACCTCACCCGCTTCTTCACCGTCACCGGCGTGGTGCTCGTCGTCATCGCCGCGGGCGTCCTCGGCTACGGGCTGCGCGACCTCCAGGAGGGCGGGGTCCTGCCCGGCGGGACGGCGTTCGCCTTCGACCTGAGCGGCAGCGTCGACGCCGGCTCCTGGTACAGCACCCTGCTCCAGGGCGTTCTCAACCTGACCCCGGCGATGACCTGGCTCCAAGTGGCCGGATACATGGGCTATCTCGCCGTGGTGATGCCGCTCTTCGTCCGGGGGGCACGCGGAGTGCCGGGAGCCCGCGGGGCCACCACGCCGCCCCCGCCGGCGACCCCGCGGTCCGACCGGCCCGCCGGCCCGGCGGCGAAGACGCGACCCGACCGGCCCGCCGGCCCGGCGGCGACCCGCCGTCGCCTGCTCCTTCCCGTCGCCGTCGTCGCCGTCCCGGCCCTCCTGGCCGGTCTCGTCGTGGCCCTGGCTCACCCCAAGCCCGCCGCCGGTCAGACGGTCGCCGTCTCCGGGACGGACTGTGGGCAGGGCTTCACCGCGCCGAAGCCGGGGCGGCAGGACTTCCGGATGCACAACACGGGGAACCAGACGTCCGAGGTGTACCTGATCGACCCGTCCTCGAACGCGGTCTACGGCGAGATCGAGGGCCTGGCCCCCGGCACCACCCGGGACCTCGTCGCCACCGTGGCGGGCGGTACCTACGCCTGGCGTTGCGTGCCCACCGACGGCAAGGCCGTCACCTCGAAGGCGGTCCGGGTCACCGGAGCCGCCGGAGCCCACGCCGTGGTCCCCGTGAGCCGGCGGGATCTCGCCGCACCGCTCAAGGCGTACCGGACCTACGTGAATCGGGGCCTGGTGACGTTCGTCACCCAGACCCGGCAGCTCAGCGACGACATCCGGGCCGGGCGCCTGGACACCGCCCGCACCGACTGGCTGACCGCCCACCGCACCTACGCCTCCCTCGGCGCCGCCTACGGCACCTTCGAGGACTTCGACCAGAAGATCAACGGGCGACCCGACGGGCTGCCGGGCGGCGTACGCGACCAGGGCTTCACCGGCTTCCACCGGATCGAGTACGGGCTGTGGCACGGTCAGTCCGCTGCCCAGCTCAAAGGCGTCGCACAGCGGTTGGCCGACGATGCCGCCGGGCTGCGAAAGGCCTTCCCGCACCAGGACTTCGACCCCTCCGACCTGCCCCTGCGCGCCCACGAGATCATGGAGAACACGCTTCAGTTCGAGTTGACCGGCGACACCGACCAGGGCAGCGGAACCGGGCTGGCCACCGCCGACGCCAACCTCGCCGGCACACGTGAACTGCTCATTGTGCTCCGGCCGTTGCTCACCGCGCGTGCTCCGCGGCTGCTGCCCACCGTCGACGCGGACATCGCCCGCCTGCAGCACCTGCTCGACTCCGCACACCACGGGAACCGCTGGACCCCCGTCGACCGGCTCGACCCGGCGGCGAAGGCCCGGATCGACGGGGCCACGGGGCAGCTCCTGGAAGACCTCTCCCCGGTGCCGGACCTGCTCGAGATCAGGAAGTCCGCATGAGCGCCGAGCGTCGGCACCACCCCCCAGAAGACTCCGAAGGGAACACCTCCATGCCGTCCGCCGACACGCCCCCGACGGGCTGCCCCGCCCACACCGGCCGCCGCTCCTTCGTGAAGACGGCCCTCGGCGCAGGAGCCGCCGGAGCGGTCCTGGCCGGGGGAGGACTCGCGCTGGCGGAGAGCGGCAGCGGCACCGCCCGGGCGGCCGGACAGCAGAGCGCCGGACCGGTGCCCTTCCACGGAATCCACCAGGCGGGGATCCTCACCCCCGCTCCACCGGCCGCCGCCTTCGTCTCCTTCGACGTCATCGCCGACCGCCGTACCGAACTGGCCGACCTGCTGAAGACCCTCACCGAGCGGGCCCGCTTCCTCACCTCCGGCGGCACGCCCGCGGATCTCGGCGTCGGCGCCCCGCCCTCGGACAACGGCATCCTCGGCCCCGTCGTCCCGGCCGACGCGCTCACCGTCACCGTCGGGGTCGGCGCCTCCCTCTTCGACGACCGCTACGGACTCGCCCCGGCCAAGCCGCATCGGCTCACGCCCATGCGGACCTTCCCCAACGACAACCTGAACCCCGCCGAATGCCACGGTGACCTGTCACTGCAGATCTGCGCGGCCCGCCAGGACACCGTGCTGCACGCGCTGCGCGACATCGCCAAGCACACGCGGGGCGCACTGCAGATCCGGTGGCGCGTCGACGGCTTCCAGAACGTGCCCCGGCCCAGCGGCGCCCAGCGCAACCTGCTGGGCTTCAAGGACGGCATCGCCAACCCGAACGTCGCGTCGGCGCGCGAGATGGACCATCTGGTGTGGGTCGGCGACGGGCAGGGCGAGCCCGCGTGGACGGCCGGCGGCAGCTATCAGGTCGTCCGGGTCATCCGGATGCTCGTCGAGTTCTGGGACCGGGTCTCGCTGTCCGAGCAGGAGCTGATGTTCGGCCGGCGCAAGGACACCGGCGCTCCGCTGGACGGTGCCCGGGAGACCGACAGCCCGAATTACGCCAAGGACCCGCACGGCACCGCGATCCCGCTCGACGCGCACATCCGGCTCGCCAACCCCCGCACCGCGAAGACCGACAACTCCCGTATCCTCCGCCGGGGTTACAACTACGACCGGGGCGTCGACAGCGTCGGCGACCTCGACATGGGACTGGTCTTCTGCTGCTACCAGCAGGATGTGCGCCGTCAGTTCGAGGCGACCCAGACCCGGCTGATCGACGAACCCCTCGTCGACTACATCTCCCCGACCGGCGGCGGCTACTTCTTCGTCCTGCCCGGTGTGCGGGACTCCTCCGACTGGCTGGGCAGAGGACTGCTCTCCGCCTGACGCCCGGGCCCGGGCCGAACGCGACCCTCGGACGAACGGCGACCCGCACGCGCGATGTTCAGGAACGCGCGTACGGGTCGCCGCGACCGGTGAGGGACAGATCCGCCGCCCGTACGGCCCCGGGAACCGGCGCCGCGACGGCCGGACCTCAGGCCTCGGCGCTGCCGCGTGTCACCGCCTTCCTCAGCAGCGGCCACACCAGCAGCAGCACGATCACCGCGTACACGGTCACCGCGAACGGCGTGTTGACCAGACCCGTCACACTGCCGTCGCTGATCTGCAGGGCCCTCCGCAACTGCTGCTCGGCGTTCGGACCGAGGATGACGCCGATCACGGCGGGCAGCACGGGCAGCCCGTAGCGGCGCATGCCGAAGCCGATCAGACCGATGATCAGCAAAATCACCAGGTCGATCACCTCGCCGCCGACGGCGTACGCGCCGACCGCCGCGAAGAACATGATTCCGGCGTACAGGTACGGCCGCGGGATGCGCAGCAGCTTCGCCCACACCGGCGCCAGCGGCAGGTTCAGCGCGAGCAGCAGCACCATGCCGACGAACAGGGAGGCGATCAGGCCCCACACCAGGTCCGGCTCCCGCTCGAAGAGGAGCGGGCCCGGCTGGATGCCGTACTGCTGGAAGGCGGCCAGCATGACGGCCGCGACCGCCGTGGTCGGCAGGCCCAGGGTCAGCATCGACACCAGGGTGCCCGCCGCAGAGGCCGACGCCGCCGACTCCGGACCGGCGACGCCCTCGATGGCGCCCTTGCCCCACTCGTCCTTGTGCTTCGACAGGCGCTTCTCCGTCACGTACGACAGGAAGGTCGGGATCTCCGCGCCGCCCGCCGGGATCGCGCCGAACGGGAAGCCGATGAACGGGCCGCGCAGCCATGACTTCCAGGTCCGGCTCACATCCCCGCGCCCCAGCCAGGGACGCCCCACCGGGATCGGCTCGGGCGGCCTGCGCCGCAGGTGCGCCGCCACCCACAGCGCCTCACCGATCGCGAAGAGGCCGACCGCGACGATCACCACGTCGATGCCGTCGGCCAGTTGCAGCGAACCGAACGTCAGGCGCTGCTGGCCTGTCATCTGGTCCAGGCCCACCAGCCCCAGGGTGAGACCGATCAGCAGGGAGGCGAGACCCCGGATGCGGGACGAGCCCAGCACCGACGTCACCGCGATGAACGCCAGCACCATGATGGCGAAGTAGTCCGGCGCGCCGATGTCCACGGCCAGTTTCGCGACCGTCGGCGCGAGCGCCACCAGCAGCAGCGTGCCGATCAGGCCGCCCGCGAAGTGCCCGACGGCGGCCGCCGCCAGGGCCTGGGCGCCGCGCCCGGACTTGGCCATGGGGTTGCCCTCCATGGCCGCCACCACCGCCGCGCTCTCCCCGGGCGTGTTGAGCAGGATGGAGGTGGTCGAGCCGCCGAACATCGCGCCGTAGTAGATGCCGGCGAACATGATGAACGCGCCGATCGGGTCGAGCCCGTACGTCACCGGCAGCAGCAGTGCGACCGCCATCGCCGGGCCGATGCCCGGCAGTACGCCGATCGCCGTGCCGAGCAGCACACCGATGACGGCCCACAGGAGGTTGATCGGCGTGAGGGCCGTACCGAAGCCGTCCAGAAGGGAGTTGAAGGCATCCATGTCACAGCACTCCCATCAGCGGACCGCCGGGCAGGGGCACTCCGAGCAGGTTGTTGAAGACGGTGTAGGTGACGAGGGAGAGCCCGGCCGCGATGAGCGGATCGCGGTCCGTCTTGCGGCTGCCCAGCGCGAAGGCCGCACCCCAGAAGAGCAGCGCGCCCGCGATGGGGAAGCCGAGGGGTTCGATCAGCACGGCCGCGCCGAGGAACACTCCGGCGAGCAGCAGCACGGTGCGCCAGTCGGCCGGCTCGGACAGGTCGATGTCCTCACCGCCCTCGGCCTGGCCCCGGCCGCCCCGCAGCACGTCCAGGGCGAGCAGGGCGGCGATGACCAGCAGGCCGGCGCCGACCACGACCGGCACGGTCTTCGGGCCGACGGGGCCGCGCTGGGCGATGTCGACGTTCATGGTGAGCGCGTCGGTCAGGACCAGGACGCCGAGCGCCAGCAGCAGGACGCACACGCCGAGTTCGGAGTGCTCCCGCAGCCACGAGCGCCGCTCGCCGCCGGTCTCCGCGGTGGGTATGTCGGTCTGCGTCGTCACAGTCCCAGCTCCTTCAGCACCGAAACCACGCGCTTGTCCTCGGCGTCGAGGAACGCGCCGAACTTCTCGCCGGTGAGGAAGGCGTCGTCCCACCCGTTCTGCTCCAGCGACGTGCGCCACTCGTCGGAGTCGTGGAGCTCCTCGACGAGCTTCACGAGCTTGTCGCGCTCCCCGTCGTTCAGGCCGGGAGGGGCGACGATGCCGCGCCAGTTGGTGAAGTTCACGTCGTAGCCCGCCTCCTTCAGCGTGGGCGCGTCGAGCCCGTCGACGGGCTTCGGGCCGGTGACCGCGAGGAGGCGCAGCTCGCCCGCCTTGATCTGGTCCAGGTACTCGCCGACCCCGGAGACCCCGAAGGCGACCTTGTTGCCGAGGATCGAGGCGAGCAGTTCGCCGCCGCCGTCGAAGGGGATGTAGTTGACCTGCTTCGGAGGGATCCCGGCGGCCCGGGCCATCAGCATCGGCGCGAGGTGGTCGGGCCCGCCGGGCGACGAGCCGCCGCCCACCGGCAGCTTGCCGGGGTTCTCCTTCCAGGCGCCGATCAGGTCGTCGATCGTCTTGTACGGCGAGTCCTTCGCCACGACGACCACGTCCTGCTCCTCGGTGAGCCGGGCGATCGGCGTGGTGTCCCCGAGCGTCTTGGGCGCGTCGTTGGAACGGACGGCGCCCACGACTCCGAGGCCCATGGACATGGCGAGCTTGCCGTTGCCGTGCTCGCTCACCAGCCGGCTCAGGCCCACCGTGCCGCCGGCACCGGGCAGGTTGAACACCTCGATGTTGTGGGTCAGCCCGGCGTCCTCGGCGTTCTTCGCGGCCGTGCGGGCCGTGATGTCGTAGCCGCCGCCGGGCGTGTTGGGGACCATGAAACGCAGGCCCGGGATCTGTGTGCCGGTCTCGGAGCCGCTGCCGGTGGTCAGCAGCGGCGGTCCGACGAGCACGAGCACGGCGGCCCCGAGCAGGGCGAGGGGGGTGCGCAGGCGCACGAGTGCCACCACCTGTCGGTACGTCGATGCGGGTAGGGATACGCCCTGTGGGGGAGGGTGACGTGGGCCACATGGTGCCCGGGCTGCGGTGGGCTGTCTCCCTTCCGGAAGCAACGGATGTTTTGGTCATTGCGGTCGCAGGAAGCGCCGCCGGATGTGAGCCGGACGCACGGGGGCCCCGGCGCGTGCGCGCCGGGGCCCCTCGATCAACGGTCACTGATCCGTGTGGACCTCCAGGGCAGCCCGCACGGCCGACTCCAACGCCCCCTCGATCCACGCCGGTTTGACGGACGTGTGGTCCCCGGCGAAGTGCAGCGGCCCCTCACGCTCGGGGATGACGGGCAGCAGCTCCGTGTGCTGCCCGGGCAGCAGCACCGAGGCCTCCCCGTAGGCGTACGGGTCGCGCAGCCAGCTCTGGGTACGCCCCGCGCCGGTGTAGAACACCTCGATGCGCCGGCCGTAGACCTGCTGGAGACCGCACAGCGCGTGCGGATACCGTGCCTCGTCGTCCAGGGAGTCCCAGCGCAGGGCGTCGTCGGCCCAGCTGTAGGACGCCAGGACCACACCGCCCGCACTGCCCGGGACCGGGTGGGACGGGTTGAACATGAAGCGGTTGGCGTTGTCCGACACCGAGCCGCCGCCCACGACACCGGCGGCCTCCGGCTGGTCGCGGCCGATCGCGCGGTTCGCGGCGTAGTGGGTGCGCTGAGCCTGCGTGATGTGCCCGCCGGGCACGGAGGGGTGCGCGCCGAGCAGGCTGCCGTCCGCGGGGGCCTTGCCGGTGCGGTAGGCGTCGTACAGGCCCGGGTCCACGGCGTTCAGCTCGCGCTTCCAGTCGTCCTCGTCGAACTCCCACCAGCGGCGGCTGAACTCGAGCAGCACCTTGGTCGCGCTGTCGTAGTGCAGCTCGCAGACCGCGCGGCGCTTGCGGTAGGACAGCGGCGGGTCGATCTGCACATGGCGCAGCCCGGAGAACGGCACCGTCACCACGGCGACGTCGGCCGTGAACTGCTCGCGGACGACCGGGCCGTCGCGCCCCTCGGACACGGTGTCCACCCACACGTGCGGGCCCTTGCTCCGCACATGCCCGCCGTCCGGGGACGGCCGGTCGGGGTGGTGGTACTGGATGCGCGTCACCCGGCGGTCGAACCGCACCTCCTTGCGAACGCGTTCGAGCAGGGCGTCCGGCAGCACGGCCGTGCCGCCCTCCAGCTCGTAGAAGGGCGTGTCGGGACTGATGAGGGAAGAGCCGATGAAGCTGTGGATGAAGGACAGGGGGAGGCGTGAGGTGAGGTTCTCCAGGGTGCCGATCAGGTCGACGGTCCGCTCGTCGAGCCCCGCGTGCTCGGTGAGGAAGCGGAACATCGACCAGTCGCCGAACCGCTTCACCACCCGCGCCCAGCCCCGCAGCCGCTCCGGCAGCGGTTTGTCGACCCGCTTGCCGTCCCGGCCGACGTAGCTGAACTCGTCGCGCACGGGGTCCAGCGCGGCACGCAGGATCGCCGCGGCGGGCGTGTCCCAGTGGGCCTTCGGGACACCGAAGGACCGGTTCACGCGCCGGGGGGAGCGGGCGTAGTCGGCGCGCCGCACGCGGATGCCGTTGACGTGGATCCAGGTGCGCGCGGCGGGACGTCCCTCCTCGTCGACGTCGACGTAGTGGAAGCGCCGCTTCTTCAGATCGAACCGGTCGATGAGTTCCATCACCAGCGGGTGGCTGCCGGGGATGCGCATCGCGCCCGCCTCGGCGTACTGGCCGGGATCCGCGAAGGGCTGCGCGGCGCCTTCGTGGCCGCCCTTGCGGAAGGTCTTGATGCGGCCGCCCGCCCGGTTGCCGTTGGCCTCCAGGACCGTCACCCGGTGCCCCGCCTCCTTCAGCAGCCAGGCGGTCACCAGCCCGGACGGGCCGGCGCCGATGACGAGGACGTCCTTGGGACGGGTCCGGCGCGCCGGCAGTCCGTCTTTCAGGACGCGCAAGTAGCGCGGAACGAGGGGGCGGTCGTCGGAATCCAGGACGAGCAGGGCACGGGCGACGGCGAGGCACCGGTCGGAGTCGGCGCCGCGGCCGCCGCCTGGAGCGGCCGGGGCGAGCGGCGCGGCCGGCGCGGGCAGGGCCGTGGCGGTACCGCCGGCCAGGGCCGTCGCCACCGTGGCCGTGCCGGCCACCGCCGCGAACTCCCGCCGGGAGAAACCACCGTCAGAGCGCACCAACGCGTGATCATCAGTCATGGCGATCTTTGTAACGGCGGCAGTGACGGGCCGCCGCCGTTCGCCCGGGCGTTGCCCCTAAGGAGCGAATCAGGGGCAAAACCCTCACGTCACAGCGGATCCGCCGCCCACGACGTGCCCGGCGAACCCGAAGGGATGAATGCTCGGCGAACCGCGTCCGGCGCCGCGAACGAGCCTCCACACTGCGACTGCGTATCCACAACCGTGCTCTCCGGCCGTCCCGCCCGGCGCACCGCGCACGCGGCGCCGACCGGCCGCACGAGAGACAGGGGCGACGGAGGGGGAAGGGTGGCGCAGCGGCGCACTCCGGTGGGCGACCGGGCCCGTTACTGGTTCGACAGCACGCTGGCCCGCGGTGCCTCGGCCCTGGTCGGCTGGATGGCGCTGCTGTGTCTGACCGTCGTCGTCCCGGCCAGCGCCCTTGTGGTGTGGACCGACCCGCACGCTCCGCAGTCCCTGCCGGACCGGCTGGTACAGGTGTGGCGCCTCACCGGGGAGACCCTGCGACTGGGCGGGGCGACCGGCACACCGCTGCGCGTGACGATGTCGGTGCTGCTCGCCCTGGTGGCGCTGCTGTACGTCTCGACGCTGGTCGGCCTGATCACGACGGCGCTCACGGAGCGGCTCACCGCGTTGCGGCGCGGCCGGTCGACCGTGCTCGAACAGGGGCACGTCGTGGTCCTGGGCTGGTCGGAGCAGGTGTTCACGGTCGTCGGCGAGCTGGTGGCCGCCAACGCCAACCAGCGGCGCGCGGCGGTCGCGGTACTGGCCGACCGCGACAAGACCGCGATGGAGGAGGCACTCGCCACGAAGGTGGGACCCCTCGGCCGGACGCGGCTGATCTGCCGCAGCGGCCCCACCACCGACCCGGCCGTTCTCACCCTGACCAGTCCGGCGACGGCCGGTGTCGTGCTGGTCCTGCCCCGCGACGAGCCCGACGCCGATGCCGAGGTCGTCAAGACGCTGCTGGCGCTGCGGGCGTCCACGTCCGGGGTGACGAACCGCCCGCCCGTCGTCGCCGCCGTCCGGGACGACCGCTACCGGCTGGCCGCCGGCCTCGCCGCCGGCCCGGGCGGTGTGGTCCTGGAGAGCGACACCGTCACGGCCCGGCTGATCGTCCAGGCCGCCCGCCGCCCCGGGCTCTCCCTGGTCCACCAGGAGCTCCTCGACTTCGCCGGCGACGAGTTCTATCTGGTCGGCGAGGAGTCCCTGGCGGGCCGCCCGTTCGGCGACGCGCTGCTGTCCTTTCCGACGTCCAGTGTCGTCGGGTTGGTGCGCGGCGACACCCCGCTGCTCAACCCGCCGCCGCAGACGATGGTCGCCGCGGACGATCTGCTCGTCGTCATCTCCCGTGACGACGACACGGCCTGGCCGGGGGAGTGCGGGCAGTGGGTCGAGAAGGCGGCGATGGCCTCCGGACCCGCGACGCCGGCGCGACCGGAGCGGGTCCTGCTGCTCGGATGGAACCGCCGGGCGCCGCTCATGATCGAGCAGCTGAGCCGCCGCGCCCGGTCCGGGTCGGTCGTCGACGTGGTGGCGGACGGCGGTGAAGCGACGGTCCGGCAGGTGCGCGAGTCCCGAGCACCCGACGGCACCGGCCTGACCCTCACCCTCCACCCGGGGGACGTCACCCGCCCCGAGACCCTCCGGCGTCTGGACGTGCACTCCTACGACAGTGTGATCGTCGTGGGCGAGGACCCCGCTCCCGGACAGCCTCCGGACCAACCCGACAACCGCACGCTCGTCACGCTGCTGTTGCTGCGGCAGCTGGAGGAGGCGTCCGGGCGTGAACTACCCGTCGTCACCGAGCTGGTGGACGACCGCAACCGGGCGCTGGCACCGCTCGGGCCCGGAGCCGACGTGATCATCAGCGGCAAGCTCATCGGCCTGCTCATGGCACAGATCTCCCAGAACCGGCGGCTCGCGGCGGTCTTCGAGGAGCTGTTCTCCGCCGACGGCACCGGCATCCGCCTGAGGCCGGCCGGTGACTACGTGCTGCCCGGGAGCGAGACGGCCTTCGCCACCGTCGTGGCCGCGGCACGCGGGCGCGGCGAATGTGCCATCGGCTACCGGAGCCACGACGACGCCTCCACGAGTCCGGGTTACGGCGTGCGGGTCAACCCGCCCAAGTCCGAGCGCCGCCGTTGGACGGCCGCCGACGAGGTGATCGTCGTGGGGGCGGACTGAGGGAGAGCCGGGCGTTCCGACGCGCGAACGCGACCGGCGGCAGGCGCGGGGCGCCGGGCCCCCGTGCGGGCACCCGGCGCCCCGCGCCTGGGCGGGTCAGTCCGCGAACGCCGTCAGCACGCCGTCCTGGCCGGGCGCGAACACGCGGCCTCCATGGGTCGCGATGCCGGGGTTGACCCAGCCGCGCCAGTCCTCCTCCGCGAGCACGTTCTCCATCGGGTGCGGCTCGGCCCAGAGCCGGTAGGACCAGACCACCGCGCCGGTGCGCTCGTTCAGGACCACCAGCTTGCCGTTGCCGTCCTTGACGTACACGTACCCGCCCGCGACCAGCCGGACGGTCGCGGCTCCGCGCGGGCTGCGGTAGCTCCAGGCCGTCTTGTACGTCGTCGTGCTGATCGCCTTCACGACGCCCCGGTGGGCCACGTACACCCGGCCCGGGCCGAACGCGGGAGTGGCGTCGGCGGGGAAGGAACGCAGGACGGCGCCGGTGTTCTGGTCGTACGCCACGGTCCGCTCGTCGTCGACGTCGTCGCTGCGCAGCCACAGCGCCCCGGCACCGCGCGCGATCGGGTTGCCGCCGAGCGCGAGCAGGTCGGGTACGTCGTAGCGGCGCAGCTCCTGGCCGGTGCGCCGGTCCAGCAGCTGGTACGAGGCGTTGTCGAAGCCGAACCACACGCCGAGGTCGTCGACGACCACCGGCGACCATCCCCAGTCGACGAGCGGAGCACGCCACAGCTCGGCTCCGTCGCTCGGCCGGAGCGCCAGCGCCGTGCCCCGGCCGTCCTGGGTGTACAGCGTGCCGTCGTACCACGTCGGCGGGTACTCGCAGGAGCCCGAGCCGATGCTGCGGCTCCACCGCTGCCCGCCCGTCGCGGGGTCCCAGGCGGTCACGACGCCCCTGCCGGTCTGGGTGTAGAGGAGGCCGCCGCCGTAGGCGAGGGTGGCCTTGGGGTCGTTGTCGGCGATCAGCCGCTGGGGCCACAGCCTTTTGCCGGTGGCCGCGTCCAGGCCCACGAGTTCCATGCGCGGGCCGTCGCTCTCCTCCTCCTCGACGGCGTTGACCACCACGAAGACCTTCCCGCCGACCGCCACCGGCGCGGAGACCGCGGAGCCCAGGTCGACCGACCAGGCCTTCGTGAACGGCGGGGCCGCCGTGGCCCCGGTGACGAAACTGTCGTTACGGGCGTTGGCGCGGTAGCCCAATGTGGCGTCCACCGGTTCCGTGGTGGCCGTGGCCTTGGCCTTGGCGATCGCCGTCGCGGCCCTGGGTGCCGGGTTGGCCGCGGGTGCCGGAGTGGCCGCGCCGCCGGGACCGGCGCCGACGGCCAGGACCGCCAGCGCCGTCGCCAGCACGCAGCTCGATCTCGCCCGGATGCGCCTCGCGGAACTGCCCATGGAAACCCCCCTCGGGTCGAATGAAGTGGGCCGGTGCACCGGCCGCCGCTCCGCATACCCGAGAAATGGAGAACAACTCCCTTGCGCCTGGGGCAACTTCGGGCAGAACCGATCGTGGCGCTCTGTCCCGGCACAAGCGATTCACGTGCCCTTGATCCTTGTGAAGAAACATGGCAATTCGACTGTGTGTTCGTCTGCTGGTGGGGCACCAGAGGGAGCGGAGGTTGATAACTATGGTTCCCCTGCTTCTCGTCCTGCTGCTGGCCCTGGTCCTGTTCGGTGCGGGCTTCGCACTGAAGGCCCTGTGGTGGATCGCGGTGATCGTGCTGGTCCTGTGGCTGCTCGGCTTCGTACTGCGTACCGCGGACAGCGGCGGCCGTAAGGGCCGCTGGTACCGCTGGTAGACCGGCGGCCGACAGGCCGACAGCACGTCGGTGGCGAACGAATCGCCAGGAATGGGGTAGACGAAAGTGACCCGAAGCTCTCCCAGGAAAGGCGTTCCATTTCCATGGCCGACACGAAAGACGTCGTAGAACTCATCCTTCAGGACCACCGGCGCATGGAAGACCTCTTCCGTCGGATGCGGAGCGTCGAGGACGACCGGGCGGGTGCCCTGCGGGAGTTCGCGGACCTGCTGATCGCGCACGCGCAGGCCGAGGAGGCCAAGGTCTACCCGGCGCTCAAGCGGTACAAGAACATCGACGACGAAGAGGTCGAGCACGGCGAGCACGAGCACGACGAGGGCAACGAGGCCCTCCTGGAGCTCCTCGAGGTCGAGGAGGTCGGCTCCGAGGAGTGGGACTCGAAGCTCGAGGAGCTGGTCGAGGCCGTCACCCACCACGCCGACGAGGAGGAGCGCACCATCCTCAACGGTGCGCGGGAGAACGTGGCGATGGAGCGGCGCGAGGAACTCGGTCTGGCGTTCTGGCAGGAGCGTGAGCGCCAGTTGAAGGCCGGGTGCGGTTCGGTTGAGAACGTGCGCAAGATCGTCGAGTCCTGACTCGGCGGACCGGCCCTGATGGTCACCGCCCGCGGGCGGTGACCATCAGGGCCGGTTGCTGTCGCGGCCCGGCTGTCGCGGCCCGGCTGTTGCGGCGGCAGTCCTAGGCGGGGCGGTCGCCGGCTGTGCGCAGAGCGGTGCGGATGCCGGTGGTGACCGCGACGATCAGGCACAGGGCGATGATGGTCTCGGCCCAGAAGAAGGCGAACCAGTCCATCACGCAGCCGATCGGCGGTGTGCCGGGGGCGGTGTTGCGGAACGCCGCGAGAGCGAACAGCGTGGCGGCCATCCACGCGAGGGCCGGCCAGACCAGTCCCTGCCTGCGGGTCGTCAGGAACCAGGCCCCGAGGAGCACGGACGTCGCCAGCGCCCACATCACGACCATCATGAAGACCGCGAAGACGAGCAGGCTGCCCGATCGGGACAGCTTCAGCCCCAGTACCGCCTCCTGCCCGGAGGGTGGGGGTGTCACGGCGATGGAGAAGAGGGTGTCGTTGTTGGAGAAGAGCATCCGCACCGGCACCGGCTCGCCGCTCAGTTCCGCCCAGAACTCGATGTCGGTGCCGTAGGTGTCGAACGGGTAGTCGCTGATCGACCCACCCGTGAGCGCGACCTGCACGTCCTTGGGCGCGAGCCGCTCGTGCGCCTCGAACGCCAGGTCGCCGAGGGTCGCCACGGACGTCTGGAGGCGGAGATCCGCCACCGGGGCGGTCTCCTCATCCTCGCCGAGTGCCCCGCGCGGGCGCACCCGGACCCGCAGGACGATTTCTCTCGCAGCGGCGTCGACGCTCTGGGTGGTGACCTCCACGTCCACCCGGTCGGCGGCTCCGGATCCGGCCGTGTGCACCGTGTCCTTCGCCTGCCGCTCGGTGAACTGCAGCCACGACCCCACGGACACCGCCACCAGGACGAGGACCGCGAGGGGAAGCAGGACGAGCAGGATGGACGCACCGGAGCGGCGCGGGCGGGGCGACTGCGGGGGCGCGGCCATGGTGCCTCCGAAGAGGTGGGCGGGGCAACGGGCTCGTCCCGCCGGGCGTCGGGAGACGACCCCTCGCCCGTGCGGTCTTTGGGGGCGTGCCGGTCCGCCCTCCGCGGTGCGGACCGTGACGTCACTCTTCGATCACAGAAAGACACTGTAGGTGCTGATCGGCTCGGCCTCGCCCCACGAACCGCCGGACCGCCGAACCGCCGGACAGCGCCCGGATCGCGGCCGGACGCTCACGCGGCCGGTCCCAGAACGCGCAGGGATTGAGGTTGTTCGTGACGGGCCCGAACAGCGGGTCCTCGGCACGGGCGCTGGACATCGCGCCGATACACCTCGGGATCACGTGTCGCGGCGTTGTCGCCGCACACGATCACCGTCTGCGCGCTGCCGTAGGGGGAGTCGGCGCCCGTGAGCACGAAGTCGAGCAGGAAAGGGGGGAATGCCGTTTCCATGGCGGGGGCAGCGACCCGTATCTCCGCCCCGAGCTGGGACGATGCTCGGGCAGACCTTGTGCAGGTCGCTGCAGGGGGGTTGTCCAGACATTCTCTCGCGCCTAGGGTCCCTTCCGAGTGCAAGCGCTTTCCAAGCGCCTGTCCGCCGGTTGTCCGAGGAGCACCGCATGTCCGTGACCCCAGGGTCTCCCGTCCGCCGCCGCGTGGCCGTCGTCGGCACCGGAGCCATCGTGAGCGGCAGTCACCTGCCCGCGCTGCGGGCCCACTCCGACCGGGTGGAACTGGTGGCCGCCGTCGATGTGGACCAGGACCGCCTCGACGCCTTCCGCGAGCTGGCCGGAGAGCAGGTCGCCGGGTACACCTCGGTGGACGCGATGCTGGACGCCGTACGCCCCGATCTGGTCCTCATCGGGACGCCGCCCTCGCTGCACCGCGAGCAGACGGTGGCCGCGCTGAAGGCCGGCGCCTGGGTACTGTGCGAGAAGCCGCTCACCCTGTCGCTCGCCGAATACGACGAGATCGCCGCCGCCGAGGAGGCCTCCGGCGCGTATGCGGCGGTCGTCTTCCAGCACCGCTACGGATCCGGCGCCGTGCACGCCCGCGAGCTGATCACCAGCGGCGAGCTGGGAGCCCCGCTGGTGGCGCACTGCCAGACCACCTGGCACCGGGACGCGGCGTACTACGCGGTGCCCTGGCGCGGGAAGTGGGCGAGCGAGGGCGGCGGCCCGACCATGGGCCACGGCATCCACCAGTACGACCTGCTGCTGCACCTGCTCGGTGAGTGGCGGGAGATCAGCGCGATGGCCGCGCGCCTGGTCCACGACACCGAGAGCGAGGACGTGTCCACCGCCCTGGTGCGTTTCCGCAACGGCGCCCTCGCCACCGTCGTCAACAGTGTGCTCTCCCCGGACGAGGTGAGCCGCATCCGCATCGACTGCGCGGACGCCACGGTCGAACTCACCCACCTGTACGGCCACGGCAACGACAGCTGGACCTACACCCCGGCCCCGCACGTCGCCTCCGAGCGGGCCACCGCCTGGCGCACCCCCGCGAGCGACGTGCCCAGCTCGCACACCGCGCAGCTGGGCACACTCCTCGACGCCTACGACACCGGCACCCGGCCACCGGGCAGCGGCCACGACGCCCGCGCCACCCTGGAGTTCGCCGCCGCCCTGTACAAGGCGGCGTTCACCGGCCGCTCGGTGCGCGCGGGGGAGATCGGCCCCGGCGACCCCTTCTACGAGGCCATGCACGGCGAGTACCCCGACTGGGCCCCCAAGGAGCGCGCATGACCATCCGCGTCACCCACACGCACGGCGAGGACATCGCCGTCACCGCAGGCGGCACGGAGATCCTCCGCTATGTCTACCGCCCCGACCCGGACCCCTTCGAGTCCCGCAAGCCCTACGCCCACCCGGTGCGCACCCTTTCGGGCCGCACGGTCACCGGCTACCGCCCGAACGACCACCGCTGGCACAAGGGCCTGCAGATGACCGCGAGCCATCTGTCCGGCCAGAACTTCTGGGGCGGCAACTGCTACGTCCACGGCCAGGGTTACCTGCCCCTGCCCGAGCGCGTCGGCTCGATGCGGCACGACGGCTTCGCGGACTTCACCGTCGGCGACGACCGCCTCACCTTCACCGAGAATCTCACCTGGATCGAGAACGGCGGCGAGGAGTGGGCGCGCGAGGTGCGCGGCCTGACCGTCCACTCGGTGGACGAGGAGGCCGGTTCCTGGGCCCTGGACTGGTCGATCCGCCTCACCAACGTCCGCTCCGAGCCTCTGGTCTTCGGATCACCGACCACCGCGGGCCGTGAGATGGCCGGTTACACCGGACTCCAGTGGCGCGGCCCGCGCGACTTCACCGGCGGCACGGTCTTCGCCCCGGACACCGACGCCGACGCGGGCAAGCTGATGGGCACCCAGGGCCCCTGGATCGCCTTCACCACCGAGCACGACGACGTCGACGGCCACTCGACCCTGGTGTTCGCGCACGCGCCCGAGAACCTCGACGGGACGTCCTCGATCCACGAGTCGCACTGGTTCGTCCGCTCCGAGCCCTTCCCGACCGTCGCCTTCTCCTGGGCCTTCTTCGAGGAGTTCGAGCTGCCGCCGGGGGAGTCCTTCGGGTACCGGTACCGCATCGTCGTCGCCGACGGCGCCTGGGACCGGGACCGGGTCGGCACCCACCTGGAGGGCCTGCCGTGGTGAGTGAACCCAAGCCGGCGGGTCTTCCGCACCCGCTCCCCGGCGCGATCGGCCTGTCGCACCTCAGCGCCTACGACTGGGAGGCCGCCGACGGCGTCTGCGGCGGCAGCCCGCACCTGCACCTGGTGTGCACGGAGGCGTACGTCGTCACCGGCGGCCGGGGCGCGGTCCAGACCCTGAGCCCGGACGGCTACCGGGAGATCCCCCTCGAAGCCGGCTCCCTCGCCTGGTTCACGCCGGGCACGGTGCACCGCATGGTGCAGGGCGGCGACCTGCGCATCACCGTGCTGATGCAGAACAGCGGCCTGCCCGAAGCCGGGGACGCCGTGTTCACCTTCCCGCCCGAGGTGCTCGCCGACCCGGAGAAGTACGCCGCAGCGGCCGCCCTGCCGCCCGGCACGGGACCGCAGACGGCCGCGGCCGCCCGGCGCCGCAGGGACCTCGCCGTCGAGGGGTACCTCGGGCTGCGCGAGGCTCTCGTCGCCGGCGACAACGGACCGTACCTGGAGTTCCAGCGGGCCGCCGCCCGGATCGTGCGCGACAAGGTGCCCACCTGGCAGGCCCTGTGGCGGGAGGGCGCCCTGGCCACCGCGGAACGCACCGGCGCCCAGCTCGACGCGCTGGCCGCCGGCGATCCCGCCTACCTCGGCGGCGCCACCGCCCACGAGGCCGCGCCCACCCGGCTCGGCGGCTTCGGCATGTGCGGCCGGCGCGACGAGTACGCGCTGCCCGGCACCACGCTGCCGTACCAGGGGGAGTAGCAGGAGGTCTAAGGGGCGGCAGGGGGGGACCTGAGGGGGGCTCAACCGAAACTCCGTATCGAGAGGAGTGACCTCGGCATGCCCGGACACAGGACAAAGGGGTTCTGCGCGTCGGCCGCCGCACTGGCACTGTGTGCCGTGCTGGCGGGCTGCGGAGGATCCGGCGAGTCCGCAGGCGGCGGCAAGGTCGTGCTGCGCTATACGTGGTGGGGCAATCCCGACCGCGCGGAACGCACCGAGCGGGCCGTCGCGCTGTTCGAGAAACAGCACCCGGACATCGACGTGGCGACGTCGTTCTCCGGCTACGACGCCTACAAGCAGAAGCTCGCCACCCAGGCCGCCGGCGGTGACGCCCCGGACGTGATGCAGCTGGACTACCGCCAGATCGACCAGTACGCCTCCGGCGGGGTCCTGCTCGACCTGGCGGAACAGAAGTCCGTCCTGCGTACCTCCGAGATCGACCCGGGCCTGCTCGCCACCGGCCGCGTCGACGACGTCCAGTACGCGATCCCGCAGGGCCGCGGCACCGAGACCGTCGCCTACGACGTCCAGACGTGGAAGAAGTCGGGCGTCCCCCTGCCCGGCGAGAGCTGGACCTGGAGCGAGTGGGCCGACACCATGCGGGCCCTGGCGAAGAAGACCGGCAAGCCCGGGGCGACCGACCCCGGCCAGAGCGAGGACGCCTTCGAGGTCTGGCTGCGCGGCCGGGGCAAGGCCCTCTACACCGAGGACGGCGGACTGGGCTTCACCGCAGGCGACCTCGCGCGCTGGTGGACCTTCACCGACCGGCTGCGCCGCGAGGGTGCCGTCTCACCCGCCGAACAGACCACCCAGCTCGACGGCTCCGTCGAGAACACCCCGCTGGGGCGCGGCACTTCGGTCACCGACGCCAACTGGGACGCCCCGGCCAGCGGCTTCGCCGCCCTGGTCAAGGGTGGAGTCGCCCTCGCCCCGATGCCGTCCGGCGAGGACGGCACACCCGGTCAGTACTTCAAGCCGTCCATGTTCGTGGGCGTCTCGGCCGGCACCGGCCACCCCGAGGAGGCCGCGCGGCTCGTCGACTTTTTGATCAACGACCGGCAGGCCGCGAAGATCCTCGGCGCGAGCCGCGGCATCCCCGTCAACGAGACGATCCGCGACGAGACCGGCCCGCAGCTCAAGGACTTCGACAAGACCATCGCACGCTTCCAGGCATCTCTGGAGGGCAAGCTCAAGGACCCGCCTCAGGCGCCTCCATCGGGCGACAACGCCCTGCAGAGCACCTTCCAGCGCGACTACGACCAGGTGTCCTACGCGCGCATGTCGCCCCGCGAGGCGGCCGAGAACTACGTCACCGAGGCGAAGGCGGAGCTGAGGCCATGACCACCACCGCGATGCCCGCGGAGGCGAGGCGCGCCCCCGCCGCCGCTCCGAAGCGCGGCCCCAAGCGCGAACGCGAGGGCGCCGCCTGGCTGTTCCTCTCGCCCTGGGTGCTCGGCGCGATCGTCCTGACACTGCTGCCGATGGCCGTGTCGCTGTACCTGTCGTTCACCGACTACGACCTGTTCAACCCGCCGAAGTGGATCGGTCTGCGCAACTACGTGCAGATGTTCACCGAGGACCCCCGCTACTGGCGTTCGGTCGTGACGACCCTGACGTACGTCGTCATCGCCGTGCCCCTGCAACTCGCCCTCGCCCTCGTCGTCGCACTCGCACTGAAGGGCATGAAACGCGGCAAGGGCTTCTACCGCTCCGCCTTCTACGCCCCGTCCCTGCTCGGCGCGTCGATGTCCGTCGCGCTCGTCTGGCGGGCGGTCTTCAACGACGGCGGCACGGTCGACAACCTGCTCGGCACCGGCGGCTGGGTCAACAAGCCCGGCTGGGCGCTGCTGGCCGTGGCTCTGCTGACCGTGTGGCAGTTCGGCGCGCCGATGGTCATCTTCCTCGCCGGACTCCAGCAGATTCCCGCCGAGCTCTACGAGGCGGCGGCGGTCGACGGGGCCGGGAAGTGGCGGCAGTTCCTGTCCGTCACCGTGCCGATGCTGTCCCCGGTGATCTTCTTCAACCTGGTCCTGCAGACCATCCAGGCCTTCCAGGTGTTCACCCCCGCCTTCGCGGTCAGCGCGGGCAAGGGCGGACCGGCCGACTCGACCCTCGTCTACACCATGTACCTCTACGACCGCGGCTTCGTCGCCTCCCACATGGGCTACGCCTCCGCCATGGCCTGGGTGCTGCTCCTCGCGATCGGCGTCGTCACGGCGGTGCTGTTCCGCACCTCGCGCTCCTGGGTCTTCTACGCTTCCGAGGGGGACCGGTGACCTCGACCACTGCCACCCACAGGCCCGTTCGATGGGGCCGTGCCGCCGTACACCTCGGCTGCCTGGCCGCCCTGCTGGTCATGCTGTACCCCTTGGCCTGGCTGCTGGCCACTTCGCTCAAACCCGCCGACGAGGTCATAGCCAGCCTCGACCTGCTGCCCAGCCACCTGGAGTGGTCGAACTACGCAACCGCCCTCGACGGTGTCAACGACGTCTCCATCTGGCGGCTGCTCGGCAACTCCCTGCTGATCGCGGGCGGCGCGGTCCTCGGCAACGTCATCAGCTGCTCACTCGCCGCCTACGCCTTCGCACGGCTGAGGTTCCGCTTCCGCGGGCCGCTGTTCGCCTTCATGATCGCCACGATCATGCTGCCGCACCACGCGGTGCTGATCCCGCAGTACATCATCTTCAACCAGCTGGGCCTGGTGAACACCTACTGGCCGCTGATCCTGCCGAAGTTCCTCGCGACGGAGGCGTTCTTCGTCTTCCTCATCGTGCAGTTCATGCGCGGTCTGCCGCGCGAGCTGGAGGAGGCGGCCCGGATCGACGGCTGCGGTCCCTTCCGGAGCTTCTTCCAGGTCGTGCTGCCGCTCACCCGGCCGGCCCTGATCACCACCGCCATCTTCACGTTCATCTGGACCTGGAACGACTTCTTCACCCAGCTCATCTACCTTTTCGACCCGGAGAAGTTCACCCTCACGCTCGCCCTGCGCTCCTTCGTGGACGCCTCCAGCACCTCCGCGTTCGGCCCGATGTTCGCCCTGTCGGTGATCGCGCTGCTGCCGATCGTGCTGTTCTTCCTCGCCTTCCAGCGGTTCCTGGTGGAGGGCATGGCGAGCTCCGGGCTGAAGGGGTGAGCGAGATGACCGCGAGGGACACGGGCGAGGTGTTCGGCCCGCGCATGACCCTGTTCGCCGAGGTGCTGAGCGTCGGACTCGCCACGGCGGCGGCCTGCCTGCCCCTGGTCACGGTCCCGGCCGCGCTGTCGACGGCGTGCGCCGTGCTGCGGGGAGCGGGAGTGGACCAACCCGTCACGGCGGGGCGGTACTTCGCCCTGCTGCGGCGGCGGTCGCGCGCCGGTGACCTGGTGGCGGGGTCCGTCGTCCTGGCGGGTCTGCTGGTGTTCGCCGCCGATGTGGCGCTGGCCGGGGCCGGGCTGCCGGGGGCGCCGCTGTTCGCGGTGGCGGCCGCGGTGATCGGCACGGTCGCGGTGGTGGTCGGCCTGCGGGCTTGCGGGCGCCCCGAGTCGCTCACCGACTGGCGTGCGGCGGTGCGCGGGGCCGGCCGGGACGCCGTGGCGGACGTGGGGGGCAGCGGCCTGGTCCTGCTCGCCGTGGCGACGGCAGCGCTGTGCGCCTGGATGCTGCTGCCGCTGGCCTTCCTCGTCCCCGGACCGCTGGCCCTGGCGCTGACCGCCGTCGACATACGCCGGTCCGCCGCCGTTCTCCGTCAATAGCCGGAAGTTCAGAGGCTATTGGGACACATCAGGTGTGAACACCGGGACGAGGTGGTCATCCTCTTGTCATGAACCTGCGACTCGATGGGCGGGTCGCAGCCTCATGGAGGTGTGGGATGCACCGCAGATGGGCAACCGGTCTTGCCGCCACCACTTTGAGCCTCGTCACCGTGGTCGGCGCCGCCACCAGCGCGAGCGCCGCTCCTGCCGACAAGCCCCAGGTGCTCGCGAACTGGACGCAGACCAGCGCGTCCAGCTACGGCACCTGGGCCGCCGCCCGGGCCAACCAGGCCGCCTGGGCCGCGTACGCCTTCGACTGGTCGACCGACTACTGCTCCTCCTCGCCGGACAACCCGTTCGGCTTCCCCTTCTCGATGTCCTGCGCCCGTCACGACTTCGGCTACCGCAACTACAAGGCGGCGGGCACCTTCAGCGCCAACAAGTCCCGGCTCGACAGCGCCTTCTACGAGGACCTGAAGAGGGTCTGCGCGGCCTACAGCGGCGGCACGAAGACCTCCTGCACCAGCACGGCCTGGACGTACTACCAGGCCGTGCGGGCTTTCGGCTGACGGTTCGTCACCGTGAGGGCGCCGGGCGGCGGGGTGGGTCCCCGCGCCCGGCCGACCCGAGGCTCACCGGCGCAGGGCGCCGCCGATGCTGATCCGCGGCCACGAACGGGCCCCCGTGAGCAGGGCCTGCGTCCGCGCCGAGGGCGTGGCCGCCGCTGCCGCCAGGGCCGCCGCCGCGCTCGCGATGCCGAGGACAGCGCCCGCCGCCACGTCGCCCGGGTAGTGCACGCCCGTGTGGACGCGGGAGTAGCCGACAGCGCTCGCCAGCGCGCCGAGGGGTACCGCCGCGGGCGGCAGGACCACCCCGACGGCGGTGGCGAAGGCGACCGCAGACGCCGTGTGCCCGGACGGGAACGAGGCGGAGGTCGGCATCTTGACGTGCCGGTCCACCGTCACCCGGGCCGCTTCGCGGTCCGGCCGCGCCCGGCGCACCAGGCGCTTGCCGAGCAGGTTGGCCGAGGCCGAGGCCACGGCGATCGCGCCGACGCCGGCGAGGGCGGCCTTGCGCGGTCGCTTCCCGGCCAGGGCCAGGGCGGCGGCGATGGCGAACGAGATCTTGGAGTGGTCGGCCGCGTGCGACAGATGGCGCAGCGCCCGGTCCAGGGTCGGCGTGGGAGTGGCGGCCACCGCCGCGTACAGGGCGCCGTCCACGGCCCTGAGATCGCCGAACACGGCGCTCACGAGCCGGCCGGGTCGACTCGCGAAGCCCCGGGTGTGCTGAAGCGGACGGGGGGCGTCCGCGTCTGTGGTCGTCGGATCGGTCATGTGCTTCTCCCCGCAGTGGCCTTCCCCAGCAAGGTACCGGCTCACGCCCGGCGCATGCTCGGCGCCCCCGCGAGCTGGTACCTCCCGAGTGCCCGGACGGCGGACGACCACCCCGGTGAGCCGGAACACTGAGCACATGCCACTGCTGCCCCGCCGGACCCTGCGCGCTCTGGAGCGTTTCCACGCCGCCCGCCCCTGGGACCACAACGCCCACTTCCACAGCTGGATCCTGAGGCAGCTGCCCGAACGGGTGGGCAGCGCCCTGGACGTGGGCTGTGGCAGTGGCGACCTGGCCCGGCTGCTGGCCGGCCGGGCGGAGCGCGTCCACGGGATCGACGCCGACCCGGAGATCACGGCCCGGGCGCGGGAGCTGACCCCGGCGACGGCCGCGGTGACCTACACCGCGGCCGACGCGCCCACCGGCCTCGGTGACCGGTCGTACGACGTCATCACCTGCGTCGCCGTCGTCCACCAGCTGCCGCTCACCGAGGCCCTCGAGGCCTTTCGTGACCATCTCGCTCCCGGCGGCACCCTGGTGATCGTCGGCGTGGCCCAGGAGCACACGCCCGTCGACCACCTGCTCGGCATCGCGTCGATCCCGCTCAACGTCCTCATGGCGCTGCTGAAGAACCGGGGCCGCCCGGCGCCCCGCCCGGTCTCGATGACCGCCCCCACTCGCCCGGCGGACCTGACCTTCTCCGAGATCGCACGCGAGGCCCGGGTCGTCCTCCCCGGTGTCCGTCTGCGCCGCCGCCTGTTCTGGCGCTACACGCTGGTGTGGCGGCGCCGCTGACCCGTCGGTGCCTCAGTCGGCGGCGCGGAAGGTGCGCAGCCGCAGGGAGTTGCCGACGACGAAGACCGAGGAGAAGGCCATCGCCGCCCCGGCGATCATGGGGGTGAGCAGGCCGGCCGCGGCCAGGGGGAGGGCCGCCACGTTGTAGGCGAAGGCCCAGAACAGGTTCGAGCGGATCGTGCCCAGCGTGCGGCGGGCGAGCCGGATGGCGTCCGCCGCGGCCCGCAGATCGCCCCGGACGAGCGTCAGGTCGCCGGCCTCGATCGCGGCGTCCGTGCCGGTGCCCATGGCAAGACCGAGATCCGCCTGGGCGAGGGCCGCCGCGTCGTTGACCCCGTCACCGACCATCGCCACCGACCGGCCCTCGGCCTGGAGCCTCTTCACCACCTCGACCTTGTCCTGCGGGAGCACCTCGGCGACGACCTCCTCGATGCCCACCTCGCGGGCGACGGACCGGGCCACCGCCTCGTTGTCGCCGGTCAGCAGGATGGGCGTGAGGCCGAGCACCCGCAGCCGGCCGACCGCTTCGGGGCTCGTGTCCTTCACGGCGTCGGCGACCTCCAGTACGGCACGCGCCTCGCCGTCCCACGCGACCGCGATGGCCGTGCGCCCGGCGTCCTCGGCCGCCGCCCTGGCCCGGGCCAGGCCCTCGGGAAGCTCCATCGCCCAGTCGGCCAGCAGCCGCTCCCGTCCGACGAGCACCGCGTGGCCCTCGACGACGCCCTGCACACCGAGCCCGGGCACGTTGGCGAAGTCCTCGGGTGTGGGCAACGCGCCCAGCTTCTCCAGCGCCCCCTCGGCGACGGCCCGGGCGATCGGGTGCTCGGAGGAGTGCTCCAACGCCCCGGCCAGCCGCAGCGCTTCGGCTTCTTCCGTGCCCTCGGCGGTGTGCACGGCCAGCAGCGTCATACGGCCGGTGGTGACGGTGCCGGTCTTGTCGAGGACGACGGTGTCGACCCGGCGTGTGGATTCCAGGACCTCCGGGCCCTTGATGAGGATGCCGAGCTGGGCGCCCCGCCCGGTGCCCACCATCAGCGCGGTCGGCGTGGCCAGACCCAGGGCGCACGGGCACCCGATGACGAGGACGGCGACCGCCGCGGTGAAGGCGGCCGTCAGCCCGACGCCGTTGCCCAGCCAGAAGCCCAGCGTGCCGAGCGCCAGGGTGATCACCACCGGCACGAACACCGCCGAGATCCGGTCCGCGAGCCGCTGCGCGGCGGCCTTGCCGTTCTGCGCGTCCTCCACCAGCCGGGCCATCCGGGCCAGCTGGGTGTCGGCACCCACCCGCGTCGCCCGGACGACGAGCCGCCCGCCGACGTTGATCGTGGCGCCGGTGACCGGGTCGCCCCTGCCCGCCTCCACGGGGACGGACTCGCCGGTGAGCATCGAGGCGTCCACGGCGGAGGAACCCTCTTCGACGGTCCCGTCCGTCGCGATCTTCTCGCCGGGCCGGACCAGGAATCGGTCGCCGACCGTCAACTCCGTGACCGGAACGGTCTGTTCGCGGCCGCCGTCGCGCAGCACCGTGACGTCCTTCGCGCCCAGCTCCAGCAGTGCCCGCAGCGCCGCGCCCGCCTTGCGCTTGGCGCGGGCCTCGAAGTACCGCCCGGCCAGGATGAAGGCGGTCACGCCCGCGGCGGCCTCCAGGTAGATGTTCCCGGCGCCGTCCGTGCGCTCGATCGTCAGCTCGAAGGGGTGCGTCATGCCCGGCGTGCCCGCGGTGCCGAAGAACAGCGCCCACAGCGACCACAGGAACGCGGCCGAGGTGCCCACCGAGATCAGGGTGTCCATGGTGGCAGCGCCGTGCCGCGCGTTGGTGAACGCCGCCTTGTGGAAGGGCCACGCCGCGTACGTCACGACGGGTGCGGCCAGGGTGAGCGACAGCCACTGCCAGTACTCGAACTGCAGCGCCGGGATCATCGCCATGGCCACGACGGGCACCGCGAGCACCACCGCCGTGATCAACCGCTCGCGCAGCGGCCGCAGTTCGTCGGCCTTCGTGTCCGTGTCGTCCTGCCCGGTGGGGGGAGCGGGCTCCCGCGCGGTGTACCCGGTCGCCTCGACGGTGGCGATGAGATCGCCGACGGAGACATCACCGGAGTAGCTGACCTTGGCCTTCTCCGTCGCGTAGTTGACGGTCGCTGTGACCCCGTCCATGCGGTTGAGCTTCTTCTCGACGCGTGCCGCGCAGGAGGCGCAGGTCATGCCGCCGATGGCGAGCTCGATCTCGGCGCCGGTGCCGGTCGTCGTACCGGTGCTCATGGCTCAGACCCTCCCGGTCAGCTCGTAGCCGGCCTCGTCGACGACCTCCGCGATCGCGGCGTCGTCGGGCTCGACGGCACTGGTGACGGTGACATGGCCGCTGTCGAGGTCGACCTCGACACCGCGGACGCCGTCCAGCTCGCCGATGACCTCGGTCAGCGTGGCCTCGCAGTGGCCGCAGGACATTCCGGAGACGGCGTAGGTGGTGGCGGGCATCGGGTGCCTCCTCTGGGCGATGCAACAGATTGCGGTGGATACGGGGCAGGGGTATTCCGCGCTGCCGTCAGATATACCCCTCGGGGGTATACGATGCAAGCGCGAGAATGACTTGACTGGGTACCCCCCAGGGGTATTGTGAAGTGCATGGAGGCCCCGCGACCGAGCGGGAGGCCGGTATCTGAAGGAGCCCACGGCCATGAACACCGGACTGAGGATCACCACCTTCGCCGCCGCCCTGGCAGCCACCTTCGGCGCGGCCTACGGCGTCGGACAGGGCGTGGGCCCCGTCGCCGCCGACAGCCCGCCGAAGCACGGAGACGAACACAGCCGGCCCGCGCCGGAGCGGTCGGTGGGAGGCGACCACGCCGGACACGACACACCCCCGGCCGGCGGACTGCAGATCTCCGAGGGCGGCTACACGCTCGACCTGGAAACCCCGCGCGTCACCGCGGGCGAGCCGTCCGACCTGCGCCTCACCGTCCGGGACACCGGCGGCCGCGCGCTCACCGCCTACCAGCGCGAGCACGACAAGGAACTGCACCTCATCGTGGCCTCACGCGACCTGGTCACCTATCGCCATCTGCACCCCACCCGCGCCGCCGACGGCACCTGGAGCACCCCCGTGGACCTGCCCCGCGCGGGCGGCTACCGCGTCTTCGCCGACTTCACCCCGGCGAAGGAGAACGCCCAGAACCTCACCCTCGGCGCGGACCTCGCCGCCTCCGGCCCGTACGAGGCCCGGCCCCTGCCGCCCGCGAGCACCACGGCCCGGGTCGACGGCTACGACGTGAAACTGACCGGCGCCCCGCGCCCGGGCAGGGCGAGCGAGCTGCAGCTGAAGGTCTCCCGCGACGGCAGGCCCGTCACCGACCTCCAGCCCTACCTCGGCGCCTACGGCCACCTGGTCGCGCTGCGCTCCGGGGACCTCGCCTACCTGCACGTCCACCCGAACGGCGAACCCGGCGACGGCACGACCAGGTCCGGACCGGACATCTCGTTCACGGCCGCCGCACCCAGCTCCGGCGCCTACCGCCTGTTCCTGGACTTCAAGCACGACGGAAAGGTCCACACGGCGGCGTTCACCGTCCGCGCCGGGGCAGCGGCGGCCGACTCGGGTACCCCCGAGGGGCATGCGGAGGGCAGCCACGGGCACTGACGGTCAGCCGAGCGCCCGGTCCAGATTGAAGGCCGCGCTGATCAGCGCGAGGTGCGTGAACGCCTGCGGGAAGTTGCCCTGCTGCTCCCCGGTGTGGCTGATCTCCTCGGCGTACAGGCCGAGATGGTTGGCGTACGTCAGCATCTTCTCGAAGGCCAGGCGCGCCTCGTCGATCCGGCCCGCGTGCACCATCGCCTCCACGTACCAGAACGAGCAGATGGAGAACGTGCCCTCGTCGCCGCGCAGTCCGTCGGGGCTGGAGCGGGGGTCGTAGCGGTAGACCAGCGAGTCCGACACCAGTTCCTCGGTGAGCACGTCCAGCGTCGACAGCCACTTCGGATCGGTGGGGGCGATGAACTTCGTCAGCGGCATCATCAGCACGGCAGCGTCCAGAACATCGCCGTCCTCGTGCTGGACGAAGGCCCGGCGTTCCCCGGACCAGCCCCGGCTCATGATCCGCCGGTAGATCGTGTCGCGGCACTCCCGCCAGCGCGGCAGGTCGGCGGGCAGGCCACGCCGGTTGGCCATCCGGATGGCCCGCTCGATCGCCACCCAGCACATCAGCCGCGAGTACAGGAAGTTCCTGCGCCCGCCCCGCGTCTCCCAGATCCCCTCGTCGGGCTGGTCCCAGTGCGCGCACACCCAGTCCACCAGCGCGCACACGTCGTCCCAGTGGCCGCTGGAGATGGGCTTGGCCCACTTGTCGTAGAGGTAGATCGAGTCGATCAGCGCGCCGTAGATGTCGAGCTGGAGCTGGTCGGCAGCGGCGTTGCCGACCCGTACCGGCGCCGAGCCGTGATGCCCTTCCAGATGGTCAAGGGTGCGTTCGGGCAGCTCGGTGCGTCCGTCGATGCCGTACATGATCTGCAGCGGGCCGGAGACCTTGCCGTCGCCCGGGCTGATGTGCCGGGTCACGAAGTCCATGAACGCCTCGGCCTCCCCGGTGAAGCCCAGCCGCAGCAGGGCGTAGACGCAGAACGCCGCGTCGCGCACCCACACGTACCGGTAGTCCCAGTTGCGCTCGCCGCCCAGCTCCTCGGGCAGGCTCGTCGTCGGCGCGGCCACGATCGCCCCGGTCGGCGCGTACGTGAGCAGCTTCAGCGTCAGGGCCGAGCGGTGCACCATCTCCCGCCAGCGGCCCTTGTACCGGGACGCCGACAGCCAGCGCCGCCAGTACGCCACCGTCGCCGCGAACTGCTCTTCCGCCTCCGTGCGCGCACACCGGCGGGGCGTCACGGCGCCGCCGACCTTGTCCAGCGCGAACACCGCCGTCTCGCCCTCGGTGAGCTTGAAGTCGCCCCGCGCGTCCGGCCCGTCCGCCTCCAGCGGCACGGTCGCGGTGAGCGCGAGCGTCATCCCCTCGGTCTCGAACACCGCGGTGTCGCCGGAAAGCCGCACGGTGTGCGGCAGGGAGCCGTAGTCGAACCGGGGCGCCACCCGCGTACGGAACGGTATCGAGCCCCGTACGCACACCACCCGCCGGATCAGCCGGTGGCGCTCGGCCTCGGCCGCACCGCCGCCGACCGGCATGAAGTCCTGCACCTCGCCGACCCCGTCCTCGGTGAAGAACCGCGTGATCAGGACGTTGGTGTCGGGAAAGTAGAACTGCTTGGTCCTGGCCGGCACCGACGCCGCCAGTTCGAAACAGCCACCGCGCTCGGCGTCCAGGATCGAGGCGAACACACTCGGCGCGTCGAAGGCCGGGCAGCAGTACCAGTCGATCGTGCCGTCGGTCCCCACCAGGGCCACACTGCGCAGATCACCGATCAGCCCGTGCTCCGCGATCGGCACGTACCGCCGCCCGCCCCGGTCCTGCGCCGCTCCGCCCATGACAGCCTCCCTGCCCGGTAGGCGCCTCAGCCCAAGCCTAGAGCCGCCGCCGACGGACCGCCGCCGACGGACCACCGCCGACGGACCACCGCCGTCAGGCCGTGACGACCCGGAGCCCGGCTTCCTCGAAGCGCCGTACCGTCTCCGCGTCGGCCGCCGTGTCCGTGACCAGCGTGTCCACCGCCTCGGCCGCGCAGATCCGGGCGAACGCCCGCTGCCCGAGCTTGCTGGAGTCGGCGGCGACGACCACCCGCTCGGCCCGCTCGCACAGCAGCCGGTTGATCGCCGCCTCGGCCTCGTCGTGCGCCGCCGCACCGTGCGTGACGTCGAAGGCGACGACACCGAGCACCGCCACGTCGACGGTGATCTGCCCGAGCACCCCGTCCGCGAGCGGCCCGACCAGCTCGTAGGACTGGGCCCGCGCCACCCCGCCGGTCAGCACGATCTTGAACTGGGGCCGCACCGCCAGCTCGTTGGCGATGTTCAGCGCGTTCGTCACCACGGTCAGGGCGGGCACGCCGGACACCAGGTCCCCGCGCACGGCCAGCGCTCGCGCCACCTCGGTCGTGGTGGTCCCGCCGCTCAGCCCGACCGCCTCGCCCGGCGCCACCAGCTCCGCCACCGCCTTGGCGATGCGCTGCTTCTCCGAGGCGTGACGGGCCGTCTTGTAGCGCAGCGGCAGCTCGTAGGACACGCCGTGCACGACCGCGCCACCCCGGGTGCGCACCAGCATCTGCTGCTCGGCGAGCCCGTCGAAGTCACGGCGGATCGTCGCCGCCGACACCCCGAGCTCAGCCGCCGCGTCCTCGACGTCCATCCGGCCGCGCTCCACGAGCAGTTCCAGCAGCGCCTTCCAGCGGGCGTCGCGCGACATCCGCACACCTCCACGTCTCGATCTCCGGCGACCCTAGCGCATCAGATCGCACGCTGATGTTTGATGATGCTCGAAAGATGGCTATATCTTGCAGGAACAATCAGAGGTGCGGGCTTGTGAAGCGGAGGGTGCGGGATGAGGCATGTCGAGGACGAACTGGCGAGCCAACCCGAGTGCTGGGAACGCGCCGCGTCGGAAGCGCCCCGGTTCCTGAAGGCGCTGCCGGCGCCGGGGGAGCGGGTCGCCATCGTCGGCTGCGGCACGTCGTACTTCATGGCACAGGCCGCCGCGGCCCTGCGCGAGGGCGCGGGCCAGGGCGAGACCGACGCCTTCGCCGCCTCGGAGTTCCCCCACGGCCGCCGCTACGACCGGGTCGTCGCCCTCACCCGCTCCGGCACCACGACCGAAGTCCTGGACCTGCTGACCCGGTTGGAGGACGGTACCCGCACCACCGCGATCACCGCCGACCCGGACACGCCGGTGACGACGGCCGCCGACGACCTCGCCGTCCTGGACTTCGCCGACGAACGCTCCGTCGTGCAGACCCGGTTCGCGACCACGGCCCTCACCCTGCTGCGCGCCCACCTCGGCCTCCACCCCGGCACCGCCGTCACCGACGCGCGCACCGCCCTGGCCGAGCCGCTGCCCGGAGGGCTCGTTGAATGCGGGCAGTTCACTTTCCTGGGGCGCGGCTGGACCGTCGGCCTGGCCAACGAGGCCGGGCTGAAGATGCGCGAGGCCGCCCTGGCCTGGGCGGAGGCCTACCCGGCGATGGAGTACCGGCACGGCCCCATCAGCGTCAGCACCGAGGGCACGGCCACCTGGATGCTGGGCGACGCACCGGACGGACTCGCCGAACAGGTACGCGGCACCGGCGCGTCGTGGATCGCCGGAGCCCTGGACCCGCTCGCCGAACTCGTCCGCGTCCACCGGCTCGCGGTCGCCGTCGCCGCCTCCCGCGGGCTGGACCCCGACACCCCGCGCCACCTGACGCGCTCGGTGATCCTCGAACCCTGACCCAGGAGACCCCGTGCCCCTCACCACCACCGGCGACCTCGTCACCCGCGCCGCGACGGCCGGCTCCGCCGTCGCCTCCTTCAACGTCATCACACTGGAGCACGTCGAGGCGGTCATCGCGGGCGCCGAGTCGGTCCGCGCCCCCGTCGTCCTCCAGGTCAGCGAGAACGCGGTGAAGTTCCGCGGCGGACAGATGCTCCCGCTCGCCCGCGCGGCCGTCACCGCGGCCGAACACGCAGCCGTGCCGGTCGCGTTGCACCTCGACCACGTGCAGAGCGACACCCTGCTGCACCAGGCCGCGGACGCCGGTTTCAGCTCCGTGATGTACGACGCGGCACGGCTGCCCTACGCGAAGAACCTCGCGGCGACCCGGGCGGCGGTCGACTGGGCGCACACCCAAGGGCTGTGGATCGAGGCCGAGCTGGGCCAGATCGGCGGCAAGAACGGCAGACCGCCGCTGGACGCGCACGCGCCCGGCGCCCGCACCGACCCCGACGAGGCACGGGCGTTCGTCGCCGACTCGGGTGTGGACGCCCTCGCCGTCGCCATCGGCACCTCCCACGCCATGACCACCCGCACCGCCGCCCTCGACCACGCCCTGCTGAAACGCCTGTCGGCCGCACTGGACGTCCCGCTCGTCCTGCACGGCTCCTCCGGCGTCCCGGACGACGAACTCACGGCGGCCGTGGCGGGCGGCATCACCAAGGTCAACATCGGCACGGCCCTGAACATCGCGCTGACCGGAGCGATCCGGGAGTTCCTCACGGACCGGCCCGAGGCGGTCGACCCGCGCGGCTACCTGACCCCCGCGCGGGAGGCGATGACACGGGCGGTGGCGAGGACCCTGAAGACCCTCGGCACCGCCACCGCTTGACGGCCTTCAGCACCACGAACTGCGGTGGCGAGACCTTGAAGACCCTCGGCACCGCTACCGCTTGACGGCCTTCAGCACCAGGAACTGCGGTGGCGAGACCTTGAAGACCCTCGGCACCGCTACCGCTTGACGGCCTTCAGCACCACGAACTTCGGATCGCTCGCCACGAGCCGGCTGTTGCCGAACAGCTTCCGCAGCTTGACGTGGTAGCCCAGATGCCGGTTGCCGACCACCCACAGCTCCCCGCCCGGCCGCAACGCGCGCCGCGCCCCCGTGAACATCCGCCAGGCAGTGGCGTCCGTCGTCGCCTGGTGGGAGTGGAACGGCGGGTTGTTCAGGACCAGATCGACACTGCCGGACGGCACGCCCGCCAGCCCGTCCCCGACCCGGAACACGGCCTGTCCCGGCACGCCGTTCGCCTGGTACGTCGCCTCCGCCGAGGCCACCGCCTGGAACGACTCGTCCACGAACAGCACCTCGGCACCCGGGTCGGCCAACGCCACCGACGTGCCCACCACGCCGTTGCCACACCCCAGGTCCACCACCCGGCCGCCCTGCCCGTCGGGCAGATGGCTGAGGAAGAACCGCGTCCCGATGTCGAGCCGGTCGGCGCAGAACACCCCGGCGTGGTTGACGACGGTCCCGCGCGAGGCGGGACCGATGCCGTCCGGCAGCGTGTAGACGTACGGCCACGGGTTGGCGGGCCGCTCCAGCGTGGGGTCCGGCGTGCAGAAGATCAGCCGGGCCTTCTTCTCGGCGAGGGAGGTACGGGTCGGGCCGAGGATCCGCTCGAACAACTCCAGCGTCGAGGTGTGGATCTCCTTCACCATGCCCGTGCCGACCACGACCGTTCCCGCGTGCACCGCCGGCGCCAGCCGCAGCAACTGGTCCTCCAGCAGCGCCAGGCTCTTGGGCACCCGCACCAGCAGCACGTCGATCCGCCCGGGCGGCGGATCCTGCGTGGTGAGCAGCCCCACCGCACCCGGCTCGACGCCGGCCCGCGCGAGGTTGGCGCGGGTCGCCTCCTGCGCGAGCCAGGAGTCGGTGATCTGCACCGGCCGGTGCGCCGCGAGCGCCGTGACCAGCGCACCCCAGCGGTCCCCGACCACCACGACCGAGCCGTCCAGCGGCACCCGCTCCGCGGCCAGATGCCTCAGCAGGTATTCGTCCGAGGCGTCCCAGGCGCGCAGCCGGTCGCGCGGGTCCTCGGGGAAACGGGTCAGCGCCGGCTCGCCCCACGGCGTCGTCATACGGTCGTCCATCGTGCGACCAGGCTAGCCGAGCCGCAGCTCAGGGCGTGTCGGGCACCATGGAAGGCATGGACGCCGAGCTGTTCCCGAGGGCCCGTACGCAGGTCGCGCCCGGCGCCGTGCACCTGCCCGACTGGCTGGACGCGGAACGCCAGTCGGAGCTGCTCGACGCGTGCCGCGACTGGGCCCGGCCGCCCGCAGGGCTGCGCACGGTCCGCACCCCCGGAGGCGGCACCATGACCGCCCGGCAGGTCTGCCTCGGCTGGCACTGGTACCCCTACGCCTACGCCCGCACGGTCGCCGACGGGGACGGCGCCCCGGTGAAGCCGTTCCCGCCGTGGCTCGGCGAACTCGGCCGCCGGGCGGTCCGCGACACCCTCGGGGGACCCGCGCCGGACTACGACATCGCGCTGATCAATTTCTACGACGCCGACGCCCGCATGGGCATGCACCGCGACAGCGACGAGAAGTCGGACGCCCCGGTGGTGTCGCTCAGCCTCGGTGACACCTGCGTCTTCCGCTTCGGCAACACCGCGACGCGCAGGCCCTACACCGACGTCGAGCTGCGCAGCGGCGACCTGTTCGTCTTCGGTGGCCCCTCCCGTCTCGCCTACCACGGGGTCCCCCGCATCCACCCAGGGACGGCACCGCCGGGGCTTGGGCTGACCGGGCGGCTCAACATCACGCTCCGGGTGAGCGGCCTCCGGTGCCCGGCGGACAGCGACCCCGGCCGCACGGCGAGGCCCGGCGGGCACGCTCGGCCACCATCCCGGCGGATCATGGGAGACTCGCCCTCATGAGCGGGAAGGCGGACCCCCGGCAGGCGGGGAACGGGAGCACTTCGAGGGCGCGGCTCGACCGGGGGCGCGCAGCGCTCGGACCCGCACTGGAGCTCGTGCACACCGGACGTGCCCCGACCCGGGCCGTGCTCACCGCCGAGCTCGGGGTGACGCGGGCGACCGCCGGCGCGGTCGCCGTCGAGCTGGAGGCACTCGGGCTGATCCGGGTCGACGCCCGGCCCGGCGCGGCGGCCGGCTCGCAGGGCAGGCCCTCCCACAGACTGGCCGTCGCCGACGACGGGCCCGTCGCGCTGGCCGCGCAGGTGCACGCCGACGGGTTCCGGGCGGCGCTGGTCGGACTGGGCGGCCGGATCGTCGCCACCGCGCCCGGCTGCGAGGTCGTCGAAGAAGACCCGGCGAAGGTGCTCGCCTCCGTCGTCACGGCCGGCGCCGAGCTGCTGCGCGAGACGGGACTGCGGTGCGTGGGCGCGGGCCTCGCCGTACCCTCCGCCGTCGCCGAACCCGAGGGACTGGCGCTGAACCCGCTCCACCTGGCCTGGCCCGCGGGCGCGCCCGTGCGGGACATCTTCGCCGAGCAGGTACGCGCGGCCGGGTTGGACGGACCCGCGTTCGCCGCGAACGACGTCAACCTCGCCGCCCTCGCCGAGCACCGGCACGGTGCCGGCCGAGGCGCCCGCGACCTGCTGTGCGTGGCCACCGGCCACCGTGGAGTCGGTGGCGCGCTCGTCCTCGACGGCCGCCTCCACCGGGGCAGTTCGGGCCTCGCGCTGGAGGTCGGGCACCTCACCGTGCACCCCGAGGGCCGCCCCTGCCACTGCGGCAGCCGCGGCTGCCTCGACGTGGAGACCGACCCGCTGGCCTTCCTCACGGAGGCCGGACGCGAACCGGGCCCCGAGGTTTCCCTGCTCCAGCAGTCCATCGACCTGATCCGTCACCACTACGACGACCCGGGCGTCCGCACCGCCGCCGAGACCCTCATCGACCGCCTCGGCCTCGGCCTCGCGGGCCTGGTCAACATCCTCAACCCGGACCGCATCATCCTCGGCGGCCTGCACCGAACCCTCCTCGACGCAGACCCGGGCCGCCTGCGCGCGGTCGTGGCCGACCGCAGTCTGTGGGGCCAGAGCGGCGGTGTCCCCATCCTGCCCTGCACCCTCGACCACAACAGCCTGGTCGGCGCGGCGGAACTGGCCTGGCAGCCGGTCCTGGACGATCCGCTGGGAGCGCTGGCCCCGCGGACGTGACCGGTGGCTCGGCGCGAGGGCCGCGAGACGGACCCCACCGGTATCAGGCTTGTCCGCGCCGCTTCCGGGAAGGCGCGCCGCTGAGCGGGCAGGCTGATCCGCAGGCAGTCCGCCCGCACAGCACCACCGAGGAAGTTGACGCAATGACCGACACACTCACCGTGAGCGTCCTGGGCACCGGCATCATGGGCACCGCCATGGCCCGCAATCTCGCCCGGGCCGGACACACCGTCCACGCCTGGAACCGCACCCGGGCCAAGGCCGAGCCGCTGGCCGCCGAGGGCGTACGGATCGCCGACAGCCCCGCGCAGGCGGTCCTGGACGCCGACGTCGTCCTGACCATGCTCCACGACGGGCCCGCCACCCTGAACACCATGCGTGAGGCGGCCCCCGCCCTGCGCCCCGGCACCGTCTGGGCGCAGTCGACCACCGCGGGCATCGAGGACATCGCCGAGCTGGCCGCCTTCGCCCGCGACCACGGCCTGGTCTTCTACGACGCCCCCGTCCTGGGCACCCGCCAGCCCGCCGAGTCCGGGAAGCTGACCGTGCTCGCGGCCGGCCCCACCGAGAGTCGCGAGAAGGTGACGCCGGTCTTCGACGCCGTCGGCGCCCGGACCGTGTGGAGCGGTGAGGACGGGGCGCTGGGCGCTGCCACCCGGCTGAAGCTGGTGGCCAACAGCTGGGTGCTGGCCGTCACGGCCGCCGCCGGTGAGGCCCTCGCCCTGTCCAAGGCCCTCGGTGTCGACCCGCAAGGCTTCTTCGACCTCGTCGCCGGCGGCCCCCTCGACATGGGCTATCTGCGTGCCAAGTCCGATCTCGTCCTCGAAGACAGGCTCACGCCGCCCCAGTTCGCTGTGAACACCGCCGCCAAGGACGCCCGGCTGATCGTTCGGGCCGGTCTGGACCACGGCGTCCGCCTGGACGTCGCCGAAGCGACCGCCGCCCGTATGGAGCGTGCCGCCGCCCAGGGCCACGCCGACGAGGACATGGTCGCGGCCTACTTCGCCAGCTTCGACGAAAAGACCGACTCCTAGGAAGTTCCTCACATGTCCAAGCCGCCGCTGCCGCCCGAGGCCGAGGCCCTGCTGAGCAAGCCCAACCCGTGTGTCATGGCCACCCTGCGCTCCGACGGCGCCCCCGTCTCCACCGCCACCTGGTACGCGTGGAAGGACGGCCGTGTGCTGATCAACCTCGACGAGGGCCGGGTACGCCTCAAGCACCTGCGCCGCGACCCGCGCGTCACCCTCACCGTCCTCGCCGGCGACGACTGGTACACCCACGTCACCCTCATCGGCCGCGTCACCGAGATGCACGCCGACGAGGACCTGGCCGATATCGACCTCCTCGCCCGGCACTACACCGGCAAGCCCTACCCGGACCGTGTCCGCCCCCGGGTCAGTGCCTGGATCGAGGTCGACCGCTGGCACGGCTGGGGCTCGATGAAGGACAGCGACCAGGCCGGCGGTTGAGAGGTCGAGTCCGGTCACCGCACCGCTCGGCGCCACTCCGTCCCGAACGCCCGGCCCGGGTTTTCCGTGAGGATGCGCCCCACCAGCTCCTCGCCCACGGCATGCGCGAGCCGTGGCCGCACCCGGCGCAACAGGTACGGCATGCCGGGGCCGCCGTCCAGCGAGCGGGCGGCGGCGGTGGTGGTGGTGTCCGCGCCCAGCAGCAGCCGGTCGCCGAACCCGGCGTCCGCGAGGGCCCGGACGGCGTCCGGCATCCGCCAGTCCGTGGCGTGGTGGGCGAGCGACGGCCCGTCGAACGCCAGATAGCAGCCGTACTCCGCCGCCTGCCGGTGCACCACCAAGTCGGGGGAGCGGTTGAGGTGCCCCAGCACCACCCGGTCCGGCGGGACCCCCAACCGCCCGCAGAGCAGGTCCAGTACGTCCAGCGCGCCGGTCCCCCTCTCCAGGTGCACGGTGATCGTCGCGCCCGTGGCATGATGCGCCTCGGCCGCCGCCGTCATGGTCCAGCGGGCGTGCGCGTCCAGCGCGTGGAAACCTCCCGCGACCTTGACGAGCCCCGCCCGCACCCCCGACGTCCCGATGCCCTCGGTGAGTTCGGAGACGAAGACCTCGGCGAGCCGGCTCCGCAGCCCGGCGAGCGTCTCCTCGTCGTAGTGCACGGCCTGGTGCAGACCGGTCGCGGCGACCACGTGCACACCGGTCTCCCGGGACAGCGGCGGCAGATCGGCGACCCGCCGGCCGAGCCCGTACGGCGTCCACTGCACGACGGCTCCACCGCCCTGGTCGCGGAACGCCGCCAGCTCCGCCCGTGCCGCCGCCACACTGCGCAGCTCCTGGCCGGGCAGCCGGGGACTGCCGAAGAACAGATGGTCGTGGGCGTCGCACACCCCCAGGTCCGCCGGAGGCACGTCTCCCAGCACCGTGCGGACAGCGCTCACCACTGGCGTCCCCGGGGCAACCGGTCCCGGCCCGGCGCGGACAGGTGGAGCACCTCGAAGACGTCACCCTCGGCCTCGGGCGCATCCTGCTCCCAGAGGGAGAAGTGCACCAGCTCCCAGCGGCTGGTGTCGACGGCCGAGGCGGCGAGCAGGGCACCGTCCTGCGCCGCCAACCGCCCGGCCTCACCCACCGCGTCCTGCACGGCATCGGCCAACGGCCCGTCGTCCGGCACCGGTCGACGCCGCCGCACCGCGAACCGCGCGTGCGAACCGTTTCCTTCCTCGTACGCCAGCCCCGTCCACTGCCGTGCCGACGGCCGCCCGAAGTCGTCCCTGACCCCCTGGAACCCGCCGCCCCACAGAAAGGCGTTCATGCCGTCGACGGTGTTCCAGAGGTAGAAGGGCGCGTACTGGTTGACCGGCGAGGCGCGCAGCCCGCGCTCGCGCACCAGGTAGGCCTTGAGGCCCAGCCCGTCCCAGTCGTCGAGCTGACGTCCCCGCCGGGCGACGCGGTCGCGGATGATGCTCATGTCGTAGCCCGCGGGCAGGGTGAGCTCGTACTGCATGGCGTGCATGGGAAGTCTCCTCAGGAGGACCGGGGTGCCAGCAGGGAGAGCAGTCCCCGGACCCCCGCGTCGAACGCGGCGGGTGAGCCGGAGGCGCGGGCGAGGACGTAGCCGCCTTGGACGGTCGCGACGACCGCCGCCGCGATCGCCCCGGCGTCGAGGCCTGGCGCGAACTGGCCCTGCGTCTTGCCCTCTTCGACGATCCCGGCGATCCGCCCGCGCAGCCAGTCGAGCGTCTCGTCGACCGGTGCCCGCAGTTCGGCGCTCGCGATCACGTCGGGGTCCATCGTCAGCCGGCCGACCGGGCAGCCCCGCAGCACGTCCCGCTCGCGGCGCAGATACGCCTCGATCCGTTCGTACGGCGTGCCCGGGCCGTCGAGGACTCCAGCGGCGGTGGCCCGCATCTCCTCGGCGGTCCGCCGGATCGCTGCCAGGGCGAGATCGGGCTTGCCCTTGAAGTGGTGGTACATGCTGCCCTGTCCGGCGTCCGCGCGCTCCAGGATCGCCTTGGGGCTGGTGCCCACGTAGCCGCGCTCCCACAGCAGTTCACGGGTGGACTCGATCAGCCGTTCAAGGGTGCTCATGCCCTCACTGTACATACCAGTAGTTACAGAAGTCGAGGGTGCGCGAAGCACTCACAGGGCCGCCCGCCTACTCCCACCGAGGTACGCACGGTGCCGCTGCCCGTACGACGACCGGGGGCCCCTCGCCGGACGACTCTCGAAAGCGACACACGGCACGAAGTCATCGAGGAGTGGGACGACATGCAGAACCTGGCGAATTCCGGTGACGGTGGCGGGCCCGGCCCGTGGATCCTGCTCTTCCCGGTGATCTGGGTGCTGGTGATCGGCGGCTGCATCGCGGCGCTGCGCCGCACCGTGTGGCGCGGACGCCGCGGCGGCCCCGGGCAGCGGCAGACGGTCGGGCACGACTCACCCATCGCCGTGCTCGGACGCCGCTTCGCCTCCGGTGACATCGACGAGGACGAGTACTGGCGCCGACTGTCCGTGCTGAACGAGGAGTTCGGCCACAAGGGGGGCACGGGATGATCAGGCGCGGCCGGCGCCTCGCGGGGCCGTGACCGGCCCGGCGTGCGGCACCCCCGGACGTGCTGTGCGCCGTCGCCTCACGGTGACAGTGGCGTACCCCATGGGAGCGCACGCGACGGCGTACACCACGGGGGCGCACGCAACGGCGTGCGCCCCCGGCGCACCAGAGGGCGGACGGTGGTCACCGCCCGGTCAGCCGGCAACGGCGGACCGGGCGGGAGCATGGTCGGGCCTGAGCCCGTCGGCGGAAGCCCCGACCTCGGCGAACCGGCGCTCGGGCTTCTCCTGCACCGTGCGCCGCGTGCCGAGCGACGGCGCCGTCATCACGGGGGCGGACGTCGGCAGGGTGAACCACACGACCTTGCCGGACTCGCCGTCCGGCCGTACGCCCCAGCTCTCGCTCATGGCGGCGACCATGGCGAGCCCGCGCCCACAGGTCGCCATCGGTGCGATGTCCTGAGGGTCCTCCACCACGGGCATGCGTGGATCGCCGTCGCGCACCGAGACCATGAGCCGGTCGAGCAGCAGCTCTATCTCCACGGTGCACGTCTTGTCGGGCTGGGCATGCCGGTGGACGTTGGACAACAGCTCCGTCACGCCGAGCGAGGCCCGGTCGATCAGGGGATCCAGATGCCAGTAGCGCAATTGCGCAGAGACGATTCTGCGGACCTGGCCGATCCGCGACGGCAGGGCTTGGAGCTCCACCGTGCAGTGCCTGCTTGGGTAGCTGATCACGGCTGCGACTCCCCGACGTGAGGTCCGGAAGAACACGGAATTCGGATCCAGCAGGGCGCCTGCGTGACACTGCCGCCTGCTGTCGTGGCCGGCGGGCTGGTTCGCAGCGTTATCGCCGGTAAACCCAGAGTGACGTGAGATCAGAGTGACGCAGGGGGTGAGGTACCGCAACTCGCGGACATCTCAGTCGCCACGCCCCGCCGCCCTGCGCACGGCCTCGATGAAGCGCCGCGCGGCCGGCGGGCCCGGCTCTCCCGGCGCGGGGTCGTTCTCGCCGAGGGTGAGCAGGTACCGCTTGCCGTTGAGATCCGCCGTGGCCCGGTCATCGGGGCCGAACCAGGGCTTGGAGGCACGCACGGCCTGCACCGGCGCGCTGTCGATCTCACTGCCGTAGCTGGTCAGGAGCTCGAGTCGGCCGTCGTTGATCCGGACCTGTCCGGCCCGGGTGAGCGAGCGCAGCCGCTTCCCGATCCGCACGCCCGTGGCCCTGAACTCCGGCTCTCCCATGCCATCCGCCCCCTGGTGCGCGTCGGTGTACCGGCTCGCTCCGCGCGATGCCCGGTACGGGCTCGTGTCCTGTTCCAGTGTGCCCCGTCCGCAGGGGCGCTCCCCTCCGGATGGTGCGTCGTGCCCGGTCAGGACCCCGGCCCGGCACCGCGGAGCACCCCGCACACCGTTTCTCCCGAGGTGCGGTGCCCGTGCCCACAAGCCTCTGCGGAAGACGCGTCGTACCCCTGCGGTCACCCCGTCCGGGGCCTTGGTCCCGCCGTGCAGTCTGCCCCCGCCCGGCGCCGGGCACCAGTGCCCGCGACCCCCTCGCCGGGGGCGCCCGCAGCACGCTCGCGGATGCGCCCCCGGGGCCACGCGCCCCCTTGCCCCGGCTCTGCTCCAGGGGGCGCTTTGGGGGGCTCAAAGGTGCGTTTATGCAGGTGAGAAGCGTGCGCGAGGTGCTTATGATCGGAGGTGTCGGCCGCGCGACGCGTCGTCGGCGCGCAGCGTTAGGAGCCCCCCGTGAGCACTTCCCAGCAGACCCGGACCGGCGTGACCCTCGACGTCGACCACAGCGACGCCGCCTACCGGACGTGGCTCAAAGAAGCCGTCCGCAGAGTCCAGGCCGACGCCAACCGCTCGGCCGACACCCATCTGCTCCAGTTCCCCCTCCCGGAGCGGTGGGGCATCGACCTGTACCTGAAGGACGAGTCGACCCACCCCACCGGCAGCCTCAAGCACCGCCTCGCCCGTTCCCTCTTCCTCTACGGCCTCTGCAACGGCTGGATCCGGCCGGACCGGCCCGTCATCGAGGCCTCCAGCGGTTCGACGGCCGTCTCCGAGGCGTACTTCGCGAAGCTGATCGGCGTGCCCTTCATCGCCGTCATGCCGCGCACGACGAGCGCCGAGAAGATCCGCCTCATCGAGTTCCACTCCGGGCGATGTCACTTCGTGGACGACCCTCGCACGATGTACGCGGAGTCCGCCCGCCTCGCGGCCGAGACCGGCGGCCACTACATGGACCAGTTCACCTACGCCGAACGGGCCACGGACTGGCGCGGGAACAACAACATCGCCGAGTCCATCTTCCGCCAGCTGCGCCTGGAGCGGTTTCCCGAGCCGGCGTGGATCGTCGCCACGGCGGGCACCGGCGGCACCTCGGCGACCCTCGCGCGCTACGTCCACTACATGCAGTACGACACCCGCGTCTGCGTGGCCGACCCCGAGAACTCGTGCTTCTTCGAGGGCTGGACCACCGGCGATCCGGACGTCACCTGTGACTGCGGCTCCCGTATCGAGGGCATCGGCCGGCCCCGTATGGAACCGAGCTTCGTGCCCGGCGCGATCGACCGCATGATGAAGGTGCCCGACGCGGCCAGTGTCGCCGCCGTACGGGCCCTGGAGCGCGCCATCGGCCGCAAGGCGGGCGGCTCCACCGGCACGGGCCTGTGGAGCGCGCTGAAGATCGTCGCCGAGATGGTGTCCGACGGCCGGCAGGGCAGCGTCGTGACCCTGCTGTGCGACCCGGGGGACCGGTATCTCGACAAGTACTACTCGGACGCCTGGCTGGCCGGCCAGCGGCTGGACATCGAGCCGTACACCGCCGCGATCGACTCACTCCTGAAGACGGGCGTCTGGCCCGACTGAGCCCCGGCCCCTCGACCGCCGGGCCCTCCTGGGCGGGAGCGGGTGGCGTGCGGTGCGTCACCCCGGTTGAGGGGCCCTCAGATGTCCTCGGCGTCCTCGGGCTCCCCGGCCACCACCAGCCGCCGCAGATGGTCCGCGACCACCCCACGTGCCTCTTCCGGCAGGCCGGCGTCCGTCACGAGCGTGTCGACCCGCTCCAGCGCGGCGAACGAACTCAGGCCCACCTTGCCCCACTTGGTGTGGTCCGCGACCACGACCACCCGGCGGGCCGACTGCACGAGCCGCCGGTTCGTCTCGGCCTCCGCGAGATTGGGCGTCGACAGGCCGGCCTCGACCGATATGCCGTGCACCCCGAGGAACAGCAGATCGAAGTGGAGCGCCGCGATCGCCTGGTCGGCGACCGGCCCCACCAGCGAGTCGGAGGGCGTGCGCACCCCGCCCGTCAACACGACCGTGGCCGCGCCCTGCCGCGGTCCCGAGGTGCGCTGCGCCGCGTGGAACACATCGGCGACCCGCACCGAGTTGGTGACCACCGTGAGGTCCGGTACGTCCTGCAGCTGGTGTGCCAGCGCGAACGTCGTCGTACCGCCCGACAGGGCGATCGCCGCGCCCGGAGCCACCAGCTTGGCCGCGGCGCGTGCGATGTCCTCCTTGGCGGTGAGCTCCAGACCGGACTTGGCCTCGAAGCCCGGTTCGTGCGTACTCGCCTCGACCACCGGTACCGCGCCGCCGTGCACCTTCTCCAGCACGCCCTGGCGGGCGAGCGCGTCGAGGTCACGGCGGACCGTCATGTCCGACACGCCGAGCTTGCGGGTCAGCTCGTTGACCCGGACACCGCCCCGGCGGCGGACCTCGTCGAGGATCAGGGATCGCCGCTGCTCCGCGAGGAGGTTCTGATTCTCGCTCACGTACGCTCCGGTCCTTTCGCCTCAATGCCGTCGACACGCCCCGCGCTTACCGGCCCTTACCAGGACATTCTTCCCGGCCGCGATGCGAGGACGCCCCATCCTCGCACGTCGAGGGGCGGACAGCGCCACCGACCGCTCATCACGCCCGCGCCACCCGCCCGCTCCTCTCCCCGCTCCGCTTCATCACAGATCGGTGAGATTCCGTGACAGGGGGTGTGCCACGCCGCGGAAGTGGAGATCCTTGTGCCCGCACGGACAGAGCCGACGGCGTGTCACGGGGGAAGTGCGAATCAGTGGAACGCGCGCAGGAACAGGCGTCGACCGGAGGGCCGGACGGTCCCGCCACGCGGCGCGGCGAGAGCGGAACCGCCCTGGAGCTGCTGGTCCACGGCGTGGGCGGCACCACACCGCAGGAGATGCTCAACGATCCGCGGACGGTGCGGATCACCGGCGACCACACCGCGGCCGTCTTCCGGCGCGCCGACGACGTCGACGCCGAGCACAGCCCCGACGACCGCCGTCGCGACGGGCCGGTGCCCGAGGCGTACGTCTGGTGCAACCTCACCTCCGGCAACGGCACCCGCGCCCTGTGGCTGTTACTGCTGCCCTTCATGGTCGTCAACCTGGCCCACTGGATGCGCCCCGCCGCCCACGGCCGCCGCCGTACCGTGCGGCTGTACGGCCTGCTGGTGCGGCTCGCGGCGCTCACCCTGACGGTGCTGCTCGTCGCGGCGGCCTGCGAGGTGGCCCTCGACCTGGCGGCCTGGCAGTGCGCGGGCACCGCCGCCTGCGCCGACCGTCACTCCTGGCTGGGCTTCCTCTCACCCACCGTCTCGGACGGCGGCTGGTGGAGCGCCCCCGGTCGCCGGCTCGCCCTCGCCGCCGCCGTCCCCACCGCCCTGACCGTCCTGCTGTGGTACCTCTCCCGCCGCACCTGGAGCGACTACGAGTCCCAGCAGCCCATCGAGCGTGCCCCCGAGCCCGAAGGGGACGGCGGCCCGACCGCCCTCGGCCGGCCCGGATTCTGGTACGGGCGCCGGCTGGTGGCCCGGCTGCGCGCCGCGCACACCGCCGCCGGTCTGATCACGGTCGCCGCCGCCGTCGGCAGCGCCGCCGCCCGCTTCGACCGGCGCCCCGGCGGCCCCGCCGTACTCGGCGCGCTGGGGCTGCTCCTGGAAGCGGCCCTCGCGCTCTGCGCGGTCGCCGTGGTGTGGGTGGTGTGCCGCCGTGGCCGCAGTGAGAGACGGCTGGACCGGAAACTCGACGAGCGCTTCGTACGGCGTCTGCCGCTCGCCGCGCTCGTCCTGCTCGCCCTCGCCGTGGTGTACGCCGGGTGGGAGCGCCCCGGGTGGACGTCGGAAGGCCGGCTGCCGGGTGACACGACCTTCGGCGGGATCGCCCTGGTCCAGGGCCTGCTGGTGATCGTCCTCGGGGTCGTCGCGCACGTCCTGCACCGCACCGACCCCGACCGCCGGGCGGTGCTGCGGGGCTTGGGCGGACCCGCGGTGGCGATGCTGGCCTGCGCGCTCGGCGGGGTAATGTCCGGCGGCGTGTCCCAGCGCGTGTCCGACTGGCTGGACGGCACCGGGGCGTCCATCGAGGGCCCGCCGGTGCTGCTGACCTGGCAGGCCTCCGTGATCCCCCCGCTGCTCGTCGTGCTGCTGGGGCTCTTCGGCTGGCTGGCCCACCGCGCCTGGCAGCTGGCCCGCGCCGAGCGCACCGCCGTGGCACTCGACTACCCGGACGAGAACCAGGACCGCGCCCGCACCCGCCGTATCGCCTACACCCGTGCGATGGCCTCGCTCACCGACCGCGGACCCCGCATCGTCGCCGTCACCTCCGGCGTCACCCTGCTGCTCGGCGCCGGAGCCCTCGTGGGCGCCCTCGCCACCGACGAGACCCCCGGCGAGGCAGCGCAGGGCACCTACCCCGTCGTCCACGGCGCCGCCGAGACCGCCCAGGCCCTCGGCTCCTGGCTGATCGGCCTCGGCTTCATACTCTTCGTCACCTGGGGCCGACGCGCCTACAAGGACGCCGCGGCCCGCCGCACGATCGGCATCCTCTGGGACGTCGGCACCTTCTGGCCCCGCGCCTCCCACCCCTTCGCCCCACCCTGCTACGCCGAGCGCGCGGTGCCCGACCTGACCTGGCGGATGGCGACCTGGACGCGCGCCACCGGCGGACGGCTGGTCATCTCCGGGCACTCGCAGGGCAGCGTCCTCGCCGCCGCCGCGGCCTGGCAACTCGCCCCGTCCGCCCGCAAGCGCGTCGCCCTGCTGACCTACGGCTCCCCGCTGGAGCGCCTCTACGGCCGCTGGTTCCCGGCCCACTTCGGGCCCGCCGCACTCAGCTCCCTGCACCGGGACGTCGACTGCTGGCGCAACCTCTACCGGCTCACCGACCCCATCGGCGGTCCGATGCGCCTGCCCGGCGTCCGCGGCCCGCAGGTCGACCACGCCCCGCTGATGGACCCCCTCGCCCACGGCCGCACCGCCCTGCTGCCGCTGCCCGCGCCGATCCTCGGCCACTCCGACTACCAGGCGGACCCGGTGTTCGCCGAGGAGCGCCGCACACTGCTGGCCCGGCTGCGGCCCGATGCGCCGTCAGAGCTCCCGGGGATGCCCGCCGAGCCTCTTGAGGGCCGGTCCGAGCATCCGGAGGGTCGGTCGGAGCACCCGGAGAGCCGGTCGGAGCATCCGGGGGTGCCTTCGCCGCGCCACCGGCCGGAGCCGCCCGCCGCCTAGGCGGCTCCTCAGAGCAGCTCGGGCAGATCCTCGGCGTAGAGCAGCGTCAGGTCGTCCTTGCTCGGCTCCGGGAGCTGGGCGACCCGGCTCGCGTGCCGCTCGACCATGGCCTCGAACGTCTGCCGTGCGGTACGGCCGTTGCCGAACGCGGGGCCCTTGGGAAGCAGCGTGAAGTACTTCCGCAGGGCCTCCGCCACGCCCGGCGCGAGCCGGTACTCGTGCTCCTCCGCCTGCTGCTCGACGATCCGCAGCAGGTCCTCGGGGCCGTAGTCGCTGAAGGTGATGGTCCGTGAGAAGCGGGACGCCACGCCCGGGTTGACGGACAGGAAGCGCTCCATCTCGGCCGTGTAGCCCGCGACGATCACCACGACCGCGTCCCGGTGGTCCTCCATCAGCTTCACCAGCGTGTCGATGGCCTCCTTGCCGAAGTCGCGGCCCGCGTCCTCCGGGGACAGCGCGTACGCCTCGTCGATGAACAGCACGCCGCCGCGCGCCTTCTCGAAGGCCTCCTGGGTGCGGATCGCCGTCGAGCCGATGTGCTCACCGACCAGGTCGACCCGGGACACCTCCACCAGGTGGCCCTTCTCCAGCACGCCGAGGGAGGCGAGGATCTCGCCGTAGAGCCGCGCGACCGTCGTCTTGCCGGTGCCGGGGGAGCCGGTGAAGACCAGGTGCCGCTTGACCGAGGCCGCTTTGAGACCGGCCTGCTGACGGCGCCGGCCGACCTCGATCATGTCGGTCAGGGCGCGCACCTCGCGCTTGACGCTCTCCAGGCCCACCAGCGCGTCCAGTTCACCGAGGACGTCCTTGGAGGTCCGGGCCGGCTGCTCGGGCTCGGCGGTCGGCGCCTCAGGCTCCGGTTCGGTGCGCGGTCCCGGGAGCGCGCCCAGCAGGCCGGGGGAGTGGCTCACCGTCTGCACGGCCGTCTCCCGCGCCGCGGGCGCCCGCAGCCCCGCGCTCTCGTCGCTCGTGCAGTCCTCGACGAGGGGACCCGCCCCGGACGCCGCGTCGGCGCCGCTGTCCGCGAATTCGTAACCCCCGCGCGCACACCGCTCCGTGCGGCACTTCCGCAGCGTCGTCCGGCTGCCGTCGATGACGTGGAAACCGTAGCCGCCGCTGCCCGTCACCCGGCAGTTGAGGAAGCTGCCCCGGCCGCCGGCCGAGACGTAGACCCCGGCCTCCGCGGGGGAGTCGATCGTGCAGCGCTCCACGGTGGGGTCGGCGCCCTTGGTGACGATCACGCCGGTCTGGGTGCCGTCCACCGTGCAGCCGCTGAGCGTGCCGCCGCTGCCGTGGTCACGGAACCAGGCACCCGTCGCCGCGTCCCGGATCCGGCAGTCGTCGAGCTGCGCGGTCGCGCCGTCGCTCACCGACACGGCAGTGTTGCGCACCTGCGACAGGTCGGTGTCGACGACGTCCGCACGCGAACCGCGGTCGAGGACGAACAGCGCGTCCGGCACGTCGTGCACCCGGCAGGAGTCCAGTACGGCGGTGGCGCCGTCGCTGACCCACACCGCCGGGTAGTCGCCCGTGCTGTCGAAGATCTCGCACTGGTTGGCGTCCACCCGTGTGCCCGGGTCCCACACCGACAGGCCGTTGCGCCCGAACTGCCGCACCGTGGTGCGGGTCAGGGTGAGAACGGAACGCGAGCGCAGGTCGACCGCGTTCTCCGGGATGTCGTGGATGCGGCAGTCGGCGAGCGTCAGCACCGCGTCCGTGTCGAGCGTGACCCCGTCCGCCGTCGTGCGGTGCACATCGCAGTCGGTGAGGTGCGCCGTGGCCCGGCCGGTGATCTGCACACCGCTGCCCCGTACTTCGTAGATCTCGCAGCCCACGGCCTCCAGCGCCGAGTTCTCCCCGGTCGCCGACAGGCCCGAGCCCGAGGTGTGGTGGACCCGGCAGCGCTCCAGGCGGGGGTGGGCGCCGCCGCGCACCGCCACGCCCGCCTGGCCGGCCGCGACGACCTCGCACTCCTCGAACACCCCGCCCGCGCCGTCGACCACGGCGATGCCGATGCCCGCCGGGTTGTCGACCGCGCAGCGCCGCACCGTGGGCCGGGCGCTGCCGCGCACCTCGATCCCGGCCGCCGACCGCGTCACCACCCGCACGTCCCGCAGCTCCGGGGTGCCCTCCTCCACCAGCACGGCTGGGGCGGCGGCGTCCTGGCCCTCCACATGGAGGTCCTGCACCACCGCCGAGGCGCGCACGGTCAGCGGCACACCGTCCACGGGCGCGATCCGCACGGAGCCGGGGGAGCCCTCGGGGCCGCGCAGCGTCACCGCGCGCTGCAGCACGAGATTCTCCCTGTAGGTGCCGGGCGCGACGGTGAGGACGTCCCCGTCGGCCGCGGCCTCCAGGGCGGCGGCGAGCGATGCGTACTCACCCGTGCGGCGCCGCCACCGCGACGTGCCGGTGTGCGTCACCTGGACCGTGCCCTGTGCCATGGTGTAGCTGTGCCCCCACCTCGGTCGTACTGATGGCTCGTCCGCCGTCGGGGCGCTCCGGCCGGGGTCGCGACCGCGACCGAGCCCGGCCCTCGGGGCCTGGGCGCGCACGCGGCATCGACACCGGCGCGTCCCTGAGGCTCGCTCGCGCGCGGGTTGTGCCGAACGGTTCGGCCGGACCACCGTAGCGTGCGCGCGGGTGGTGGGTTGACCAGAGCCGGAAGGCCGTCAGCTGCCGGTGCCCGTCCTGCCCCAGTCCGGGCCCGCCTTGTCCCATGCCTGGTCCCAACGGGCGTACCGGCGGCTGGCCATGCGCCAGACGATCAGGCGTCTGCCGCCCTCTATGAGCCCGCCGGTCGCCAGGGCCGCGCCGAAGCCGGCGAGGACCGCGTGCGTCGAGGCGGTCGCGGAGTCGAGCGGGCGAGGCACCATCCGGCCGTGCCGGTCGGTCCATATCCGGAACGTGTCGCCCTGCTGCGGGTCCTTGAGGCTCGCCAGGGCGGGGCCCTGGTGCGCGGTGCCGTCCGGCGCGGTCCAGTCGGCGAGGACGCGGGTGCGCAGATCCCGGCCCGACGATGTCTCGGGGTCGGAGTCCAGCGGGGAGCGGTCCAGCTTGCGGACCACTGTGGCGGTCACCGGATGCCGCGCCTCGTGCTGCGCCCGGACCGAGCGCTGCAGCGCGTCCTGGGCCGACCTCCCGACGAGCGAGCCGGCCACCGGCGCGACCAGCAGGATCAGCAGCAGGGCGGCCAGCGCCACCCAGGCCTCGGCCAGGTCGGTCGCGCGGCAGAGTGGATTGCGCCGCCAGCGCCAGAGTCCGCTGATCGCTCGCACTGCCTGCACCCCCTTCCCGCTCCGTGATACTCCCCGGCGGAGCCGTCCACGCACGGACCCGTCGAAGAGAGAGCGAAGTCACCTCTCCCCAGGGCCTCTCACGAATTTCTCACACAAGCCCGAACGCCCGGGCCCGCGGCTCGGTTCCCGTTCCGGCCGAAGAGCTATTCGAGGATCCGGAGCGGGTCCCCGACCCGGATCGTGCCGCGGGACAGCGGCACCAGATTCTGGCCGAAGACCAGCTTGCCGTCGCGCCGACGGTGCCGTCCCAGGCTGAACAGGGGCTCGCGGCCGCGCTCGCCGGTGTCCTGGTCGGTGGTGGTCACCACGCACCGGCCGCAGGTCTTGGCCACACGGAACGGCACGTCCCCGATGGCGAGGCGCGACCAGTCGTCCTCGGCCCACGCGGGGGTGCCCGTCACGACCACGTTCGGCCGGAAACGGTTCATCGGCAGCGGGCCCTCGCCCGCGTACTCGCCCCGCGCGATCAGGGAGTTGAGGGCGTCGAGCGAGGCCGTCGTGGTGAGCAGCAGCGGAAAGCCGTCGGCGAAGGAGACGGTCTCACCGGGTCGCGCGTACTCCGGGGCGATGGGTCTGCGCGTGGCCGGATCGTCCAGGTGCACCAGGCGCACCTCGATGCCGAGGTGGGAACTGCACCAGGCGTGGGCGGCCTCGTCCTCGGCGGGGACCGCCTCGACCTTGTCGCGGAAGATCTCCACCGGCACGGTGACCGAGGGCCGGGGTACGGGCACGGCCAGCGGCGGCATGCCCGGCGCGGACAGCCGGACGCCGCCACCGGGCAGCAGTCCGGCGGCGACGAGCGCGAGTCGCGGCTGTTGGCGTTGCGTGACGACCTTTCCCCCGTCGTCGATCAGCACCCAGCGCCGGTCCCCGGCCAGCCCCCAGGGCTCCACGACGGCCTGCCGGGGCGCCAGGCCCCGGACCGCCTTGACCGGATGGACGTGAATCGAGTGCAGGTGAGCGTTCCCCATGGGGCCATCGTGCCAGCCGGCACCGACAGCCCCAGGAGTCCGGCTCAGTACCCGCGGTACTGCTGGCTGTTGTACGGATCCTGATAGGGAGCCGGGGCCGGCCGGGGAGCCGCGGGGCGCATCGCCTCGTAGCCCGCGGGGGCCGCCGGACGCGGCTGCTGCGGCTGGGGGCCGGGGTAGCCGCGCGGAGCGGTGGCCTGCTGTGGGATGTACGCCGCGGGCGCCTGCTGCAGCGGGGCGGGCTGCTGCGCCTGCGGATAGCCGTAGGCGGACTGGGAGGGGGCTGCCGGAAGGGCGGGCAGCGCCGATGGGAGGGCGGGCAGGTTGCTGCCCGGCATGTCGTACTGGGCGGGGACCCGGATCGGGGCGATCTGCGGGGTGCCCCGCTCGGCGACGAGCCTGTCGTAGATCGGGGTGTCCGGGAAGGAGGCGGAGTAGTAGCCGCCGCCATAGGTGGAGCGGGGGGAGGTCATGCCACATAAGTTAAGCCAACGATGTGCTCGTTGGGGAGACCGATAAGAGGGTTGTTTTCCGTGTCCGCAGTGACCCGGGATCCCCAATGCGAGCGAACTCGCCAAAAAGGGGCGGCGAACGAGGCCTTGATCGTGTAAATGCCGAGCTCCGGGCGGGTTACCTGCGGTCGGCCGCCGGTCTTCGTGGCGGTCGTGCGGGGGACTTCGCCGTGGCGAGCAATTAGGTTGTGCGCACGAAACTCGACGGACGGCCGGGACGGGCCTGGATCGGCGACACGCAATGGGGGCGGACATGCAAATGCTGAAAGGTTCAAATACTCCGGTGCCGGCCGCCGCGTTGCGGGTGGAATTGGGATGGCGGGCCGGAGCGGGCGTGCCCGACACCGACGCCTCCGCTTTGCTGCTGGTGAGCGGGAAGGTCCGTTCCGACGCGGACTTCGTCTTCTACAACCAGCCCGCGCACTCCTCCGGCGCGATCCGGCACGAGGGCAAGCGCACCACCGACGGCCGGGTGACCGACACGCTCCTCGTCGACCTCGCGCGCGTGGAACCCGCCATCGAGACCGTCGTCCTCGCCGCATCGGCCGACGGCGGCACGTTCGGGCAGGTCCCCAACCTGTACATCGAGGTCCAGGACGCCGCCCAGGGCACGCCGGTAGCCCGTTTCGACAACCCCGGCGCCACCACCGAAACCGCTTTCGTGCTGGGCGAGTTCTACCGTCGCCAGGGCACCTGGAAGTTCCGCGCCGTGGGCCAGGGCTACAGCAGCGGCCTCGAAGGCCTGGCCACGGACTACGGCATCACGGTGGACGAACCGCAGCAGGCGGCACCGTCCCCCGCCACGGCACCGTCCCCCGCCGCGGCGCCGCCCGCAGCCGCGTACGTCCCCCCGTCCGTGCCGCGGTCCCCGGCGCCGCCCCCACCCGCCGCGCCGCCCACGCCCGTCCGCCTCACCAAGGTGACGCTCACCAAGGCGGCCCCGTCCGTCTCCCTCACCAAGCAGGGCGGCACCTCCGGAGCGCTGCACGTCAACCTCAACTGGGAGGTGCGCAAGCAGTTCTCGGGGTGGAGCAGCAAGTTCGGGCGCCCGACCGCGATGCACTCCGACCTCGACCTCGACCTGTGCGCGCTGTACGAACTCACCGACGGCAGCAAGGGCGTCGTCCAGGCCCTCGGCAACAGCTTCGGAGCGCTGCACCGGCCGCCGTACATCCACCTCGACGGTGACGACCGCACCGGCGGCGTGTCGAGCGGTGAGAACCTCACCGTCAACCTCGACCACAAGAACGCCTTCCGGCGCATCCTGGTCTTCGTCACCATCTACGAAGGCGCCCGTTCCTTCGCCGATCTGCACGCCTCGGTCACGCTCCAGCCGCAGCACGGGGCGCCGATCGAGTTCTCCCTCGACGAGTGCACGGTTCCCTCGCTCGTGTGCGCGCTCGCCCTGATCACCAACACCGGAGGCGACCTGGTCGTGCAGCGTGAGGCGCGCTACCTGGTGCCCGAGCGCGGGGTGAGTCCGCAGCGGACCGTCGACCACGCCTACGGCTGGGGCATGAACTGGACCCCCGGCCGGAAGTGATCCCTGCCGCTGCCGTCAGCCCTCGTCGGGCAGGGCGTCCGGGCGGGCGTAGGTACGGCCCTTCCAGGCCGCACCCCGTCCCCGGTAGTGCTGCACCGCCGAGTCGACGGTCATGAGGAGATAGAGGAACGCCGTGAAGGGCAGCAGCGGAGCGAGCCACAGCGGCTGCCGGTAGTAGCGGAGCATCGGGACGTACGTCCCCGCCATGACGAGCCACGCGAGACCGCCGAGGACCGCCGTCGGCGGGCTGCCGGCGGCGAGGCCGGTCAGGACCGCCGCGGGCGGGACCAGATACACCAGCGCCAATCCGGCGACCGTCCCGGCGAGCAGCAGGGGGCTGTGCCGCAGCTGGGCGTACGCGCTGCGCGAGACCATGCGCCACAGGTCGTGCAGGCGCGGATACGGCCGCACGCTGTCCACGCGCTCGGCGAGCCCGAGCCAGACGCGGCCGCCGCCGCGCTTGACGGCCCGGGCGAGCGCCACGTCGTCGATCACGGCGTGCCGGATGGCGTCCGGAATCCGTACCCGCTCCGCGGTCTGCGCCCGCAGCAGGACGCAGCCCCCGGCGGCGGCCGCCGTCCGGCCCGCCGCGGCGATCCTGCGGAAGGGGTAGAGCTGCGCGAAGAAGTAGACGAACGCCGGCACGACGAACCGTTCCCACACGCTTTCCACCCGCAGCCGGGCCATCTGGGAGACGACGTCGTATCCACCGGAACGGGCCGCCGCCACCAGCTGGCGCAGACTGTCCGGAGCGTGCGCGATGTCGGCGTCCGTCAGGAGGAGGTACTCGGGATCACGCGCGCGTGCCAGCCCGATGCCGTGGCGCACCGCCCACAGCTTGCCGGTCCAGCCCGCCGGAGGCTCGCCCGGAGACTCCACCGTCAGCGGCAGCCCGCCGTGCCGGCGTGCCAGCTCCAGCGCCAGATCACCGGTGCCGTCCGAGCTGCCGTCGTCGACGAGGAAGATCTCCGCCCGTCCCGGGTAGTCCTGCAGGAGCAGCGGGGGCAGCGCGGCGGGCAGCACGGTCGCCTCGTCGCGGGCGGGGACGACGACGCACACGGACGGCCACACGTCCGGTTCCGCGCGCGACGGCAGTCGCACGTCGGTGCGCCAGAAGAAGCCCTGACAGAGCAGCAGCCACAACCAGGCGAGGAGTGATCCAGCGGCAGTCCACACAACGGCGCTCACGGGCGCAGTCTGCCCCACCGGCGCTGCCCCGGACGGCTCATCGTCTATCGTGATCGGGTGAAGATCGCGCTCATGGATTCCGGAATCGGTCTGCTGGCGGCCACCGCAGCGGTACGACGGCTGCGCCCCGACGCCGATCTCGTGCTCTCCCTGGACCCCGACGGCATGCCGTGGGGCCCGCGCACCGTCGAGGACCTGACCGAGCGCGCCCTGGCCGTCGCCGAAGCCGCCGCAGCGCGCCGCCCCGAGGCCCTGATCGTCGGCTGCAACACCGCGACCGTGCACGCGCTGACCGCCCTGCGCGCCCGTCTCGAACCGGAGCTTCCGGTCATCGGCACCGTCCCCGCGATCAAACCGGCCGCGGCGGGCGGCGGCCACCTCGCCATCTGGGCGACCCCGGCCACCACGGGCAGCCCCTACCAGCAGAACCTGATCAAGGACTTCGCCGGTGGCGTGCCCGTCACCGAGGTGCCCTGCTGGGGCCTCGCCGAGGCCGTGGAACGCGCGGACGAGGCGGCGATCGACGCGGCGGTGTCCGCGGCCGCCGCCCTCACCCCGGACGAGGTGACCACCGTCGTCCTCGGCTGCACCCACTACGAGCTGGTCGCCGAGCGCATCCGGGCCGCCGTCCAGCGACCCGGCCGCCCACCCCTCGTGCTGCACGGCTCCGCCGGAGCGGTGGCCGCCCAGGCCCTGCGCCGCCTCGGCCGGCAGCCCGCGCCGGGAGCCACCCCGCACGGCACGCTCACCGTGCTGCTCAGCGGACGCGAGGGCACGCTGCCCGCCCCCGCCCTGGCGTACGCCGAAGGGCGTCTGCTGCAAGCGGTCACGCCCGCTAGCTGACCGGGGAACCGGTCACCGAAGGTCACCGAGGGGCCTCGGCCAGCCGGGTCGGCGTGACGCCCGCCCGGCGCAGTCACGCTCCGCCACGAGGTACCAGCGGAGCGAAACCTGAGTACCCTCAAAGACATGAGGGACCACCGCCACGGCGACAACGCCCCCCACCCGCACACGGACGTCTGGACCGGCCGTGCCACGAACCGGGTGCAGTGGCTGCTGGCGCTCGTGGGCGCCGCCTGCATGGCGCTCGGCATCGAGCTGGCCGTCGACTCGGCCTGGACCTCCGGCATCGCCCCGCTGGTCATGGCCGTCGTCGGCTGCATCGCCGCCGGGCTGCTGGTCCTCTTCGGAACGCTCGCCTTCGTGCACGTCGCCCTGCGAGTCGACGAGGAACACCTCGAGGTGCGCTGCGGTCACATCGGCGTGCCCCGCCGCCGTATCCCGCTCTCCAACGTGGCCGGCGCCACGTACATCTCCCATGTCACCCCCCGCCACTGGGGCGGCTGGGGATACCGGTGGCGGCCGGAGAAGGGCACCGCGGTGGTCGTGCGACGCGGCGAGGGCGTCGAGCTCGAACTGTGGGACGGGCACACCTTCACGATCACCGTGGACGACGCGGAGACCGCCGTACGGGTGATCGAGGCACGGCTGCGGCCCACCAAGCCGGGCGCCCCCGCGCACTGAACCGCCGGGATCCCGTCACCGACTGTGATCACCCGCACTGATCACGGTCTGTGATCGCCGGACCGTGATCAAGGGCTGTGATCGCCGGTCTGTGAGCACCGGTTTGTGATCGCTGGACTGTGATCACAGGGTGGTGACGCCCGTGGCGCCGGACGCCAGGTGCCAGCCGGTCACCACGCAGGCGTGCGTCCCGCTCCGCGCGCCTGGCCTCGCGCGGTACGGTCCGACGGCTCGTCGGCGAGGGGGCGCGCCGTGGCCATGCCCGCCAGCAGGCCCGCTCCGACGGACACCGCCGTGAAGCTCAAGGCGTTGCCGACGGCGGCGATCGCCGCGAGTGCCGTCAGGGCCGCGCCCGCGGTGAGCGCCACCGGGGTCGGGCGCGGACCGCGCCACAGGGCGTACAGGACCCAGCCGAACACGGCCGCGAGCAGGGCCACCCCGACGATCCCCTGTTCCGCCGCCTGTTGCAGGGGCGCCGAGTGGGGCTTGTCGTCGGACAGCAGGGACTGGGCGGACGTCGAACTGAGCTCCCCGAAGCGGCCCGGGCCGGCCCCCAGCAGCGTGTCGTCGCCCAGCAGCTGCCATGCGTCCTGCCACAGCCGCACGCGATGCGTCGTCAGCCGCCCCTCCAGAGCCGCCACGAAGCCGCCCGGTACGGCCCGCGCGGCAACCGCCCAGACCGCACCGATGACCAGGGCGGCGACCGCGGCCAGAACGGCCGTACCGGCGCCGCGGTGACGGGTGCGGCCGGCCGCCAGCGAGCACAGCAGCACCGCGAGGCAGGTCGCGAAGCCGCTGGTGGAACCAAGCACGGCCGCAAGCACCGCGGTTCCGGCGGCCAGCAGACGCAGGGCGAACCGAACGGCCGGTACCGGCGTGGCCCAGGCCGCGCAGCACGCCGCACCGGCCGACAGTGTCAGTACGGCGGCGGTGGCCCCCGCATGCCCGAGCGGTGCGGCGATCTGCGGGCCCGGCGCGAGGTGGGGAACGGCCACCGTCAGCGCGATGCCGGACAGTGCCCCGGCGAAGGGCGCGCCGACGGGCAGCAACGCCCCGCCGATCCGTCCGGCGGCGTATCCGGCGGCCACGGCCAGCACCGCCAGGAGCACCCCCTCGGGCCTGCCGTCGTGCACGGCCGCCGTGACCAGTGACCAGGCGGCACAGGCGCCCAGCACCACGACACCGGCCGCGTCAGAAACGATTCGTCTCTCGCCGTCCGCGTCCGGCCCGGACGCAGACGTCATCCCGCTGGAACCCACCCCGCCCCGCCCCCCGGCGCACCGTCGCCCCCGACTCGTGAAGACCCCCGTCGTCACGGGCCGCCACGGGCCGCACGACTGAGGCTGGGCACACCGTAACGGCTGGTGGACGGTTTGAGGATGTGTCGTGACGAAATGAACAGGGAGTCCGCGGTGCATACCGCGCTGTCGGCTCCCATGTCACGCGCCTTACACTCCGGGAGTGACCGTCACCGCAACCTCCGTCGGCGAGTCGGACCAGCTGGAGCCGCGGACCGCGCCCGGGGCGCGGACGTGGGCCCGGCGGCTCGTCCGTCTCGCTCCGGCCGCCGCAGCCGCGCTCTCCGGCCTGCTCCTCTACGTCTCCTTCCCGCCCCGCACGCTGTGGTGGCTGGCGCTGCCGGCGTTCGCCGTCTTCGGGTGGGTGCTGCGCGGCCGCGGCTGGAAGGCGGCACTCGGCCTCGGTTACCTCTTCGGCCTCGGTTTCCTGCTGCCGCTGCTGGTGTGGACCGGGGTGGAGGTGGGGCCGGGCCCCTGGCTCGCCCTGGTGGCGATCGAGGCACTGTTCGTCGCCGCGGTCGGCGCGGGTGTCGCGGCCGTGTCCAGGCTCCCCGGCTGGCCGGTGTGGGCCGCGGCGGTGTGGATCGCCGGCGAGGCGGCACGCGCGCGTGCGCCCTTCAACGGATTCCCCTGGGGCAAGGTCGCCTTCGGACAGGCGGACGGAGTGTTCCTGCCGCTCGCCGCGGTGGGAGGCACCCCCGTGCTCGGCTTCGCGGTCGTCCTGTGCGGCTTCGGACTGTACGAGGTCGTCCGGCTGGCCGTGCGATGGCGGCGGACCGGTGAGGTACGGCGTGCCGCGGCGGCCATGGGCCTGCTGAGCCTGGCAGTCCCGGCCGTGGGCGCCGTCGCGGCCCGGCCGCTCGTGAGCGACACGGCCGAGGACGGCACCGCCACCGTCGCGGTGATCCAGGGCAACGTGCCCCGCGCCGGCCTCGACTTCAACTCCCAGCGCCGGGCCGTACTCGACTACCACGTGCGCGAGACGGAGCGCCTGGCCGCCGAGGTCAAGGCCGGAAAGGTCGCGCGACCCGACTTCGTGCTCTGGCCGGAGAACTCCTCCGACATCGATCCCTTCGCCAACCCCGACGCCCGTGCCGTCATCGACGCCGCCGCGAAGTCCATCGGCGTGCCCGTCTCGGTGGGCGGCGTCGTGGAGCGGGACGGCAAGCTGTACAACGAGCAGATCCTGTGGGACCCGGTGAAGGGCCCCGTCGACACCTACGACAAGCGCCAGATCCAGCCGTTCGGCGAGTACCTCCCGCTGCGCCGGCTCGTCGGGGCGATCAACAAGAACTGGACGGAGATGGCCCGCCAGGACTTCAGCCGGGGTACCGAGCCTGGCGTGTTCACCATGGACGGCGCCAAGGTCGGCCTCGTCACCTGCTACGAAGCGGCCTTCGACTGGACCGTGCGCTCCGAGGTCACCGACGGCGCCCAGATGATCTCCGTGCCCAGCAACAACGCCACCTTCGACCGCAGCGAGATGACCTACCAGCAGCTCGCCATGTCCCGGGTGCGCGCGGTCGAGCACAGCCGCACCGTGACGGTACCCGTGACCAGCGGCGTCAGCGCCATCATCATGCCGGACGGCAGGATCACCCAGAGGACCGGCATGTTCGTGGCCGACTCCCTGGTACAGAAGGTGCCGCTGCGCTCCTCGCAGACCCCCGCCACGCGACTCGGCATCCTGCCGGAGATCGCCCTCGTCCTGGTCGCGGCCGGCGGCATCGGCTGGGCCGTCGGCGCCGGGTCGCGCGGGCGACGCGCCGGTGACGTGTGACCGTACGCCCGTCGCACGCCGTTTGAATCGCACCGGGGCGCCCTGAGCGGCCCGTTAGGGTCGACGGCATGGCTACTCCCGACTTCATCCGCACACTCCGTGCCTCGGCCGGTCACCAGCTGCTGTGGCTCCCCGGTGTCACCGCCCTCGTCTTCGACGACGAGGGCAGGGTGCTGCTCAACCGCCGTGCCGACACCCGCAAGTGGTCCGTGCTCGGCGGCATCCCCGACCCCGGGGAACAGCCCGCCGCCTGCGCGGTGCGTGAGGTCTACGAGGAGACGGCCGTACGCTGCGTCGCCGAACGGGTCGTCCTCGTCCAGGCTCTGGAGCCCGTCACCTACGAGAACGGCGACACCTGCCAGTACATGGACATCACCTTCCGCTGCCGGGCCGTCGGCGGCGAGGCTCGGGTCAACGACGACGAGTCGCTGGACGTGGCCTGGTTCGACGTCGACGCGCTGCCCGAGCTGAACGAGTTTGGCGTACACCGGATCAAGCAGGCCCTGTCGGACGCCCCCACATGGTTCGACCCCACTGCCTCCGGCTGAACTATGGGGCGTGACCACATGGGGTGGGGTGTCGGCGCTGCCTAGGGTCGAACCATGACCGCGCCCCGTGCCCTCCTGGCCCTCCACGCCTCCCCACTCGACCTGGGCGGCCGCACCGCGCTCGTCACCGGCGCCGCCGGCGGCATCGGCCGTGCCTGCGCGCTGCGGCTCGCCGCCGCCGGAGCCAAGGTGAGAGCCGTCGACCGGGACGCGGCGGGCCTGGAGACCCTGGCCGGCCAGGGGCACGGCCTCGCCGGCACGGTGGAGCCGCACTTGCTCGACCTCACCGACCTGGACGCCGCCGAACTCGCCGCCGCGGGCACCGACATCCTCGTCAACAACGCCGGGATCCAACTGGTGCGGCCCATCGAGGAGTTCCCGCCCGAGGTCTTCCACACGGTGCTCACCGTGATGCTGGAGGCACCCTTCCGGCTCATCCGCGGGGCCCTGCCCCACATGTACGGACAGGGCTGGGGCCGCGTGGTGAACGTGTCCTCCGTGCACGGGCTGCGCGCGTCGGCCTACAAGTCGGCCTATGTGGCGGCCAAACACGGGCTGGAGGGACTGTCCAAGACCACCGCCCTCGAAGGAGCGCCCCACGGTGTCACCTCGAACTGTGTGAACCCCGCCTATGTGCGCACCCCACTGGTCGAGAAGCAGCTGGCCGACCAGGCGCAGGCACACGGCATCCCCGAGGAACGCGTCCTGTCCGAGGTGCTGCTGCAGGACAGCGCCGTCAAACGGCTCATCGAGCCGGAGGAGGTCGCCGAGGCGGTGGCGTATCTGTGCAGCCCGCAGGCGTCCTTCGTGACCGGTAGCTCGCTCGTGCTCGACGGCGGCTGGACCGCCCACTGAACGGCCGGACCCGTCGGCCCGGGGGAGTTGTCCACAGGGCTGACGGGGCGGCCCGACCATGGTGAATCCTGTGAGCATGTCCAGCGATCACGTGCAGTCCGCCGAAATGCCGTTCCTCGAGCTCCTGGCCCGCGGCGCGTCGGCCGACGCCTATGAGCAACCGGAGCTGCTCGCGCGTGCCGAGGGGCGCCCGGCGGAGTGTATCGCCGCGCTCCGGCAGGCCAAGCCGCTCGCCCTGCGCGTACGCGCCGAGCTGGAGGGACGCCGCCGACGCGAGGCCGAGCTGTCCGCACTCTTCGAGACCGCCCACGACCTCGCCGGGCTGCGCGACCTCGACGCCGTGCTCCGGGCGATCGTGCAGCGTGCCCGCTCGCTGCTGGGCACGGACGTCGCCTACCTCAGCCTGCACGACACGGAGCGCGGCGACACCTACATGCGGGTCACCGAGGGCTCGGTCGCGGCCCGGTTCCAGCAACTGCGGCTCGGCATGGGGGAGGGGCTCGGCGGCCTGGTCGCACAGACGGCGCGTCCCTATGTCACCGACGACTACTTCAAGGACGACCGTTTCCAGCACACCCTCACCATCGACGCGGGCGTGCGGGACGAAGGACTGGTGGCCATCCTCGGTGTGCCGCTGACGCTGGGGCACCACGTCATCGGCGTGCTGTTCGCCGCGGACCGCCGCGCCCGGGTCTTCGAGCGGGAGCAGATCGCCCTGCTCGGCTCCTTCGCCGCCCTCGCCGCGGCCGCCATCGACACCGCCAACCTGCTCGCCGAGACCCGGTCCGCCCTCGCCGGCCTGGAGCGGGCGAACGAGATCATCCGGGACCGCAGCGGTGTCATCGAGCGCGCCTCCGACGTGCACGACCGGCTCGCCGAACTCGTCCTGCACGGCGGCGGGGTGCACGACGTGGCCGCCGCGGTCTCCGAAATCCTCGACGGGACGGTCGAGTTCGCCGAGGCCGCAGCCGCACCCGCCGGTGCCCTGGAGAAGTCCGGCGCGCAGGGACACGCGGTGCTGCACGAGGACGACTGGATCGCCGCCGTCGCCGCCGGCGGCGAAGTGCTCGGAGCCCTGGTACTGCGCGGGCACCCGGGGCTCGACCCCGTAGACCAGCGCACCCTGGAGCGTGCCGCGATGGTCACCTCCCTGCTGCTCCTGGCCCGCAGATCCGCCGCCGAGGCCGAACAGCGCGTGCGCGGTGAGCTTCTCGACGACCTGCTCGACGCCCGCGCCCGCGACCCTCGCCTGCTGCGGGAACGCGCGGCCCGGCTCCACGCCGACCTCGACGCCCTCCACGTGCTCCTGGCCGCGCGACTGGAGAGCGACGCCACCGACGCCGACCAGGAGGCCGACGCCCGCAGACGCCTGGCTGCGGCGGCGTCCCACCTGGCCGCCACCCGTCACGGCCTGGCCGCCGCACGCGACGGAGGCACCGTCCTGCTGCTGCCCCTCGGTCCCGGCGACACCGGCACCGATCTGGCCCGCCGCGCCGCCCGGCACCTGGGCACGGCGGTCCACGCACCGGTCACCGTAGGCGCCTCCGCACCCGCCGAGGACCTCGCGACCCGCCCCGAGGCCGTGGCCACGGCCTACGCGGAGGCCCGCCGCTGCCTCGAAGCCCTGCGCGTCCTCGGCCGCTCGGGGGACGGCGCAGCCGCCGAGGACTTCGGGTTCCTGGGACTGCTCCTGGCCGGCGACCGGGACATCCCGGGCTTCGTCGACCGCACCATCGGCGAGGTCGTCGCCTACGACCGGCGGCGCGGCACGGAACTGCTGCGCACCCTCGACGCGTACTTCACGTGTGGCATGAGCCCCGCGCGCACCAAGGACGAACTGCACGTCCATGTGAACACGGTCGCCCAGCGCCTGGAGCGCGTCGGGCGCCTTCTCGGCGACGACTGGCAGAGCCCGGCCCGGGCCCTGGAGATCCAGCTCGCGCTGCGCCTGCACCGCTTGTCGGCGCCGGCACCGCATTGACCCCAGCGCAGGTGTTCGAGCCTTCGGTCTGCGGCGGTGCCGGTATCGCGGTCTGGCAAAGGCGCGGCTACAGCGTCAACTCACCGCCACCGCTATGACCTCTTCACCGCCTCAACGCCTGGTGGGCCGGTACCCGCACATCCCATCTGGCAGCCCTGAGGCCGGCTGGGCAGAACTCGTGCGCTGAGCACTCCCCCACGTCGTTCTGCGGGAGGCGGCCCAGAGGTCTCTCACTCAGGCCGTCCGGCGAAGAAGCCCGCAAGGGAGGACGCGAGCTTTTCCGGAGCCTCTTCGGCCACGTGGTGCCCGGAGTCGATGCCATGGCCGCGTACGTCCGTTGCCCACTGCCGCCAGATCTTCACCGGGTCCCCGTACAGGTCCTCGAGGTCGTCCCGGAGCGACCAGAGGATCAGTGCCGGGCACCGGATCTGTGTCCCGGCGGCGCGGTCGTCTTCCTCGTGCCGCCGGTCGATGGTGAGGCCGGCCCGGTAGTCCTCCAGCATCGCCCGCACCACGTCGGGATTTCTCGTGGCGGCGCGCCACTCGTCGTAATTCTCCTGCCCCATGCTCTGGGGATCACCGTGGTACCAGCTGTCCGGATCGGCGTTGATGACCCGCTCGGGAATGTCCGGCTGGGCGAAGAAGAACCAGTGCCACCACTGCGTGGCGAAGTCGACCGTGATGCGGGACAGATGCTCGGTGAGGGGCAGACAGTCGATCAACGCCACCCGCGAGACCGCGTCGGGGTGATCGAGCGCGAGACGCAACGCGACACTGCCTCCGCGGTCGTGCCCGGCGAGAGCGAACCGGGCATGGCCGAGGGAACGCATCACCTCGACCACGTCACCGGCGACGGCCCGCTTGGAGTACCCCGTGTGGTCCGCGGTAGGCGCCGGGCCGGTGGACCGGCCGTACCCCCGCAGATCGGGACAGACCACCGTGAAACCCTGCCGGACGAGGAGCGGGGCGACGCGATGCCAGGTCGCAGATGTCCGGGGATGGCCGTGCAGCAGCACCACCGGCGGCCCCTCCCCGCCGAAGCGAACGAAGATCGATGCTTCATCGACCTCAACCCGCCTGGTCTCAAAGCCCTCGAACAAGGTCCGAACCTCCCGCCCTCGTTGACACACCGCCCACGGCACCTATCGGCCCAGGACAACGCCGCTCTCGCCCACGAGGACCACCGGGCCGACCGGCTGCGCAAGCTGGCCCCTTCGCCGACGAGTGCTAACCCGACACAGCCTTCCTCATGCCCCGCGGTGCCGTGGACACAACTGGCTGATCGGCCAACGGTGTCATGGGATGTGCGGGGGCCAGAGGTCACGGGTCCCGGTCAGGCGGTGCGGGCGTCCTCCGCGGCGGTGTCCTTCCGGTCCGCCTGTCGGTCGGTGGGAAGCACGGCGTCGGTCAGGTCCCGGTGCCGTGTCTCCTCGGCGGCCGCCACCGCGACGACGGTGAGCACGGCGGCGGCGATGACGTACAGGGCGATCGGCGTGGAGCTGCCGTAGTCGGACAGCAGAGCGGTGGCGATGAGCGGGGCGGGCGCGCCCGCCGCGACCGACGCGAACTGCGCGCCGATCGAGGCACCGGAGTAACGCATCCGCGTCGCGAACATCTCGGAGAAGAACGCGGCCTGGGGCGCGTACATCGCCCCGTGCAGGACCAGCCCGACGGTGACGGCGAGGATCAGGTTGCCGAAGCCGCCGGTGTCGATCAGTGAGAAGAAGGGGAACATCCACAGCCCGACACCGACCGCACCCATCAGATACACGGGCCGGCGGCCGATCCGGTCGGACAGCGCGCCCCACGCCGGGATGACCGCGAAGTGCACGGCCGAGGCGATCAGCACCGCGTTCAGCGCGGTCTGCTTGGAGACGCCGGCCGAGGTGGTGGCGTAGACCAGGATGAAGGCGGTGATGACGTAGTAGCTGATGTTCTCCGCCATGCGCGCCCCCATCGCGACCAGGACGTCACGCCAGTGGTGCCGCAGCACGGAGACGAGCGGCAGCTTCTCGGCATCCGCCGCCGCGTCCGCCTTGCGGGCCTCGGCCTGGGCCAACGCCTCCTTGAAGACGGGTGATTCGTCGACAGACAGACGAATCCACAAACCGACGATCACCAGCACCCCGGAGAGCAGGAACGGCACCCGCCAGCCCCAACTGCCGAACGCGGCGTCCGACAAAAGGGCCGTGAGCAGCGACAGCACACCGGTGGCGAGGAGTTGCCCCGCCGGCGCGCCGGTCTGCGGCCACGACGCCCAGAACCCGCGCCGCCTGGCGTCCCCGTGCTCCGACACCAGCAGGACGGCGCCGCCCCACTCGCCGCCGAGCGCGAACCCCTGGACCAGCCGGAGCACGGTGAGCAGCACCGGCGCGGCCGTCCCGATGGAGGCGTGCGTCGGCAGCAGCCCGATCGCGAAGGTCGCCCCGCCCATCAGCAGCAGACTCAGCACCAGCAGCTTCTTACGCCCGAGCCGGTCGCCGTAGTGCCCGAACACCAGCGCGCCCAGGGGCCGGGCGGCGAACCCGACGGCGTACGTCAGGAACGACAGCAGGGTGCCGACGAGCGGGTCGGAGTCCGGGAAGAACAGCTTGTTGAACACGAGCGCGGCGGCGGAGCCGTAGAGGAAGAAGTCGTACCACTCGATGGTGGTGCCTATGAGGCTGGCGGCGACGATGCGTTTGAGGCTGGCGGGGGGTGGGGATGCGGTCGCGGGGAAGGACATCAGCACCACTTCCTGCTGTTCGGCGGGGACGTTTGTGTGTCGCCACACCGTAGGAACGTGCAGGTCAGAGGCGTATGTGGTGGGACACCATAGTTCTGGGCGTTGGAGTGCGCGTGCACACCATGGAGGTGCTGACGGGGCGTGGTTGATGGCCCCAATGAGGCCACGAAGAGTGCTGTCTGACTTGCGCTGCTCGGGCACGATTTGGGAGGTGCCGTGCTGACTTGGTGCTGACTACGCTGCGTTGAACCCCTCCATCTGTGGCGGAGCGGACAGGTGCCGCCGGTTGGCCGGACATGGAGGGGGCTTGCGGACGGGCTTCGTCGTCCGAACGCCGAGTCGGGTGCTGGAGAAGTGCAGTTGACTGCGACCGCGCGATCCTGCGCTCGGCAACGTTGTTGCGAGCGTGCTGCCCCGTACATGCAAGCGCCGTATCGGGGGCTGGAAGTGTGACGCTTCAGTTGGCGAGGGCCGTTGAACCGTTCTGTTCCCTGTTCAGCTTGTGGGGCTACTTGCCGCTGTCTCGGGGGCCTGGCATGACAGGCCGCTCCCGCGGAGGCAGGGGCCTCTTGCGCAGCCCGCAGGCGGGACACGCTCACCACGTCGGGGTGGGCCCACGGTGAGAACGACGCACAGGTCATCGTCAGTCACCATCGCCGACCACCGTCTCGCGTGGCACGCTCCCTCCAGGGACGCCGGACGGCGAGGATGACGAGTCATGACGATCGTTTTCCGGGTGCCCGCCGGTGGTGCGGAGCGGGTGGGGTTCGCCTACTCGCCGGCGATGGAAGCCGTACTGAGCCTTCATGTGCTGGTGGAGCCCAAGCACCACCCCGTCCAGCACGGCTGGGTGCGTGCGATGCGCAAGCTGTCACCGGCGCTGAAGCGGGAGATCGAGGCGTTCTCCTACGCGGTGCGCTCGTACTTTCCCGAGTTCCTCTTTCCGCGGCCGACCGGTGGGCTGGCGGACTTCGGCAGCGAGCTGGCCGGCCTGCGTATGGCGGACCCGGAGTTGGTCCGGCTGGAGTTCGCCGTCCCGCTGCTGTCGCCGTGGCCGGGCGGCGGCGAGGGCAGGGATCCTCACGCGCTGCGGGAACCGGACGTACGCGCCCTGCTGCGGGAGCGTCTCGCGCGGGAAAGCGATGAAGCGATGGCCGCGATGCTCCTGGACGACCCCCGCGCACTCCTCGAAAGGTTCCTGAGCATGCTGGAACGCTACTGGCGGGAGGCGTTCGAGGAGGAATGGGCCCGGATCGAACCGGAACTGGCCGCCGGGGTGAGCGAGGCCGGGCACCAGATCGAACAGCGCGGCCTGTACGGCATGCTCCGCGGCCTGTGGCCGGAGGTGCGCAGCGACCGGCAGGCCGAACGCTTCTGGTTGGAGCGCCCGCACGACCATGAGGTCGTCATCGGCCCGGACGACACCCTGCTGCTCGCCCCCAGCGCGTATGTGTGGCCGCACGTACGCGTCAACTGCGACGGCCCCTGGCCCCTCGGCCTCGTCTTTCCCGTCTCGTCGATCGCCCGGGAAGCCCGCCCCAGAATTCCTCCCGCACAGCTCGTCGGCATGCTCCGCGCGCTCGCCGACGACACCCGCCTGCGCGCCCTCCGGCTGATCGCCGAACGCCCGCGCAGCACCCAGGAGTTGGCCCCACTCGTCGGCGTCAGCGAGGCAGCCCTCTCCAAGCACCTGCGCGTCCTGACGGACGCTGGCCTGCTCGAACGCCGCCGTGAGGGCTACTACGTCCTGTACCGGCTTCTGCCCGGACAGGTGGCTGGTCTCGCTCCCGGCCTGGAGAGCTTCCTGCACGCCACCGACCCCATTGATTAGCCATCTGCCTAATAAGTGGATGAGGTGCCCGACGAGATCTGACAGTGGCGGCATGTCACTGCTCAGGGACCGCGATTTCCAGTTTCTCTTCGTCGGCCAGGCCGTCTCACGCTTCGGCGACGGCCTGTACACCGCCGCGACCGCCTGGCTGGCCTGGTCGCTGACGAAGGACCCCACGGCCGTCGCCGTAGTCAGCGTGTCCGCGTTCGCGCCCGCGTTCCTGGCCACGTTCGTGTCCGCCTCGTACGCCGACCGTTACGACCGCCGCAAGCTGATGATCGCCACCGATCTGGCCCGGGTAGCCGTGGTGGCGGTGGCCGCGTTGCTGCTGTCCCTGGGTCTACTGGACCTGTCCTTGCTCGTGGTGACCACGGCGCTGCTGGCCCTGATCGGCGCCCCGTTCGCCCCGGCCCGCAACGCCATCGTCACGCAGATCGTCCCGGCCGACCGTCTGCAACAGGCCAACGGGCTGCTGCAAGTCGCCTTCCGGGCCGCCTTCTTCGTCGGCCCGCTCCTGCTCGCGCCGCTGCTCGCCTACGGCTCCATGCTGGCGGCTCTGGTGGTCAACGGCCTGACCTTCCTCGGTTCGGCGGGCGCCGTGGCCGCCATCCGCGTGACCCGCCCCGTCCCGGCCGCCGGCCAGCCGGGCCTGTGGGCCGATCTCGCCGCCGGACTCAAGGCCGTGCGGGCCGCACCCGACGTGCTCGTGGTCATCGTGACCTTCGTGCTCGCCCTCGCTCTGACCAACGGCTTCCTGACGGTGGGGCTGGTCGCCGTCGTGGGGCAGGGCGGCCGCTACGGCCTGTTGCTGGGCGTCGCCGGTGTCGCAGAAGTGGCGGGGGCACTCCTGCTGGCCGGCCTGCGGATGCGCAGACTCGCATGGGCGGCGGTGCTGGCCTGGGCCCTGCTCGGAATCTTCCGTGCGCCGCTCGGGATCGTCACCTCCACTGCCGGCGCCGCAGTGCTCCTGATCGCCACCGGGCTGGCCTCGGCCCTTACGGACATCCCGCTGATCGCGCTGGTGCAGCAGCGCGTACCGAGCCACCATCTGGCGAAGGCGTTGGGTCTGTGGGAGGCCGGAGTGGCGGGAGCCCTGGCCGTTTCTCCCTTCGTGGCCTCGACCACCATCGCACTCACCGGAGTCGAGGACGCCTTCCTCCTCTCGGGCGCCGCCCTCGTCGGTCTGGCCATGACCGCCGCGCTCACCCTGGCCCGCACAGCCAGGGCACGGCGGCGCGGACAAGTGCGCATCGGCCTGTCCGGTTCCGAGGCCGAGCAACGGGCAGTCGCGCCGGAGTCCACCCGATGACTGCCCCTCCGCTGTCGTCCAGCCAGCCTCGATTGCGGACGGCCTGCCGTGAGTGAGGCCGGCCGCACCGGTCGTGAGTCGTCCGCGCTGAACCCGCCTTCCGCGCCGCCGCCTTCCCGGTGCATGCGAAGACGGTGCCGCCCTGCGACTTCGTGACATCTTGCACGACGGCCAGGCCGAGGCCGAGGCCCGCCTGACCTCCTGGCAGTCCCGCACACCCCGGCCCTCAGCAGTCTTCGGATCACGGTGCCGGGGACAGGGACCGGCCTGGGTCTGACGATCGCGGTCGGCCGACACGCCTCCTGGGCGCCCGCCTGACCGTCACCGCCCTCGCCCAAACGGCCGGCGACACTGCCGGCCGGGCGCCCGCTGGGCCACGGCTCCCTACGACAGCCGCCAGGTCACCGCCACCGTCTCCGGCGGCCCGGCCGAACTGGACCTCGCCCACACCACGCTGACCGGCCTGACGACGGACCCCGGTCGGCAGCAAGGCTGTACCGGCGGCTTACCGGCACCGCTTTCCTCGGTGCTGTGACAGAGCCCCGGGATGACGAGAATCAGACGCCGTAGGGGTTTTCGATGATGTAGACCCAGTCCCCCTCGGTCGTCCTCTTCATCACCTCGACCGACTTTCCTTCCACGGTGCCGCTCTCGCTCGTGATCCGCCAGGGCACCTGGACCATCGCCAGGTCGCCGTTCTGATGGATCGACGCGGCCCCCATCTCAAAGGTGCCGGGCGAGGCGAGGTAGGGCTTCAGCGCTTCCTTGATGCCTTCTCTGCCGTAGACGGGCTGCTGTCCGGGTCCCGGTACGAACATGGCGTCTTCGTCGAACAGGGAACCCAGTCCGTCGAGGTCCTGGTCCTTGAGGTACTGGGCGAAGCGCTCGTGCACGGTTTCCGGTGTCATGTTCTTTCCTTTTCTTTTCGTTTCTTCGTTGCGGACGGACGGACGGACGGGCGGGTCGGCTAGAGGCCGATCTGCGTGAGCCGTTGACCGGTGGGTGCGCGGCGTCAGCCCCAGAAGCTGCTGGGCGCTGTCGTACGCGCTGATGGTGTTGTCCGGCACGGTGGCGAGGTCCGCATGCAGTGCGGTGACCGCAGCCGCTCCCGCGTCTCCGGCGGCGTTGACGGAGCGGGCCGGTGCGCCGGCGGCACCGGGTGAGGTGTCATCGGGTGCGGGGCCGGCAGGGTGACGGGCCGGCCCGGGATGACGAGAATCAGACGCCGTAGGGGTTGTCGATGATGTAAACCCAGTCCCCCTCGCTCGTCCTCCTCATCACCTCGACCGCCTTTCCTTCCACGGTTCCGTCCTCGCTCGTGATCCGCCAGGACGGCTGGACCATCGCCAGGTCGCCGTTCTGATGGACCGACGTGGCCACCACCTCCATGGTGCTGGGCGAGGCGAGGTAGGGCTTGAGCGCTTCCTTGATGCTTTCCCTGCCGTAGACGGGCTGCTGTCCGGGTCCCGGTACGAACATGGCGTCTTCGTCGAACAGGGAACCCAGTCCGTCGAGGTCCTGGTCCTTGAGGTACTGGGCGAAGCGCTCGTGCACGACTTCCGGCTTCATGTTCTTTCCTTTTCTTTTGGTTTCTTCGTTGCGGACGGGCGGGTCGGCTACAGGCCGATCTGCGTGAGCCGTTGACCGGTGGTGCGCGGCGTCAGCCCCAGAAGCTGCTGGGCGCTGTCGTACGCGCTGAAGGTGTTGTCCGGCACGGTGGCGAGGCGCTCATGCAGTGCGGTGACCGCAGCCGCTCCCGCGTCTCCGGCGGCCTGGAAGGAGCGGGCCGGTGCGCCGGCGGCGGCCCTGGGTGAGGTGTCAGCGAGTGTGCGGGTCGGGCAGGGTGAGGGGCCGGCCCGGGGTGGGCCAGTGCAGCGGGACGCCGGCGGCGTCGAAGACCTGCTGGACGTGGCCGCGGTCCTCTGTGTAGTGCGCCCAGCCCTCGGCGTGCACGGCCACCACGAGGGGGTCGCCGAGCAGGCGGCGGGCCTCGACGGCCTGGACCGCGGTCAGCGACAGTCGTATGTCACCGAGCTCCTCGAAGCCGGCCGCGCCCAGGTGCAGCAGCGCCACGTCGACGCGGTACCGGCCGGCCAGGGCACTCATCGCGTCCAGGTCGACGGTGTCACCGGAGACGTACACCGTCGGTGCCGAGCCGTCGTCGGTGTGCAGGAGGAAGCCGGTGACCGGACCGGTGATGGCCTCGGTGCCGACGGGACCGTGGCGGGCGGGGACCGCGGTGATGTTCAGCGGCGTGCGGCCCGGCGTCGACAGGGTCCGGGTCTGCCAGGGCTCCAGGCCGACGGCTGCGCCCCCGAGATCGGTGGCGCCGGCGACGGTGGTGAACACGTTCGAGGCATCGGAGGCCACCGTACGCCCGGCGGTGTCGAGGTTGTCCAGATGCCCGGTGTGGCTGACCACGACGGCGTCGAGAGCGGGCAGTTGCGAGGGCTTCAGCGCCGGGTCGGCGGTCTTGCGCACCAGGACCGGGCCGTCCTGGTACTCGGTGCCGGCGGCGTCGAAGGTCGGGTCGGTCAGCAGCGTCCAGCCGGCCAGGCGGATCAGCGCGGTGGGGCCGCCGAGCACCGTCACGGTGTTCGCGTCACGGGTCACGGCATCGTCGGTTACCACAAGTACTCCTTGACGATCAGCGGTTGGCTCACTCACTCTGACCGAGTTACTTTCTCGTGGGAAGTACATACCTTGAGGTGAGGTGAGCACGTGCAGGAAAGCACGCGAGGCAACGTCCGTAATCCCGCCTGCCCCGGCAGGCAGCTGTTCGACCTGGTCACCGCCCGGTGGGCCGCGCTGGTCCTGGTGGATCTCATGGAGGGCCCGCAACGCTGGTCCGAGCTGCGCCGGCGGGCCGGCGGCGTCAGCGACAAGATGCTCGCGCAGACCCTGCGCGACCTCGAAACCGGCGGACTGATCACCCGCACCGTGCACGCCGACCGCCCACCGACGGTGCAGTACGCCCTGACCGACCTCGCCCGCGGCGCCACCGCCGCACTGCAACACCTGCAGAACTGGGCCGAAGAACACACCAGCGACTACGCCCACCGACACACCCACACCACCCGCCCGAAGCCCTGAAAAGGCAGGCTCGGTGCACACGTCACCGTGCTTCCACCGTATGAGCGAGCGCCCTGACCAGCATGAACCGCGTGCGGAGCTCGGCGCTCGTTCACGGCTCGCCGTCACTCACGGTAGAGGCACAACGGCTTCTGCCGTTGCCGGTCGCGGCCGACGACGGCATCGCCGGTGGTGCGGCAGGGCACGTCTTCAGTGTGTACCCATGCGCTGACGCAATCGTCGGGCGGTCTCGTCAGGCGGGCGGGGCCGCCGTGTCCGATCCGGCCCGCGTGGCGCCCGCCCCCCAGCTGGCGAGCAGCCGCGGGACCTCCGCGGGCGGTGATCCCGGCTGCGCGTGATACGTGATCAGGCCCTGGTCGTTGCCCTAGGGCAGGCTGGATGTCTCGACCACAGCCGGCGGAACTCCGCTCTCTGACGGAGAGTTCGCCCACCAGGGCGGAACACTGCGGTCGTTGGGATGGCGGCCGGTGTCCATGCGCAGGTGGCCGACAGTGTCGCTCAAGGAGCTCTACGGGGGCTTCGCCCAGGGCATGGGGGACAGCAAGCACGTCTGGCACCACGGTGCTTGACGACGGCCGGATCGAACGTCGCTGGCTCCACGCCTCCCGTCAGGTCGACGACCGCTTGGTGGCCCTGAACGGCATCCAAGCACGTGCCCGTCCACGTGCAGGTCTCGAATATCTGCCGGACCGGCGGGGCTGGGCACCGTCAACCGTTCGCCGTACTTCGTGGCCGGCGCGTCGGCACGCCGGCGAATCCGCCCTTGCCGCTCGGGTAGCCGTCGACGTACCGAAGAACGCCACTGGTCCACGACGGGAAGCCGAGCATCGGTTCATCTCGGTGATCTCCAAGCGCTAGGACGCCATGGCTCCCTTAGGCTGAGGCCGTGATGCGCCGATCGGGTCAGGTGGCCGCCCTCAGTGAGGTGGCCGACATCGTCGCCGCTCAGCGGCAGTCGCTGGCCGAGGCGGCTCTGGAGGCCATGCGGGCAGAGATTCCCGGCTACGCCGCCCTCGTGGATGAAGCGCTGCTGGCCGACGTGGTGGCTCACGTGACGGAGGCGGTCGACGCGCTCAGCGTCAGCCTGGCCCGCGACCGGCCGGTCACGGACGACGACGTGGCGTTTGTCCGCCCGCATGCCGCACGGCGGGCCCGGAAGGGTATGCCCCTCGTCGATTTCATGCACGCGCTGCGCATCGCACACCGCGTGATATGGGAGGCGATCGCCGACTGGGCGGTGCACACACCCGGCGGGCGTGACGTCGCGCTGGAAGCGGGCGGACTCGTCATGGAACTGATCAACCGGGGCAGTACGGTCGCGGCCCGGGCTTATCTGGACGAGGAACAGTTCCTGGCCGTGGAAGGTGACCGAGTGCGTCGGGATCTGCTCGAAGACCTGATCGCCGGTCGGGAGCCGGCACCGGGACCCCGGCTGACCGCGGCCACGAAGGCCGGGCTGCATCCCGATACGCCGTGCGCCGTGGTGGTCGCGGTGCCCGTGGGTCCCGTCAGCGACGCATACAGCTTCCGCTCGGCCGCCTCGCTTCTGGGGCAGGCCGCAGGGGACCCGGTTCGGGCGCTGACCGTGCTGCGGCAGGACGAGATCGTGATCGTGCGGGCGCTGCGCGACAGCACCCGCAGGGTGTCCGGGGAACCCGTGAGGACGGCCTGGCGAACACTCGCTGACCAAGGAACACGGCTGGCGGTGGGCATCAGCACGCGCTACGACACTGTCGTCGATCTGGGGAAGGCGTACCACGAGGCCGTCTCCGCGCTGGGCATTCTTCCGTCGGAGGGTGGTGTCATCTGCCTGTCCGATCTCAGCGTGCTCGACTACCTGACCCTCCGAGCCGACGAGACCGCGGCACGGATCGTGCCGACGGCGCTTCGCACCTTCGTGACGGAGGATTCCAGGGCGGAAGGCATTCTGATCAGGACGGTGGAGGAATACGCGGCCAACGATCTGAACGTGAAGGCCGCGGCCCAGCGACTCGGTGTCCACATCAACACCGCACATCACCGTCTGGCTCGTGTCGAGGAACGGACGGGGTGCGACCTGCGCAGGCTCGCAGACCTCCAGGAGGTGCTGATCGCGATCAGACTGTTCGGGGGCGGCTCCGGCGCCGTGGTGTGACCCGGCCACCTCCACAGGTGAAGGTTTGATCACCTCCATGCGCAGGGGTGTGATCCGATCACAGTGCGTCGGCCGCTTTGTTGGGCGTCGTGCCCGATGCCCTGCGGGCCGCGGATGCCTAGCGTTGCCGTCGTCGAACCCGCGCGCTCACGCCGCGGCTTTGCCGGTGCCGCCGTAGGGGTGCGCGTCGGGCCTGTCGAGCGTGAGTCCCGGTACGGAGCCGATCGACGGGAACTGATCCAGATGACCGACCCCAGACCCATGTCCGCCACGCTCTGCGAGGCCTTCCAGCACACGGCAGCCGTCGCGCCCGACACGGTGGCCCTGCGTACCGTGGGCGCAACGCGCACCGTCACCTGGCGGGCCCTCGCCGAGGACGTGCGCCTCCTGGCGGCCGGCCTGGCCGGGCTCGGAGTCAGGCGTGGTGACACCGTCGCGCTGATGATGACCAACCGGGTCGAGTTCTTCGCCGTGGACCTCGCGGCCCAGCATCTGGGCGCCATCCCGTTCTCCGTCTACAACACCCTGCCGGCGGCCCAACTCGCCCACGTCCTGCGCAATTCCGGAAGCAGGGTGATGGTGTGCGAAACCCAGTACCTCCCCGTCGTCCGAGAATCCGGTGTGGCCGTCGAGCACCTCATCCTGGTGGACGGCGACGAAGTCCCGACGGGCGGCGACGAAGCGAAGCCGGCGGACGGCACCCTCAGCCTGGAAACCCTCCGCGCCCGGGGCCGGGCGAACACCTCCTTCGACTTCGACACCACCTGGCGCTCCGTCCAGCCGGACGACGTACTCACCCTGATCTACACCTCGGGAACGACCGGCCCTTCGAAGGGAGTGGAGCTCACGCACGCCAACCTGCTCGCCCAGGCCGCGGGACTGGCGCAGGTACTGGACTTCCGCTTCGGCGACCGGACCACCTCCTACCTCCCTTCCGCGCATATCGTCGACCGCTTCACCTGCCTGTACGCGCAGGCGGTCTTCGGTGTGCAGGTCACGGTCGTGTCCGACATCAAGGAGATCGCCAAGGCCCTGCCGGACTGCCGGCCGACGATCTGGTGTGCCGTCCCCAGGGTCTGGAACAAGATCAAGCAGGCTGTGGAACTCGGCATCGAGAGCGAGCCGGACGCGGCCCGGCGGAGGGTTGCAGGGGAGGCGTTGGAGGCCGGCCTCCGGCGTACGCGCCTGCTGCAGGCGGGCAAGCCGGTCGACGACGAGCTCGCCGCCGCGTACGCCGAGGCGGACGCCGGCGTCCTGTCCGCCCTGCGGTCCCGTCTGGGACTGGACCAGGTGCGGTGGGCGGTGACCGGCGCGGCACCCACACCGCCGGCGACCCTCGAATTCTTCGCGGCGCTCGGCGTCCCCATCTGCGAGGGCTGGGGCATGTCCGAGCTGAGCTGCTTCGGCGCCGTCAGCCCGCCCGCGCAGGCACGCTTCGGCACCATCGGCACACTGCTTCCCGGTCTGGAAGCACGCCAGGCCGCCGACGGAGAACTCCTGGTGCGGGGGCCGTCGGTGACGAAGGGGTACCGGAACGATCCCGACCGCACCCGCGAAGCCTTCGATCCGGACGGCTGGTTCCACACCGGCGACGTCATCGTGTCCGACGCGGACGACTACCTGACCATCGTCGACCGCAAGAAGGACCTGATCATCAACGAAGGGGGCAAGAACATCTCGCCCGTCACGGTCGAGACGGCCCTCACCACCGCCAGTCCCCTGATCGGCACCGCTGTGGCCATCGGCGACAGCCGCCCCTACATCACCGCGCTGCTCGTCCTGGACGCCGAGGCCGCGGCGGCCTTCGCCGCCGGGCACGGGCTGCAGCCGGACCCGCGCTCCCTGGCCCGCAACCCCCTGCTGATCGACGCCTTGCGAGCCGCGGTGGCCGAGGGCAACAGCCGGCTGGCACGCGTGGAGCAGGTCAAGCGCTTCCGGGTGATCCCCGCGTACTGGGACGCGACGAGCGATGAACTCACCGCCACCTTGAAGCTCAAGCGGCAGAAGGTCGCCGAGAAGTACGACGCGGACATCGCCGCACTGTACGCCGACCCGATGCCCTCCGACATCCACGAGCGGGCCGACCGCTGACCGGACCCATCCGCCCAGCCAAGAAAGAAAGAGGGAGGTGAGCGGGCATGAAGTGGAAGCCTTCAGCCGGCAGCGCCGAGCATGCACCATCCCCGCGAGGCCCCGTCCGACGCCGGCTCGCGATCTCAGGATCGCTGATCCTCGCGGCAGGGCTCTGCACCATGCCGGTCCTCGGGGCGAGCGCAGCCGCAAACACAAGACCCGGCCAGCCGGTCCGGTCCTGCGAGAGCCTCACGGCTCTGCGCTTTCCGGACGGCACGACGGTCACCAGCGCCTCGCAGACCACCACCACTCCGGCGATCTGCAACGTCGACCTGCTGGTTCCCCAGAACATCCACATGCGCGTGTCACTGCCCGTCGGCACCTGGAACGGGCGCTTCCAAGGGGTGGGAGGCGGTGGCTTCAACGGCTCCGTCCCGGACACGGAGAGCGCGGCGAAGACCGGTTACGCCGCCGCGGGTTCCGACTCCGGTCATACCGCCGACTCCAGCGACGCCTCGTGGGCCTGGTCCCCGACCGGCATGAACGCGTCCCTGATCAACGACTTCCTCTCGCGTGCGCTGCACGAGACGACCGTCAAGGGCAAGGCCGTCACCCAGGCGTTCTACGGGAAGTCGCCCACCTACTCGTACTGGAACGGCTGCTCCAACGGCGGCAGGGAAGGTCTCCAGGAAGCGCAGGTCCAGCCCCGCGACTACGACGGCATCCTGGCCGGCGCGCCGGCGATCCAGGCAGACCGGTTCCTCCCCGCGGCGATGTGGCCCCAGGTCGTGATGCACGAACTCGGCGACTTCGTGCCCTCGTGCAAGTTCGACGCGGTCAACAAGGCGGTCACAGCAGCGTGCGACAGCCGGGACGGTGTGACCGACGGCGTCATCGCGGACCCCCGGGCCTGCCGCTTCAACCCCACCTCGCTGGTCGGCACCGTGACCCCCTGCGGCACGATCACGGCCAAGGACGCGGCCGTGGTGAAGAAGATCTGGGACGGCCCGCGACGCCCGGACGGTCGCCGCCTGTGGTACGGAATCCTGCCCGGAGCCTCGTTCGCCAGACTCGCCGCCACCGCGAACGGCGACGGAGTCCCGACGCCCCTCGCGTCGGGCTGGTTCACCTACTGGCTGGCGAAGGACCCGTCCTTCGACTGGCACAGCCTGACCATGGCCAACTTCACCCACTACGCCGACCAGTCCCGTCAGGAGTGGGGCCCCGTCGTCGGCACGGACGACCCCGACCTGAGCGCCTTCCGCGCCGCCGGCGGCAAACTGCTCCTCTGGCACGGCCTGTCCGACCAGCTGATCCCTCCCCAGGGAACGATCAGGTACTACAAGCAGGTCACCGCCGCGATGGGCGGCCGGGCGAAGACCGAGCAGTTCGCCCGCCTCTTCACGGCCCCCGGCGTGGGCCACTGCAGGGGCGGGTCCGGCGCCGCCCCGGCCGACCCACTGGCGGCCTTGGTGAAGTGGGTCGAACACGGCAAGGCCCCCACCACACTGCGCGCCGAGAACGGGTCCATGAGCAGGCCGCTGTGCCGGTACCCGGCCGTAGCCCGCTACGACGGACACGGCAGCACGAACGACGCCGCCAACTTCCGCTGCAGCGGCCGCCAGTGACGCGCTGAGCGTCTCGGCCGGCACGGACTACCGGAAGATGACCGTGAAACCCCCACGTCTTCGACCTGGGGGTTTCATAGTGGAGCGGGTGCTGCCCGCCCTCATGGTCGCTCGCCGCCGGCGGGCTCTACTGGCCGAGGACCGAGGGGAGCTCGGCGAGCTCGGTGGAGTCGAAGTAGTCGCGCCAGGCGGTGATGAGGCCGCTGGTGACCTCGAAGACGCCCATGACCCGGAACGTGATCGCACGTCCGCCGATGCTGAACGTGGCGGTGCGTTCCTTCATGACCAGATTGCCGGACGCGACCTGGTGGAGGATCTCCCACTGGATGACATCCAACTGGGGCAGGAAGCGCGCGAAGTCGTCACGGATGGCGGCGCGGCCGATGACGGGTTTCATCGGGATGTTGTTCTCCGGCCACGAGCAGTACGCGACCGGAAACGTTCCCTCGTCGTCCCAGGTCAGGTCCGCGACGTCGCAAGCCGTCGATGGTAACGATGATGCATGCGCTGCGAGTTCGCCCCTGGGGATGGGCACCGTCCTGCGCCGGGCAGATGGCAGATCAGCACCATGGGGACACGTTCCTACGTGCCGGCCCGGTGGGCCGTCACATAGGCGCGCAAGAAACCGCACATGCCAAGGGTCTGCCGGCTTGGTCGGGCGAGGCGCGAGACTTCCGCGTCGAACAGGTAGTCGAAGTCGTCGCGTCGCAGCGCGTCAATCTGCCGCAGTGCCGTGTGCGCGGCGGCCAGCGCGCCGTCGCTGACCGTCTTCTCCCAGGCGTCCAGCCGGGGCCGGACGAGCCGAGCCGCCGCCGCGCAGAAGTCCTCGTACGCCGAGCGGTTTCCTCGCCGCCACTGCCGTTTCAGCTCGGTGAAACCTTCGATGGCCAGATCTCTGCGAGCTCGCGCGCGCTCGGGGCTGGGGCTGCCGTCGGCGTCGAGGAGCGAGGCCGCGTCCGGATAGGTGTCGGGGGAGAGGTACTGGGGCGGGAAGGTCATGACCGCGTCGCCTGCCTCCGGGAGGCCACTGTTCTGCATGACGACGATCACGCGCAGGTCCTCGTCGTTGACGGCGCGGTGGATCGTGCCGGGGGTGAACCAGACCACGTCACCCGGGTGCAACTCGGTCGTCCTCGGCCCCTTGTGGTCGAGGGTCTCCAGTCGGCCGCGGCCACTGACCACGACGTAGCACTCCGCGCAGGCGAGGTGCATATGGGGTGACCCGCCGTGTTCGTCGTCCGCCGTGGGCCAGGGGTACACCTCCAGCTGGCTGAGCCCCACGGCTCCCGGGAGCTCAGGGAGGGCCGTCACGGCGCGAACTCCCGCACGATCGGCTCCAGTTCACGGCGATCCACCATGCGGTCCAAGAACACGAAGCGGTGGCTCAGGGACAGGGTGCCACCGGGTTCCAGCTTGATCTCGGTGTGGAAGGCGGGTGAGGGGTTGAGGCAGGCGAAGGCGCTGCTGCGGGCGAACCACGTCAGCGGGGTGGAGGCGCTGGTGGTGCCGGCGTAGGCGAGGACCGTGGCGCCGCCGTCGATCTCGTCGTGCTCGCCGGCGATGGCGGCCCAGGCGCCCCGCGTGCCCATGACGGCGTCGCCGTCATGGCCCCCGTCGGCGATGACGTCCGCGCCGGTCCAGGCCCGGGGCCCGCGCCAGAACAGTCCCGTGTAGCCGGCGTCGGGGCGGCCGTGGGTGGTGGGGCTGCCCATCTGAAGGGGCTCGTGGTGGACATTGGTCAGGTCGGTGGTGAAGTCCAGCGCCCAGACGCCGTCGCCGGAATCGGCGCTGTGGAAGCGGAGGGTGCGGGTCTCGTCGATCCACACCTCGTCGCTGGAGGCGATCCAGTCCAGGCCCTGGACGACCGTCACCTCGCTGCCGCCGACGTCCTGCCGGTCGAAGGCGCGGTGCACCTGGCAGCCGTGGTTCTCACGCCAGACGTAACCGTGACCGGGTGCGCCCGCCTCGAAGGTGGGTCCGCCCCAGAAGTTGTCCCCGGACAGGTGCGACCAGGTCATCTGCAGGCCCTTGTGCCAGCGGTGATCCCAGGGCCGGTAGACGCCCACGGGTGCGCCGGAGAGGGTTTTCAGGGGGTAGACATAGGGCTTGGGGGATTCTTCGAGCGGGGTGTCCGGCCGGTAGACGTACGTGGCGAGGTCCACGCCCGCGGCCGACACCACGAACTGGGTCCCGGCGGCGTCGTGCTCGATGCGCAAGGGGGTCTCAGACACCGGTCTTCTCCTTGACGGTGTTGTCCCGGACGGCGGGGCGGCCGCTCATGGAGTGGTAGTACGGGTTGGCCGGGGTGATCATGTCCGGGGTGACGGGGCGTCCGGTGCTCGCCGACTCGTACAGGGCCGCGATGAAGGCCAGGACGCGGCGGCCGTCGCCGCCACTGGCCTCCGGGCGTTCTCCGGCGCGCAGCGACCGCAGCAGCGCGCGCAACTGCGCGGCGTGGGAACTGGGTTCGTCGTCGAGCGGTGCTCCCAGCTCCACCGCCGTGGCGCCGACCCGGTGGGGCGCGGGGGTCCACGTCCAGTCGGAGTTGTCATAGCCGTAGAGGTGGGACAGCTCGACGGTGGCCTCGGGGAAGTCGAAGCGCAGGTAGCTGGTCTCACGGGGAGACAGGAGGCTGTTGATGACGGAGACCATGGCCCCGCCGGCGAAGCGGACCATCGCCATGGAGACGTCCTCGGTCTCCACGTCACGGGCCAGCGTGCCCATGGCGGCGCGGACTTCGGTCCATTCGCCCATCAGGGACAGCATGAGGTCCATCTGGTGGATGCCGTGGCCCATGGTGGGACCGCCGCCCTCGGTCTCCCACTTGCCGCGCCAGGGAACCTCGAAGTAGGCGTCGTCCCGATACCACAGCGTGTGGCATACGCCGACCAGGGGAGCGCCGAGGCGGCCGCTGCGGATGTGCTCCCGCAGGGCTCGGGCGGCGGACCCGAACCGGTGCTGGAAGACGTAGGAGACGTAGGGGCCGCCTTCGCGCTCGTGGGCGGCGACGGCGTCGTACTCGGCGACCGAGAGGGTGGGGGGTTTCTCGCACCACACCGACGCGCCGGCGTCCAGACAGGCGGCGATGGCCGTGCTGTGGGCGATCGGGGGCGTGCAGACGATGACCAGGTCCGGGTGCTGCTCCCGGAGCATGCGGTCGAGGCTGTCGTAGGAGGCGGGAATGCCCCAGCGGGCGGCGAAGGCCTCGGCGCGCCGTAGGTCGACGTCGACCACGGCGATGACGGTCGCCTCGCCGTTCTGGGCTTGGACGGCGGGCATGTGGCGGCCGTCGGCGATGTTTCCGGCACCGACGATCGCCACCCGCGCGGGCTGGCTGTACGCAGTCATCTGGCTCTTTCGTGGAAGCTCGGGCGGTACCTGGGCGCGGCACCGGGGTTCGTCAACCGCTGACGAAGAAGGTTGGTTCGACCTGCTCAGCCCCGGGCGTGTACGCGTGGGCGTGCGGTCGAGGGGAACGGCTCGGTCGGATGAACTCGGCTCTCGCCGACACGAACGGGGCAGCAGGCCGAACGTAGTGAACGATCACCTTAATGGTCAAGAGTTGTACAGTGATCGTTCACATTTTGTGTGACGCCCTACCGGGAGGACGGCGGGACAGCGGGATTCAGCGGGGGATCACTCGATTCAGCGGGGAACTGGACCGCTCGACCCTCGCGGCACGAGGTGGAACAGATTCGTGACCTCTGACGTCGGCTCGGGCTCGCCGCGCAGCAGAGCGAGCAGCGACAGCATCGACCGGCGGCCGACCTCTTCCTTGTTGATGTGCACCGTCGAGATGCTCGGCGAGAAGTACCGGGTGAATTCCTCGTCGTCCCAGCCGAAGACGCTCATCTCCTCGGGCACCCGCACACCGCGGTCCTGGAAGCCGCGGAGTACCCCCAGGGCGACGTAGTCGTTGGCGGCCAGCACGGCCGTCACGCCGGAATCGGCGGGCAGGTCCCGCGCGGCCTCGTAGCCGGAGCGCACGGACCAGTCCCCGTCGACGACGCCGTAGGAATCAAGACCCAGCCGCTCGACCGCCTCCACGTAGACCGCCCGCCGGTTGCGTGCCGAGGCCCAGTCCTGCGAGCCGGCGACGTGGAGGAACCGGCGGTGTCCCTGGTCCGAGAGGTGACGCAGGATCTCCTCGGCGGGCCGTCCGTCGGCCAGCCGACCCTGGGACTGGAGGTTGTCGTCGTACTCGCCCAGCACCACCACGGGCAGCCGCCCGGAGTCCCGGTCGCCGGCGAGGTCCCCGAGCGGTACGAGTGACAGCACCCCGTCCGCCTGCCGGGTCTCCAGCAGGGACAGTACGCTGCGGGCGCGCCGCGACTCGCCGCCCTCCAGCCCGACGACGTCGGTCATGTACCCGGCCTCGTGCGCCGCGGACGAGGCACCCCTCAGGAGAGGAATCGGAACAAAGCCGCTCAACTCGGGCAGCACGATGGTGATCCGATGCGACTGCTGCGTGCGCATCGACCGCGCCATGAGGTTGGGCCGGTAGTCCAGCTCGGTGACGGCCCGCTCGATCCTCGCCCGTGTCGCCGGCTTCATGCCGCTGTCGTTCTTCAGGAACCGGGACACGGTCTGGTGCGACACGCCGGCCCGCTCGGCGACCTCCCAGATGGTCGGCCGTTTCCTCTCCGGGTTGGGGGCCGCCTTGGTGCCGGCGGCCTTCGCAGCGGGCCGACCGGCCTTCCGTACCGGCAGGGAACGCCCCGCCCGCTCGCACAGAACGTGCAGCAGCTCCGCGCCGGATGCCTCCGCGGGCAGCCCGTAGGCACCGGCGAAGGCCGCGACCCGCGGCGCGAGCTCGTCGACGCGCATCAGGCCACGGGCGGCGGCCTCGGCGACGAACGTACCGGCACGGGCCGCGTCGGCACGGACTTCCAGCAGGTCGACGACGGTACGCGGCACAGTGGTGACGGGCAGCCCGTCGACGACGGTGATGTCCTCGGCGTTCGTGCGCGCGCGGTGCAGCACGACGGTCTCGTCGCGCGTGGTGCGTCGTGACGAGACCGTCAGCTCCACCGGGTCCTGGGGCCGGCCGCCCAGGCCGTGCACCGCACATGCGGAGTAATGAGAGACGACGCCCGACCTGGGGCCGTCGGCGCGGCGGTCCCGTGCCGGGGTCCCGGGATCCAGCCGCAGCCACGCGACCTTGATTCTGAGGTGCTCCGGCGGGGGAGAGGCGGCCAGGCGGTACACCCCGTGGCCGACGCTCTCCAGTGCCCCGGACCGCTCCAGCCGCAGGAGCTGGACCCCCTGCACGCCGTCCAGCTTCGCCTGGGCGGTGGTCACCAGACCCCACTGGCCGGCGGCCCTGGCGTCCAGAGCCCGCAACACGTCGGCCTGACTCATTCAGCAATCATTACACAGGCACCCTGCGCCGTGCCCTCCCCGGGTGTATCGCCTTTCCGGCCGGCGCGGGAGAGAGGACGTGCGCGAGGGCGGCTACCTGGGCTGGAATTCCCAGACCGTGCTCGCGTCCTGCGTTCCCGTGTTCCACTTCGCCGCATCCGCGGAGTTCCCGTACAGGTAGGCCCTCCCCGTCTGGGTGTTCCTGACGCGGAGCCCGCCTTCCGGGACCCCTTCCAGGTTCCACAGGGAGGCGTCCGCGACGGTGCCGGTGTTGTAGATGACGTTGTTGTCGGTGGCGACGGCTTCCAGATAGAAGCGTCCCGTCCGCACGTTCTTGATGGTCCAGGCACCGGACGAGTCCTTGGCGACGATCCAGTCCTGGTCGTCGTATACGGTCCCGGACGCGACGATGACCGCGCCGTCCGCGTCGGTGTCGAGGTACTTGCCCGAGGATGTGTTCCTCAGCTTGTACCGCGCGCCGCTGACGAGGTACGAGACCCGCACGCACTCCTCGGTCGCCAGGGTGATCTCGGTGTTCCCGGACACGGTGCTGTACGCCTTCGTGCCGGACTTCACCCAGGTGTCGTTCGCGTCGTAGTGGCCCACCTCGACGGACCGTACGACACCGATGGTTCCCGGCAGCGTGAACGTGGCCTCCGTCGTGGTGGCGAAGGTGAACTCGGCCGGACCGCGCCGGACGCCGAATGCCTGCGCACCGATGGACGTCGTGAAGGTGATGTCGACGCCGCCCAGGGGCTTGGTGGTCGTGACGCTCGCGGTCGCGTTCCGGTTGAAGGTCTGCAGGGTGGTTCCCCCGCGTTCCACCGGAGTCCTGCTGGCGAGGTCCCGGTGGATCTTCTTCAGCGCGCGGTTGAGCCGGGCGACCTTGAGGGAGGGGGTCTTGCGGGTGACGACCTTGGTGTCGGGCCTCCAGTTGTACAGGCCGTGGTCGCTGATGCCGGTGCTGGAGTCCGGGTCCAGCGCGGCGTACAGATTGTGGACGGCGTTGCCGGCGATGGCGTTGAACTTCTCGACGTCCACTGTCGAGGATCCACCGTAGTTCTCCATGACCATGGGGAAGTTCTTCCCCTGGGCCCAGGTGCCGTCCTGTCCGTAGTTGTAGAGCGTGTCGAAATTCTTGGTGTACGGGTCCTTTCCGAAGAAGTCGATGGTCGCCGTTCCCTGGCTCCTGAGCACCTCGTTCTCGGCGACCGGCACCGTGTCTCCGATGCCGGCGATATTGGTCCGGGTGTACACCGAGTAGTCCGACTGCTTGATCACCTGTCCGAGCTGGGTCAGGTAGTTCAGCAGCACGTCCTTGCGGAACTTCGTGGTGTCGGTGTATCCGCCGCTGTTCCAGAGGTCGGTGCTGTAGGTGCTGAAACTCCGGGCGATGGACTCACCGCCTTGCTGCCTCGACACGTTCGGTTCGTTCAGCACCTGGATGCCGACGACGGTGTGCGCGGTGTCGACGGCGGCGAGGCGGCTCATGAGCCGGCCGAGCACGAACTTCTCCCTGGCGAGCATGTTCGGGTCGGTCTTGTCCAAGAGGGGGTTGCCGTTCAGGGCGAGTGGGGTGCCGTCGGACTTCACCACGACCTGGTAGTCGTTCATCACGTAGGCCGGAATTCTGGCCGCGATGGACTGACCGGTCGACTCATGGCTGAACCACAGCAGTTCCAGCTTCAGGCCGTACTCCCCGCACCATGCCAGGTACTTGTCGAGGTCGGTCCAGTCGAAGACGTCCTTCGAGGTCTCCACCTTGGACCACCAGATCGGGATGTTCACCACGGTGAACCCGTCGTCCCGGATCATCCCGAGCACCGGCTTCAACTGGGCGTCCGTCCAGCCGTACGAGTACTTGTGCTTCTCGTACCGGAACTGGACACCGCTGTGGTAGAAGGGCTTCCCGTCGACCATCAGGGCGATCTTGTCGTACGTGGACCTCGTCGTGTCGACGTAGGACACCACGCCGCCGGCCGCGGCGGCCCGCGGGAGGCCGCCGACGAGGTTCAGCGCCATGCTCCCGAGGGCTGCCGCCCCGCTCGTGGCGAGGAATCTGCGGCGCGACCAAGAGCCGGTGTTCGACTTCATTGCACTACCTCCGTATCAGATGAACTTGTGCCAGATAGTGAACGATCACGATCTACGGTTCGATGGTGCCTGTTCAGCAACCTTCGAGGCAGGGGTGTCGGGCGCAGCGCAATCGAGCCGACAGGCGACGGCGGGGCCCTGGGGATCAGTGGTTGGCTGAAACCAACGATGGCGCACATAAGACTGGCTGAAACACTTGCGTGTCAATGGTGTGAACGGGGTGAGTTCCGCCGCCTCCAAGGCGGCTCGGCCAGGATCGAAGACGCGGAAGCCGTGGCGGGGTGAACGATCACACGCCACCCTCTTGACCACGATGGTGAACGATCACTACTTTGCCCGTGCAGTCGTCGGACACCTCGCCCTTCCCGGCGATCGTGACTGTCTGCCAAGCCTTCGGGCTGACGTCACGGCCAGGGTCGCCCTTGGCCAGGGCCCTTTCTCCCCGCCGGGCACCGGTCGGCACCATCAAAGATCAAGGGAGATCACGTGTATACGGTCATGCGCAAATGGGGCATAGGACCCCGAAGATGGGCCGGCCCTCTGGTCGCCGGGTTCTTGGTCGTCTCCGTCCTTCTCGTACCCCCGGCCGCGTCGGCCGCCGAAACGCCGGGCGCGACGTTGATCAACGAGGCGTTCGACGCTCAGACGTCCCCGGCGAACTTCGGTTTCCCGGCCGGGGCCGCCATAGGCAACGGCGTACTGGAGGTCACGAAGGGCATGGGCAACTACACGACGTCCGTGCGGCCGTTCGCGTCGTCGATCACCCAGGAGAAGACGCTCGACCTGCGGTTCGACTGGAAGACGGCCATCACCAGCACCGGCATGAAGACCGGTCTGGAACTGCGTGACAGTGCCGGACGCCTGGTCTTCGGCATGGCCGCGACCGCCGCGGAGTTCCGTCACGCCGCGACGGGACCCGACTCGGACTCCACCTCCGCCCCGGACTTGCTCAATCCCACCTGGACCAAGATCAGCTTTGACCGGACCAAGTGGTACACGGTCGATCTGCACATGGACTTCACCCTCGGCACGGTCCAGTACACGGTCACCAGCAAGGAAGCCGCGCCGAAGGTGCTGGTCTCCACCACGAAGAGCATCACGGGACAAAACCTGGCAAAGCTCGTCGCCTGCAACTACTACGGCACCGGCGTGCAGTCGATCGACAACTTCCGCCTGACCCGCCCGGCGAACCCCGCCTACGGCTCCCTCGCCGGCTCGTCCGTCTACGCCTTCGGTGACAGCATCGTCTACGGGCACCAGTACTCCCGCAGCTTCATGAACTTCGTCGCCGAACGGGAGGGCATGACGCTGACGAAGTACGCACGCAACGGCGCGACCGTGGGGCCGGCGCCCACCGCCAGCGGTGGACAGATCCTGAACCAGGTGAAATCGGCGAGCTCGCAGGCGCCCGACTTCGTCGTCTTCGACGGCGGCACCAACGACGCGATCGAGATCCACGACCTGCACACCTACGAGGTCGGCACCGTCAGCGGCTCCCAGGACCCCGCCACCCTCGACCCCGGCACCTACGCAGGGGCGCTCGAAACCACCATCTACACGATGCGGCAGAAGTGGCCAACGGCCCAGTTGGTCTACGTGGCCGCCCACAAGATGGGCTCGCGCGACTGGGACACCCAGCTCGCCCTGCGCGAGGTGCAGTTGCAGGCCGCCCAGAAGTGGGGCGTGGCGGTGGCCGACGTCTTCGGGACCGCGACGCTCGACACGCGCGTCGACGCCCAGCGGGTGGCGTACACCTTCGACGGACTCGTGGGCGGCTACCCGGGCAGCGGCGGCAGCGGCACGCATCCGAACATCGCCGGGATCACCGACTTCTACGTCCCCGTGGTCACGTCGGGACTGTCCCGGCTGGCCGGCACGACGACACTCAAGGCGCGGCACTCCGGCAAGTGCGCCGAGGCGGTCGGCTCCTCGACCGCGGCCGGAGCCGCGATCGAACAGGCCGGCTGCGCGGGCGGTGACGACCAGCGGTGGCAACTGCACAGCGTCGGCGGGGGCTACTACCAGATCCTCTCCCGGCACTCGGGACTGTGCCTGGACGTGTCCGGCTCCGCCACGGCGGACAAGGCCGCGATCGTCCAGCAGACCTGCGACGGTCGCACCAGCCAGCAGTGGCGGCTGAGCGACACCGGCACCGGCTACGTCGAGATCATCGCCCGTCACTCCGGGAAGTGCCTCGACGTGGACTCGGCCTTCACCGCGGACGGGGCCCGGCTGCTGCAGTACACGTGCTGGAACGACGAGTCGCACAGGAACCAGCACTGGACTGTGCAGGTCTGACATGAGGAACACGTGCCGCCCGGTGACGGCGGACCCGGCGGCCGGCCGCACGGCCCCGAGAGGGACCATGCGGCCGGACGGGCCGGACGATCCGCGAGACAGCCGGGCTCGACCGGCCGGTGTGGTCGGCTCCGGCGAGACAGCGAAAACAAGGGGCCCCGCCTGCCCTGGCGTACTCGGCAGTAGAGTACCGATGGGCGTGCGGGGCGTGGAGATGCGGCGGGGGGCAGCGTGGTGGACGCGGGAGCGGAGAGAGCGGAGCGGGACGTGAAGCGGCCCGAGCCGCCGTTCAGGAAACGTCCCACCATCCTCGACGTCGCGGCCCACGCGGGAGTGTCGCATCAAACCGTCTCCCGCTTTCTGCGGGGCAACGGAGGCATGAAGCCGCAGACGGTGGCCCGCATCGAGCAGGCCGTGGCCGACCTGGACTACCGGCCCAACCTGGTGGCGCGGTCGATGCGCACCCGCAAGTCGAACCGTGTCACCGTGGTCCTGCCGGCCATGACGACCTTCGTGCCCTCGCACATCCTGCGGGGAGCGTCCGCCGAGGCACAGGCAGCCGGCTACCTGCTGGACATCGTCGGCCTGGAAGGCGACGAACGGGTCAGGGGGGACCGCGTCCGCGCCCTGCTCGACTCCGGTCAGGCGGACGGAGTGCTGACCTTCACCCCCATCGGCGACCTGGAGAAGCTGGGGCTGGACCAAACTCCGACCGTCGTCATAGGCGAGTACGACGACCAGATGCGGTCCCACGGCATCACGGCCGACGGCGAGCCTGCCGCGCTGATCATCGATCACCTCGTCTCCCTGGGGCACCGGCGCTTCGTCCATGTCGCCGGCAGTACGGATTGGATGTCGGCACGCAAGCGACGCGAGGTCTATCTGCGCACGGTCGCCGAGCGGGGCCTGGAGAACTACGCCGTCATCGACGGTGACTGGTCCGTGCGGTCCGGATACGACGCGGCTCAGGGACTGTCGGCGGACTCCGGTGTCACGGCGGTCCTCGCCGCCAACGACGATGTCGCCATGGGCGTCATCCGTGGCTTCCAGGACCGCGGGTGGCGGGTCCCGGAGGACGTGAGCGTCTTCGGCTGGGACAACCAGGAGTTCACCGCGTACTTCAACCCGTCCATCTCCACCGTGGATCTCGACCGCGAGGCCATGGGCCGGCGGGCCATGCAGGCCCTGCTCGCCCGCATCCGCGAGGAGACCGAGCCGGAACTGCATCTGGACCTCGCCTGCCGCCTGGTGCTGCGCGAGTCGTCCGGACCGGCGAGGTCGAGCCACACCATCTAGCCCGTCGGCTCCACCAACAGCCGTCGTGCACCCACCATTCGGGCGGAACACGCTGACCCGGCATGTTCGCGCGCGGTCCGTGCCGGTTCCGTACCGGCCCGGAACCGGTGAGGTCTCACGAAGTACCCAAGTGTTACGTACAGAACCCTTGACCGACATCTGGTCGATTACTACGCTCGCCGCGTGAACGTTCACTATTGCTGACGCACACAGCCCTCAACTCGGCGCGACGCTCGCGGTCAACCCCGCGTCCCAGCTCGGCACACCGACCCAAGGCTCCAGCGTACGTTCACGACAATCCCCGTCAGAGCCGCTCCGCCCCGTCCGGGATCCCGGCGCATCGGGCCAACGGCAGGCCACCGGATCGCAAGTAACTTTCGCGGCCCGCAAAGCAGTCGAGTTGTGAGTCCGCCGCCACGCGGCGACGGCCGGCGTCGTACGCCGGCCTCTTGAGACGACGTTCCCCCGTCTGGGCGCACCGCCCAGTGATGGCAGCAGAGGAGCCTCAACATGAACCACTCGTCCCGTTCGAGCAGACGCTTCCGACTCCGGGCGGTCGGGCTGACCTGTTCGGTCTTCGCCCTCGTCCTGACCGCGGGCTGCGCCGGAGATTCCTCCGGGAGCGAAGGCGGCAAGACCGTCATCCGGTTCAACTGGTGGGGATCGGACTCCCGCCACGCGATGACCAAGCAGATGATCGCGCTGTTCGAGAAGGAGCACCCGGACATCATGGTCCAGGTCGAGTACTCCAACTGGGACGACTACTGGAAGAAGCTGTCGACCAGCGCGGCCGCCGGTGACATGCCCGACGTCCTGCAGATCACCGACCCGTTCATGTACTCCTACATCGACAACGGGCAGCTGATGGACCTGAAGAAGGTCAAGGACACGCTGCACACGGACAAGCTGCCCGCGAACTCGATGGCGATGACGACCGTGAAGGGCGGCCTGTACGGCGTCCCGGCCGGCGACAGCGCGTTCGGCATCGCCGCGGACCCGGCGGCGTTCAAGAAGGCCGGCGTGCCCATGCCGGACGACACGAAGTGGTCGTGGGACGACTACGTGAAGATCTCCAAGGCCGTCTCCAAGACCAAGGGTCTGGTCGGCACCGTGATGCCGCTCTACCCCAACGACCTGGGTCCGTGGCTGCGGCAGCACGGCGAGGACTACTGGACCGAGGACGGCAGCAAGATCGGTTTCACCGAGGGCACCATGGCCGCCTACTGGGAATGGGTCGTCAAGCTGCGTGACAGCGGCGGCACGACCAGCCCGGACGCGGCGATCGAAGCCCTGTCGTCGGGAGCCGGTATCGAGCAGAGCCTGGTCGCCCAGCACAAGGCGGCCATGACCGACGTGTCCGTGACCCAGCTCGGTGCGCTCGAAAGCGCCAGCGGACGCGAGGCCAAGCTGCTCCTCTTCCCCGGGGAGAAGGGGGCTTCCCAGGTCGGCGCATACACCAAGCCCGGCATCTTCTACGGCGCCTCCGCGCGGACCGAGCACCCCAAGGAAGCCGCGCAGCTGCTCGACTTCCTGGTCAACTCGCCCGAGGCGGCCAAGATCCAGAAGTTCGACCGCGGCGTTCCCAACAACCCCGACGTGCTCAAGGCGATCAGGCCGGAGCTGTCCCCCGCGGAGAAGCGGATCGCCGACTACCTGGGCCGTGTCAACGCCCTGAAGCCGACCGCCCTGCACATCCCCAACGCGAAGGCCGGTCCCGCCGTCCCTGAAATCTTCCAGCGACTCAACGAGGACGTGCTCTTCGACCGTGTGTCCCCGAAGGAGGCGGCGAAGAAGTTCATCTCCGAGATCGAGTCCCAGCTCTAGGCAGCCCTCGGCAGCCACATGCAGTAGCACCTCCGGAAGGAATCCCCGCCGTGTCCGAACCGCGCACGAACGATCCGCGCATGAACACCTTTCGCCGCCGACTGCCGGGAGTCGTCTACGGCGGGGACTACAACCCGGAGCAGTGGCCCAGGGAAGTGTGGCAGGAGGACGTCCGGCTCATGCGGGCCGCAGGAGTGCGGCTCGTGAGCCTCGGTATCTTCTCCTGGGCCATGCTGGAGCCGGCCGACGGCCGGTTCGACTTCTCCTGGCTCGACGAGATCATGGACCTGCTCTGGGCGAACGGCATCCATGTCAACCTCGCCACCCCGAACGCCGCTCCGCCGCCGTGGCTCGCCACGGACTTCCCCGAGACACTGTCGGTCGACCGGCAGGGAGTGCGGCACGGCATCGGCAGCAGAGGACACTTCTGCCCCTCCTCACCGGTCTACCGCGACCGCAGCCGGCGCATCGCCGGGGCGCTGGCCGAGCGGTATGGGAAGCATTCCGGTCTGGCCATGTGGCACATCGGCAACGAGTACCACTCCGACTGCTTCTGCGACCGGTGCGACGACCGCTTCCGCACGTGGCTGCGGCAGCGGTACGGCACGCTGGACGAACTCAACCGCCGGTGGGGCACGGCATTCTGGAGCCAGCGCTACAGCGACTGGTCCCAAGTGCATCTGCCGCAGCCCGTGCGCGGCTGGAGCAACCCCTCCCGTGAGCTGGACTTCTCCCGCTTCACCTCCGACAACCTGCTGGAACTCGTCACGCAGGAGCGTGACCTGCTCCACGCGATCACCCCCGACGTGCCGGCGACCACCAACTTCTTCGGCTGCCGGCTGACCGACAGCCACCGGTGGGCGAAGGAACTCGACGTCGTCGCCTTCGACTGCTACCCCGACCCGGGCAAGCCCCACTCGATGGCCGTCGCCGCCTTCCAGTACGACCTGATGCGCTCCCTGGGCGACGGCCGGCCCTGGATGCTGATGGAACAGGCGGCCGGCGCGGTGAGCCAGTGGAAGACCAACCAGGTCAAGCAACCCGGCCGGATGCGTCTCGGCTCCTACCAGGCCGTCGCGCACGGCTCCGACGCGGTGATGTTCTTCCAGTGGCGGGCCTCACCCCAGGGCCAGGAGAAGTTCCACTCCGCGATGCTCCCGCACGGAGGTGAGAAGACCCGGACCTGGCAGGAGGTCGAGGCGCTCGGCAACGAGCTCCGCCTCCTGGACGAGGTCGCCACGGCGCGTACCGGCGCCCGGGTGGCGATCGTGTGGGACTGGCAGAACTGGTGGGCCGTGGAAGGCTGCGCCCACCCCGACAACACCTTCGACTACCGCGACACCGTGGCCAGACATCACCGGGCACTGTGGAACAGCCAGGTCGCCGTCGACGTCGTCACCCTCGACGACGATCTGTCGCCTTACCGCGTCCTGGTCGTCCCCAACCAGCACCTGATGACTCGTCAGCAAAGCGCGGTGGTACGGAAGTTCGTTGAAGACGGCGGTCATCTCGTCGTCTCGTACTTCTCCGGGATCGTCGACGAGGACGACCGGATCGTCGAGGGCGGATACCCCGGAGCCCTGCGCGACGTCATCGGCGCGCACGTGCAGGAGTTCTCCCCGCTGCCCGCCGGGACCACGGTGCCGGTCCGGGCGGCAGCCGACGGGGCCGCGCTGAACGGATTCTTCGCAACCGCGTCGGCATGGCAGGACGACCTCGAAACGGAAACCGCCCGACCGCTCGCCGTCTATCGCAAGGGGCATCTCACCGGCAAGGCCGCGGTGGTCGAGCACGAACTCGGCCGAGGGCGTGCCGTGTACATCGGCACGCGTCTGGACGACGACGCCCTGGAAGCTCTGGTGCGGTACGTCCTGGACCGTGCCGAGGTGCGACCGGTGCACGCCGCTCCGCGGGGTGTCGAGGTCACCGAGCGACAGACCCCGACGAGCACGTATCTGTTCCTGCTCAACCACCGGCAGGACAAGGCGACCGTCACTCTCGACCGCTCCGGCACCGATCTGATCACCGGACGCCGCATCGAGGCCGGGGAGACGCTCGTACTCGACGCGGCGGACGTGGCCGTAGTGCGTAGCTCGTCGGCCACGCCGCAGCAGGCCGAGCCGTCGTGAGCGCCTCCTGAAACCGCACCCGATCCAAGGAACCCGAGGACGATGACTGTGCTCCGCAGACCCCTCAGCCAGGCGGCCAGAAAAGAGGAACGGACCGCGTGGGTCTTCCTGCTGCCGTGGTTCGTCGGCATGGCCGGCGTCACGCTCGGCCCCATGATCGCCTCGCTGTACTTCTCGATGACGGACTACAACCTGTTGAGCCCGCCCCAGTGGGTGGGCTTCGAGAACTACAGCAAGATGCTCGACGACCCCCGACTGCGTCAGTCCCTGACCGTGACCTTCGTCTACGTCGCCCTGAGCGTGCCGCTGCTGCTGGCCGTCGCCCTCGCCCTTGCGATGGCCCTCAACCGGGGCATCAAAGGGCTGGCGTTCTACAGGTCCGTCTACTACCTGCCCTCGCTCCTCGGTGCCTCGGTCGCGGTGGGCATCCTGTGGCGACAGGTCTTCGGCACCGACGGCCTGGTGAACAAGTTCCTCGGACTGTTCGGCGTCCACGGGCCCGGCTGGATCTCCAACCCGGACACCGCGCTGTACAGCCTCGTCGTCCTGCACGTGTGGACCTTCGGCTCCTCCATGGTGATCTTCTTGGCCGGCCTGCGGCAGATCCCCGAGCAGTACTACGAAGCCGCCGCTCTCGACGGGGCCGGCCGATGGGTCCAGTTCCGGCACGTCACCGTGCCGCTGCTCACCCCGATCATCTTCTTCAACCTGGTTCTCCAGGTCATCAGCTCCTTCCAGTCCTTCACCCAGGCGTTCGTCGTCAGCGGCGGGACGGGAGGCCCCTCGGACTCGACCCTCTTCTACTCGCTGTACCTCTACGACGAGGGCTTCGGCCGGCTCCACATGGGCTACGCCTCCGCCATGGCATGGCTGCTCGTGGTGATCGTCGGCGTTCTGACCGCGATCAACTTCTACTTCAGCAAGAGATGGGTGTTCTACGGTGACGGTAAGTGAGATGACACCTCTGAAGGCCGAAGACACTCCTTCGCCTGCTCCCGCTCCCATCCCTGCCACGCAGCGCCGTAGGCGGGCGGCGCGCACACGGGCGTTCCTCAAGCACGCCGTGCTGATCACCTTCGGCCTCGTGATGGTCTACCCGCTGCTGTGGATGATCGCCAGCTCGATCAAACCCGACGCTCTGATCTTCCGTGAACCCTCCCTGCTGCCCACGCAGACCGACTTCGGGCACTACGCCGACGGCTGGAGCGCGCTGTCGCACCCGTTCGGTGTCTACCTGCTGAACTCGGCGGTCGTCGTGCTGGGGGCACTGCTCGGCAACCTGGTCAGCTGCTCCATGGCGGCCTACGCCTTCGCGCGGCTGAAGTTCCGTGGGCGGGCGTTCTTCTTCGGCATGATGATGCTGACCCTGATGGTGCCGATCTACGTCCTGATCATTCCGCAGTACGTGATGTTCTCGAAGATCGAGTGGGTCAACACGTTCCTCCCGCTGATCGTTCCCAAGTTCCTGGCCACGGACGCCTTCTTCATCTTCCTGATGGTCCAGTTCTTCCGGGGTCTTCCCACCGAGCTGGACGAGGCGGCCAAGATCGACGGGGCGGGGTACTGGCGCATCTACTTCCGCATCCTGCTGCCGATCTCGCTGCCCGCCCTGGCCACCACGGCGATCTTCACTTTCATCTGGACGTGGAACGACTTCCTGAGCCAGTTGATCTACCTGACCAAGCCGGAACTCCAGACGGCGCCCGTGGCCCTGCGCAACTACGTCGACGCCACCAGTGGAGCCTCCTGGGGATCGCTGTTCGCGATGTCGGTCGTCACACTCATCCCGGTCTTCGTCGTCTTCCTCATCGGCCAGCGCTACCTCGTCAAGGGAATCGCGACCACGGGAATGAAGTAGCCGCATCCGCGAGAGGCGGGGGCGGCTGACCGCCTTCTGCGGCAAGCCCCGACCACGGCATCGGTGCGCTCAAGCCGCTTCCTCGACTTCACGTCACATGCTCGCCGGGGGAGACCGCTATCGGGAGTTGCGCGATCGAGACGGTCGGCGGACCAGGCGCACGCTCGTGGCTCGCTCATCGCCGTCGAGGAGCCGGATACCTGTCTGGATGCGGCGAGGGATACGGTGGCCGCATCCGCCGACGTCGGTGTCCTGCTGATCTGGGTGTCGCTCGTCGAGAACTCCGTCGCCTGGGCCGCTCTGGCCCTCTCGGCAGCCTCGCCGTCGGGACCGCCATGTTCGGCAGCGGGGTGTTCCTCATCCGCAGGCCGTGTCATCAGCCGCACCGGAAGGATCAAGCTTTCGTCGTCACCGGCGCTTTCCTCCTCACTGACGCGGCAAGATCTGCCTGAACCGCCTCCCCGGATTCAGGGGAGGCGGTTCAGACGGCTGCGCGAAGGATTGCCGCCATGTCGGGACACCGCCCGCCCTGTTGCCCGAGCGGTGCCCCGACACGTTCCGGTCAGACGCGGCGGCGGGTGAAGCGCTGGTTGGGCTTGCCGCTGTAGGTCCACTGGGAGATGCGGGCGCCGTCGGCGGTCGAGTGCTCCCAGACATCCATCGCCAGGCCGGACTCCCGGTTCACAAGGCTGATCACGCCACCGCCGTGGTCGACCACGCGCCACTGCTGACTGGTGGCACTGGTGTCGGCCTGTTGGACGACGTCCGCGCCGGTCGCGGTGCCCGTGGGCTGGAGGAACAGGCCGCTGTGCCGTGCCTTGACGCGGACGTGGCCGTTACCGGCATCGACGAACTCGAACTGCTGGTTGGGGCGACTGTTGGTGGTCCGCTGGACGAGCTGTGCGCCGGCGGCGGTGGAGGCCGCGTTGATCTCGGCGGCCTTGCCGCTGTGCTGGGCCACCAGGGTGTAAAGGCCCGGGCCGCCGGGCGAGTCGCCCAGCTGGGCTTCCCACCTGGTGTTGGACCCGGACGCGTCAGCCGGGAGGCGGTCCCGTGCGGCGTTGTCGCCGTACATGGTCCAGCGGGCCCAGTCGACGACGGTCCTCGGGAAGCGCTGGTCGCTCCAGAAGCTGGTGTGGCTACCGCCGACGAAGGTGAGGAACGCCTTGGGCCAGGTGATCTCCGAGTACGCCTGCCGGGCTGAGGAGTACTGCGTGGTCGAGTCCCGGTCGCCGTGCACGAACAGGACCTTGGCCGAGACCGAGCTGGACGGGTTGCCCATGTCCACGCAGGACTGCGGGCTGGCGGAGATGATCCGGCTGTCGGGCCAGGAGGTCAGCAGACCGTGGGTGACCATGCCGCCCAGGGAGTGGCCCGAGACGCCGACGCCGATGCCGGTGTTGATGTGCCCGGCCAGCGGTCCGCTCGCGTTGAGCGCGAGGGTGTTGGTGAGGATCTGCGAGACGTCCTTGGAGGTGTTGCCGTTGTTGACGTCGCTGAAGGTGTGGTTGAAGTGCGGTGCGGGGACGATGAAGCCCGCCGAGGCCAGGGCCCGGATGATGAACAGGGAGTTCTGCGGGCTGCTTCCGTAGCCGTGGGTCATGTTGTAGACGGGGAAGACCCCGCCCGCGACCGGGGCGTCCGTCACCGGGTTGCCGCCGGCGGTGCCGGTGGCCGGGTAGTAGACGTAGGTGGTGCACGGGCGGCTGCCGCGGGCCCAGTTGTACCGGCGCACGCCGACCGCGAACGGCGTGGTCGGCGCTGTGTCCAGTGGCCCGGCGGCGGCCGGTGCCTGTCCTGCCCCCAGCAGGGACAAGCCCACGCCCGTCGCTCCGGCCGCGCTCATGCTGAGGAAGGTCCGTCGTCGCAAGGTCATGGTGACTCCTTGGGTGCGGGGATGGGTGGGGGGTTTGCGTTCGGCTGGTCCCGTTGCCGGGTGCGTCCCGTCGACGGCAGAGGCCGACAGGTCGACAGGGCGCACGGCGCGACAGGGGTGTGGGTGCTCCTGCCACCCGCGAGGGGCGGCAGGAGCGGCGTGCGGTTGGCCGGGCGCACCGGATGTCGGGGAGAGTGTGGCCGTTCCGGTCGAACACGGCCTGGTTTCCCCCAGGCGCTGGTGCAGTTGTTGCTGTCGGCCACTGAGTGAGCGGAGCACCGCTGTGAAGCAGTGATGGTGTCGCCGGTGCCGTCGTGGCCTCGGCGGTGCGACGTCGGTGAGGCAGGCTACGAGGGTCACGTCGTGTTCGCCGTGGCGGGGCATGACGTCGATGACCGCCGTGACCGGTCCTGTGCCGGTCGTCCCGGTGACTGTCACCTCACCCGGCCGGTCGGTCGCGCCAGGCCGCAACGGCAGCCAGCGGACGGGGACACGGGTGATCGTGTTGTTGGCGGTGGTGAGCATACGGATGGAGAGGGGCAGCTTCGGGGCGGCTCCCACCACGGTGGCGGTGTGGACGGTGTCTTGGAGGATGTGCTTGGCGCGGTCGGCGTTGAAGACGTTGACGGACGCGTGCGGCTCCCATGTGTTCGCCAGTCCGGCCACGGCCCGGAACATGGGCTGATAGCCGGCCGGCTCCCACACCAGGACACCTGCACCTCGGTTGTCGACCACGTCGTTGGCGGCCTGGAACACCCTCCGGATCGCGTCCGCCTGCCCCTGAATGGTGCGCGAGTACGGTGAGTTGGGCAACGGCGAGCCACCGCCGCCCGACGCGGGGTAGGCGGTTTCGGCGATGTCGATCTCGTAGCCGGGGTAGGTGGTGGCCATGGTGTTGAGGTTGAGATCCAGCGCCTCGGGCGTACCGTGCCATTCCGGGTAGTACGAGATGACCAGCACATCGGGGTTCTGGCCCTTCGCCTCCACCCGGATGAGGAACTGGTGCCAGAATCCCCCTAGGTTCAGGCGCAGTGCGTGGGCCACGGCGGCCATCACCTCGGCCGACATGGCTTCGCCGTAGCCCCGTTCCAGGTCTGCGTAGTACGCATAGACACTCCCGTCGGCTGAGCCGGCTTCTCGCGCCGCAGGCCGGGCCCGCCGCCGCTCGTACGAGGGCAGGCCGACGTCCTCGGGATTGAGCCGGGCTCTGAGAGACCGCAGAAGCTCCTTGAGCTCGGCACGTCGGTCCGTCCGGCGGACACCTTGTCGTCGGCCGCTCCATGTGAAGACATCGCTGTCGTCCGTTTGTCGAAAGTGCTCCCAGATGCGGAGCGTACGTAGCCTCTCCAGCTGGCCGGCGCGCAGTTGACGGAGTGGCACACCGTGTGGCATCGCCACCCTGTCCAACTGCGCGCCCTCGAGGTATGCAGAGGTACGTAGCCGTCGCCGAGACTCGTGTCCCTGCTACGTGCCCGACGGAAGGCCGGAGCCGGCAACACTGCCGCTGACGCCGGTCATGATGGCGTTGATGATGCCCTGCTGGGTGACCGTGAGGGAGCGCCGGTTGAACAGCCCGAACCCGTACCGATCGGTTGCACCGTTGTCCCAGTAGACGGTGGCCGCGCCGTATTTCTTGGCCGTGGCCACGACGGCCCGTGCGAAGTCCGCGCGATACCTGTTGTTCGACGAATCGAACGATGACTTGTCGATGGCACCGTACTCGCCCACGACTACCGGATACCCCTTCGTGACGAACACATCGCGCATCATCTTGAGCTGCGCGTCCAGATAGTCCTCCTGTCCCCAGGTCGACGTCCTTGAGGGGTTGGTCGCTGCTCGGCCCCATTGCGTGATGGTGCCGCTTTCCTCTCCGGCGAAGTCCCAGGGGGCGTAGTGATGAACGGAGATCATGATCCGCCGCTCATTTGCCGGAATGGAGGGGGAGCGGTACTGGTCGGACGGAAGCGCGAAGCCGTAGTTCCCCGCGGTGTAATCGATGTTCGTGTTCCAGCCGGCCACCAGCAGCCACCTCGAACTGTTGTTTCCGCCCGTTTTCCGCACGGTGTCCACGAAGATCTGGTTGTAGCTGTTGATGTTCGAGTAGCACGGTTGGGTCGGGCGGCCGTACTGCCCGTCGAACTCCTCGTTCATGGACTCCAGGATCAGGCGCTGGTCGTAGTTCTTGAACCTGTTCGCGATCTGCTGCCAAGCCTTCTCGTACTTGGCCTTGATCGTGGCCTGGGAAGGTGAATCGCAGATCAGCCAGGAGCCGTTGACGCTCTTGTACCCGTCGCCGTGCATGTTGATCAGCACATGCAGACCTCTGTTGTAGGCATAGTTGACGACTTCTTGGACTCTGTTCAGCCAGGAGGCGTTGATCGTGTAATTCGGGCCGGGCCCTATGTATCCCAGGTAGGAGACAGGGATCCTGATCGTCTTGAACCCTGCCGCCCTTACTTTGTCGATGAGGGCCTGTGTCACCGTCGGCTGGCCCCACGCTGTTTCGCTGGGGTATCCGTTGGTCGTGGCTTCGAGTTGGTTCCCCAGATTCCATCCCGCGCCCATGTCGGCCACGATCTGTGAAGCGCTCGACTGTGCCGCGGTATCGGCCGATGCCTGCGGCGCCGTGCCGTACACCGATGCGGCAACTGCCAACACGACGGCAAGGAAAACGACTTTGATCTTCCCTGCTAGTGAAGCCATGAGCTCACCTCTCTTGCGTCCTTGAGGGCGTCAGACCCCCGGTGGATCTATCTGTACGAGTGGGAGCGGCCGGAGCCGCCTGCTGTTCGGGCGGTGGCGTCCACGCTGACCTGGAATCGGGCACAGTCGATTGCGCAGCGGCTGACCTCACGGGCGTCCGTGGGCAGCAGCGCATCCTGCACCGCCCTGATGCGCGGCGATCACGGCAGCCCCTCGCACCCGGGCCGTGCGTGGTTGCTCCTCAGCGCAGGGCGGATTCCCAGGTGGTCGTGCTGGAGGTGGCGTCGGCGCGAAGGCGGTCGCGGGCCGCGGTGTCGCCGTACAGACTCCACCGCATCCAGTCCACGAACGTGTTGACGGTCCGGGAGTCGCCGAAGTAATTGCTGTGGCCGGCGCCGCGGAAGGTGAGGAACGCCTTGGCGGCGGGCAGTTCCCCGTACGCATGGCGGGCGGAGGAGATCGGGCACGTACCATCCCGGTCGCCGTGCGTGAACAGGACCTTGGCACGGACCGCCGGGCTCGGGTTGCCCATGTTCACGCAGGACATGGGGATCGCGGCGGTGATCCGTGCGTCGGGCCAGGACGTGAGCAGGCCGTGGGTGGTCATGCCGCCCAACGAGTGGCCGGACGCACCGACTCCGACCGCTGTGTTGATGTGGCCGGCCAGCGGGTCGCCGGCCGTGTTGAGGGCGAGGGTCCGGGTGATGACTTCGGAGACGTCCTTGGACTGGTTGCCGTTGTAGACGTCTTGGCCGCTGAGGTTGGCGAAGTGTGGGGCGGGGACGATGAAGCCGGCCTCGGCCAGGGGGCGGATGATCGCCAGGGACTTCTGCGGGCTGCTGCTGAAGCCGTGCATGAACTCGCACACCGGGAAGACGCCTTGGGCGACGGGGGCGCTGGTTACCGGGGAACCGCCGGGAGTGCCGGCGGCGGGGTAGTAGACGTAGGTGGTCCACCGGCGGCTGCCGCGGCTCCAGGCGTACTGACGTACTCCGACCGCGAACCGCTGGGTCGGAGCGCCGGCGCTTTCGGTGGCACCTGCGTGTCCCGTGCCGAGCAGGGACATGCCTGCGCCCGCGGCTCCGACTGCGCTCAGGGTCAGGAAACTACGCCGTTGCATGGTCATGAAGACTCCTGGTGGGGGGCGGAGCGCTGTTCGGTCAGGTGCCGGGAAGAGGCGTCGGTGATGCCGCGGCGGTGAGACTGACCTAGGTGGTGGGGGAGTGGTCGTGGGGTCAGGTCGGCGAATCGCGCACGGTGAAGGACGTTCCGGTCCTGCCCGTGGTGGTCATCGGCGTGGTGTGGCCTTGCCGACGGAGACGCGGCGAGCCGCTGAACACCGGCCGGACCGTGACTCGTTGGGGGGTGCAGCCCTTTTCGCGCTCACCGCCCGCCTTTCCGACGGGGAGGTGTTGATTCTGCGGAAACGGCGCAGGAGTGCCTCTCCTTCCACTCGCCGTGTGCGCCTCTGGGAGCGTTCCCACATGTCTTGCAACAGGTACATTCCCGATCGGGTGCCTATCTGTCAATCATTGGCGCTCAACTCTGTTGTCTTCGACGCGCATTCGACAGATCGCCGGCGCAGGGGCACGGTGTGATGTCCTCGAGGCCCGCCAATGTCGCGCTCGCGGCGGTCCGCCGTCAGCCGTGGCCGATACCGGCGCTCATGCCGGCGATCGTATGGGCCCTGATGTCGGGTGCGGTCCCTGGGCGAATCGGGTCACCACGGAGCGGACGTGGTCCTTGGCCTGCTGGAGGAGACCGTCGTACACCGCGACGCAGACTTCCCGTGCCCGTGACCGGGGCCAGCCAAGGGGCAAAAGCCCGATGGGGAGCAGCGGGTCCAGGATCGGGACGTGCCGGTAGGCGTGCATGACCTCGGTCCGGGCGCGCACCGCGTCGGCACCGGTGAGGCGGTCGGCGCTGATGTGCGCAAGCAAGCCGCTCCAACGGTCGATGAAAGCCCGGTAGTGCTCGGCGATGCCAGGTCCCACACCTGGACCGGGTTGCGGTCGACCTCCGTGTCCAGTTCCTCCTGTCGCGCGCGGAATACGGCCACCGCTCCCCGTGCCAGGTCGGCCACCTCGATCCGCCCCCGAGCTGGCAGGCGATGCTGGAGCCGGAGATCGGGCCGGCGGCTGGGCCTCAGCGCCGACCAGCCGGAGGAGGTCGGGCCGAACGCGCAATCCGGGGCCGCGCTCGCCTGTCTGGACGCGGCCGCGACGGACTAGGTGGCCTGTGGGGGCACCGTTCCCCTGGCCGTACTGCTCGACCGTGCGATGGGCACGCTGACGGTCGTGGCGTGTGCTCTGGGCTGCCGGGTCAGCTGCCGGCTGGCGTCACGCCGAACATCAGGGTGTGGCGCGGGACGTCGTACTGGACTGTCTGATTGTGCTCCAGCAGATCCTTCAGGACGTCGGCGTCGTCGGCGTCGACCGTGAGGACTTCTTCTCCGGCTCCTTCGTCCAGGACCAGCTGCAGGGTGAAGGTGCCGCGCTGGCCGGGTTCCCCGGCCACCCAGCTGAACTGGTAATGGTTGACTTGGCGAACCTTGATTGCGGCGTCTGTCAGGGGCTGCTCGACCTGTGTCATGACTGCCGACTCCCTTTCTGTTCCTGTGTTCTTGCCCACGCCTCCCCGGACTCCTGAGGTCCACTGTCTGAGGGCAGCGTCTCGAAGTTGCGTACGACGTACTTGCGCAACCGCGCCAGGCCGGCCTCGCGGCGCTCGGTGCCGACGTTCATGCGTTCCTCCGAGCGCGTCGTGGCGTCGGCGCCGTCGGCACCGGTGTCTGCGGAGCCCGTCATGTCGGTCGTCTCGCGGGTCTCGGTGCGGGCCCACCCGCCCGCTCCGGGCTGGTCGGCCTGTTGCCAGGCCGCGTCCCAGTCGATGCCGTAGCGCTCATACGCTCACCCTTTCGGGGTGGCCGGTGGCGTCGTCGAGGACGACATGCCTGGCATCTCCGTTCTTGTTGCCGTCCGTGTCGTAGATCGGGTGGTCGAGCACCCTGGGGATCTTCTCCTGGGTGATCACAGTCCGCTCACCGTTTCTCTTCTCGCGCGCGACTCGCTCTATGTCCGGCTCACCACCCCAAAGGGTGTGAAACAGGAACAAGCATGTTGAATAGCGAAGCGACAAGCGCGTTCCGGAGGCTGCTCTCACTCCCGGGCGGGACGGGATGGTGTCCATCTCGCCAAGCCCGTACACGCGTTTGGTGGCATGGGGTGGGGCTACTCGCACCGGCAAGCCTGCGTCGCACCGAGGAACAGCGTCGACGGGACCGCGCAGAGACAGACGACAAGGGGTTGGTCGCGATGACCGTCGCGACACAGCAGGGCGGCGGGGGCGGTTCCAGCGGCCTCTACGACGTTCTGGAACTCATTCTCGACCGCGGGCTGGTGATCGACGCGTACGTGCGGGTCTCCCTCATCGGTATCGAGCTACTCACGATTGACATACGGATCGTGGTGGCCAGCGTCGACACCTACCTTCGCTTCGCCGAGGCGTGCAACCGCCTCGACCTGGAAGCGGGGCCGCGCAAGCCGGCCGGGCTCACCGAGCTCACGGGGCAAGCGACTGAGCCCGGCGCGCGCGGCAAGACCAAAGGAGCCCTGTCCGGCGCCGCCGAGACAATCTCCGACGCCTTCCAGCAGGCACGTGACGACGGCCGGGAACGTCAGGGCGAGCGGCCCGCCCCGCGGGGCAGAGGGGAATGAGAGATGAGCACCTACGGCTAGGGGATCATCCGCGCCCCCACCCCTCCCTCCGCGAGGACCTGGACGGCATGGCGACCCCCCGCGGCCGGTACGCGTGCTGCGACAGGGCGCGCTCGCCGCGATCATCAGCGACGCCCCCGGTCAGCTGCGTCCCGAGCGCCGTGATCTGCTCGCCCACCTGCGGGCCCTGGCGGACGCCGGAGCAGGCGGCGTGGTGCTGCCGATGCGGTTCGGCGGCACCTCTCCGGACGACGACATGGGGACCGCGGTGCTCGCCGAACGTGCGGAGCACTTCCTCGAGCGGCTGCGGGCCCTGGACGGCACTGCGGAGTACAACATCATGGAGCACCCGCATCTCGAGTGGCGGGTCAACGGCCCGCTGCCGCCCGACAGCTTCGTCGACGCCCCCACGTCCCAGCAGGCCGAAGGCGGAACCGCGGAAGCGTTCGGAGCCGCAGCAGCCCAGCCGAACGGGTAAGGACCGACACTCTGTAGGCGTTACTCGCTCCTACTCCCTGAACCGGGCGTGTCTGCCGCCTGGATACACTGCCCTGTCGGGAGGAGCGTTTCCTCTGGGCATGCCGGGACGGTCGGCAGGCGGCTGATGTGAAGGAGTCCGAGCGTGGATGCCCCACATGCGGTGGGCGCGCCCGCCCCGGCGGAGCCCGGGAGGGCCGCTTTGGAGGTGAGCCCGTTGCCCGGTCGTTCCGGGATACGAGCTCGCGGTGAGATCAGCGCCCTCACTCGCCCGTCTTGGGAGCAGGCCCTGTCCGAGCTGGCCCGGCGGCACGCGGGCGTGTCGTACGTGGAGCTGTCGGATGTGGCGTTCGTCGACGTGGCCGGGGTAACCGCGCTCGCGGTCACCGCCATGAACCTGCCCGACGGCAGAGTTGTGGTCGAGAATCCCCCGCCGCAGCTGCCGCGGGTTCTGGAGATGTTCTGGCCGGGCCTGGACCGAATCGAGGTGGCTCTGTGATGAGCACGGTGACCACCCCCGAGGCGTTCGTGCACCCGGCGCTTTTCTACCGCACCGAGCAGGAGTACACGCAGCAGACGGTGGCCTTCCTGCGCGAGGGCCTGACCAACGGCGAGCCGATGGCCGTGGCGGTGCCCGGCCCCAACCTGGAGCTGATCAAGGCAGGTCTGGGCGGGGACGCCGAGGACATCCTGTTCCTGGACATGACCGAGGCCGGCCGCAACCCTGGGCGGATCATCCCCAAGGTGCTGCGCGGATTCGCCGACGCCCACCCGAAGGGGCGTGTGCGGATCATCGGCGAGCCGATCTGGGCAGGACGCAGCGCGGTGGAGTACCCGGCGTGCGCGCAGCACGAGGCGCTGATCAACGCCGCGTTCGAAGGCCGGGCGGTGACGATCCTGTGCCCCTACGACGAGGTGCGGCTGGATCCGCAGGTGATCGCCGATGCGCGGGTTACCCATCCGATCCTCATCAGCGGGGAGGGCCGTGAGTCGGTCAGCGACGTCTACGACTGGCAGGCGGTCGTCGATCGGTACAACCAGGCGCTTGCGCCCGCACCGGACGCCGCGGCCTTCTCCTACGGTGGTGAGGACCTTCCGGCGGTCCGCCGGTTCGCTCTCGCTCAGGCGATGCGGCTGGGCATGGCAGGGGAGCGGCTGATGGATGTGGAGCTGGCGGTCGCGGAGCTGACGACCAACAGCGTGGTCCACGGCGGAGGCCGCGGGACACTCGCGGTCTGGGCCGAGCAGGGGCAGCTGGTGTGTGAGGTGCGCGATGCGGGCCGGCTGGCCGATCCGCTGGCCGGCCGCCGCCCGCCGGAGCGCGGCCAGGTGGGCGGCCGGGGCCTGATGCTGGTCCACTACGTGTCCGACCTGGTGCGCGTGCACACCGGCGACGACGGTACGGCCGTGCGCTTCTACCTCAGCTTGTGACAACGCGCGTGCGGTCACCTGTCCGGGTGGCCGCCCGCCCCGCTCGTCTCGCGGACCTTTGTATTTCTGCCGGCTCCGCGCTGACGGCCGGTAGGCGTCGTCCGACCTCGGGAGACCATCCGCTCCATCCCGGCCGACGCCCATGTCAGCCACTCGATGCGTGGCAGCAGCCTCAGCTTCGACCGCATCGCAACGATCACCGAGTATGCGTCCTCCCACTGCTGCCCCCCACCACCCGGGTACGCCTGAACCGACGGTTATCTCATCCGCAGCGCCGGGGGGGCGCAGCAAGGCAGGGGACGATGCGAAGCAGCCTGGGGAGCGGTCAGGCGGACAGGGCTTGCTCGACGCTGGGGTGGCAGGAGATGAAGGTGTCGACGCCGGTCACCTGCAGCACGCGCCGGACAGCATGTGGGGCACCGGCGATGCGTACCCACCCTTGTACGTCCTTGGTCTGCAGATGAGCGGCGACGATGACGTTGATGCCGCTGGAGTCCATGAAGGTCACACCGCTGAGATCAGCTACGATCCGCGCCGGTACCACCTCGCCCTCACCCAGCAGCGCCTCGCGGAATACGCCCTGGACGTCGCGGTCGATCTCGCCGCGCAGGGTCACCACACGAACCCCGTCAATCACGCGGTGTTCGGCGGACAGATAGTCGGGCCGGTCGGCTTGCTCGATGCGGGTCACGGTCTCCTCGACTGCGATCTGGGCTTGCCCTTCCCGGGGCGGGGCGCGGTGATTGTGTCCCCACGCTACGGCCAACCGCACCCAAGCATGCACGCGGGCACGATCAGCACGACATGCATGGCACTACCTGCGGTACCCGGGCCACCGGCGCGTGCGTAGGAAGTGAGGGCAAACCATTGCGACCTGATGCGGGCGGTGAGGACCGTACGGCGCCGGACCAGCATGTGATGCACGCCGGCTACACCTTGGACGCAGACGGCAGATGCATCGCCGACGCTCGGCACCACGCCGTCGCCTTCCTCGCCCGGGCTCACGCCGACCACTTGGTCGTGTCCGATCGCGTCAGGGATCTCACGCAGCTGGTTGTCAGCGAATTGGTCACCAACGCCCACAAGTACGCTCCCGGCCCTGTGCTGATGGAGCTGCGCCTCACGGTCCGCGTGGTGGAGATCGTGGTGTGGGACAGCGACTCCACGGTCCCGGCGGCCCGGCCTGCCGACCCCGGCCGGATCGGCCAGCACGGCCTGGAGATCGTCAAGGCCGTCACCGAGGACTTCCTCATCGAGCAGGAGCCGGTCGGCAAACGCATCACCGCTCGCATCACCCTGTCCGACACTCCCAGCGACGCCGCAACGGGCAGGTGGACGGCACAGCCGGGGCCTGCTGCGTTCCCCTAGCGGGGTGTCTCCTGTCAGCGCGGAGGCGGGGCAGGTGCCACCTCGATGATGCATTCGCGGCCATTGGCTTCGTCCCACGGCCGCACCACCCCGCTGCGCCCCGACGCCGCCCGCGAGCACGCCTAGCGTCGCAGTGACGGTGAGGGCCGGCTCGTCCCGGCTTCGAGCCACCGAAGTCCGAGGCTTCTGGACCGCTGAGGACGGCCTCATGGACGTCCCTTTCGGCATTGCTCCAGACAGAGAACGCCAGAACACGACAAACGCCGACAGAACCCGCCAAGGTCGCCGGTGGCGGCGGCCGCACACCCCCAACACAGCCATCTGACCGCGGCCGAGCCGAGCCCTGCCCGTTCGGGCGGTGATCCCGGGAGCAGTCACTCTCTTGTACGGACCTCCCGGGCTCCCCGCCCGCGGCTCAGCGGACGCGGTTCGCCAGTTGGATGGCGTTGAGGAGGTACGCCAGCGGGCCGCGCAAGAAGCGAGACCAGATTGCCGCGAACAGAGTGACCCCGACGACGAGGCAGAGCAACAGCTCAAAGGAGGCGGACCGAGGTGGGGTGACCGCCTCGCCGGGCAGGGCCAAAATCACCAGGATGTGGCTCACGTAAAGGGTCAGGGACATGGTGCCGACGGCGATGACCGGCGCCGCCAGCCGGCGCAGCCACGGCAGTCGGTCCATCGCCACCGTCGCGCACAGGATCACGGTGATCGCGATCCCCTTGCAGCCGACGAGGTCGAACGTGGAAGCGCTGTGCGGCTCGGCCGCCAGCGATCCCCACGTGTCGGGGCCCCACAGCCCACCACCGACCGGCAGGTCGAAGGATCCCTCTGCCATGCCGGGATCCTTTATGACACCGCGATCCTTCAGGACGTCGAAGTCCTTCATCTCGGGCATCCCGCCCATGCTCTTCTCCGCGCCACCGGTCAACCGGAGCGTTGGGCACGAGACGCCGTATCCGAACACGATCAGCGCGGGACCGACCACGGCCAGCCGCCGCTGCACCACGCCGGAGGCCTGATGTCGGTCACCGGGACAACCTCGCCGAGGCGCGGGCGGTCGACCATCGGCCGAACTTCAGGAGGTGTCCCGCCGGTCGGCCGACCGACCCCCTCCGGTCGGCGGGGGTCGATCTTGGCCATACGCGAACGACTGTGGTCGTCGAGCCGGTCGCCGGGATGCCGCGGGTCAGCAGGCTCACCACGACCAACAGAACATGTCTTACGGGATGTGCCGGGCCAGTCCGGTCGCCTTGCTCATCAGCCATTCCAGTGGCCCGCGCTTAAAGAAGCGGGACCAGAGGGTGGCGAGAACGGTGATGGACGCGATGAAGCCGAGCAGGATGTACAGGGGCGGGACGGTCGCTTCCTCGGTGTCCAGAAGCCAGATGGCGACGATGTGGCAGACGTACGCCGTCAGGGACATCGAGCCGACCGCGATGACGGGCGTGGCCAGGCGGCGCAGCCGGGGGAAGGCGTCCATGGCGGCCAGGCACGCGGTGATCACCAGGATCGCCACACCGGTGTTGCCCACGATGGACAGGGTCGCCTCGCTGTGCGGGGAGGCGACCAGCATCCCGGCGGGGGTGTCGCCGAAGATGCCCTCGCTGCCGGGCGAGGCGGACGACATGGACGACGTACCCGGTCCCCCTGCGGTTTCCCGGACGGCTGCGGCCGCACCGGGCACGAGACGCAGCGCCAGCCAGGAGCCGCCATAGCCCGTGACGGCGAGGGCGACGCCGGCGAGGGCGAGACGTATCCGGACAGCCGTGGCGGCCAGGTCGAGGCGGGCGGCGGCCATACCGGCGATGACGAACGGGACCCAGGTCAGGGCCGGGTAGCCGCCGTTGAAGAGTAGCGAGACGACACCGTCGGCCTGGCCGACGGTGGGGAACGAGCGGCCGCCGACCACCGGCTTCAGCAGGTACAGCAGCTGCGGGCCCACCAGAGCCCAAGCCGCGGCGATCAGCGCCAGCGGTTTGGCGCTCAGCCGGTGCAGCGGCAGCACGAGCAGGAAGAACAGTCCGTAGAAGGCGAGGATCGGCACGACTGGAGTGCCGGTCATGGTCAGGGCGGTGCCGAGGGCCAGCAGGATCACGGCCCTGATGACCACCTTGGCTACGGCCTGGCGGCCGGCCAAGCCGGTCTTCGGTGTGCGGCGCCCGGTGATGAGGGCGACCGCGAGGCCGGCCAGGACGGCGAACAGGGCGGAGGAGCGGCCTTGCGCCAGATCCATCAGGAAGCCGATGACACCGCCCTGATCCGGCGCGGGGCCGACATGGACCGCGTACATGCCGAAGACGGCCAGGCCGCGGGCCAGGTCCAGCCCGATCAGCCGGCCCACCCCGGGCGCACCGGTCGAGGTCTCACCACGCTCACAGTCAGGGGACGCGGCGTCGGCCGGGAGCAGCGCGGAGTCTGGGTGATGGGTCATGACCCTCAGGCTGGAGACCGGGCCGATCATGGACTATCCGGCAGAAGGCCGCCGTGTCACTGCCGACCGGTGGGTGCTACCCCGCCGTGTGGCTGGAGCTGCGGCCGGAGGGGCTACGGGCAGTCATCGGGGCTTTAGGGTCTAGACGGCAATGAGCCGGGCGGCATGAACGAAGGTGAGGCGGAGCGCACGTGATCCGGGTAGTGGTGGTCGACGACGAGGCTCTGGTCCGCTCGGGGTTCGGGCTCATTCTGGGCGCGTCCGAGGACATCGAGGTCGTCGCGACCGCGAGCGGCGGCGAGGCCGTCGAGACGGTCCGCCGGGAGCGGCCGGACGTGGTGCTGCTGGACATCCGGATGCCGGACGTCGACGGGCTCACCGTGCTGCGCGAACTGCGGAAGGCGCCGGACGCGCCGGTCGTGGCGATGCTGACCACGTTCGACGCCGACGAGTACATCCTGACCGCGCTGCACTCCGGCGCGGCCGGTTTCCTGCTGAAGGACACCGAGCCGGAGCAACTCGCCCATCTGGTGCGCACCCTGGCCGCCGGCGGTGTGGTGCTCTCCCCGAAGGCGTCGCGGACACTGCTGCACAGCCATCCCGGCACCGAGGCCGCAGTCGACGAGGACGCCGCCCGGGTCCGGCTGCTCACCGCGCGTGAGCGCGACGTCCTCGTCCTGGTGGCGGAGGGGCTGTCGAACGCCGACATCGGAGCACGCATCCACCTGGGTGTCGGCACGGTGAAGGACCACGTCAGCGCCATCCTGACGAAGCTCCGGGTGACCAGCCGGGTGCAGGCCGCGCTGCTGGCGCAGCGGGCCGGACTGCTCGACGAGCGCCCACGGCCAAGGGCGGGACGGTGAACCGCGCCCCCACGCTGTGGAAGCGGGTGCCCGCGCCGGTCGTCGACATCGTCCTGGTCGCGGTCGCGGCCGTGGACGTGCGGGTGGTGAACATGTGGGACCACACGCGACTCGGTGTAGCGCTGGCCGCTGTCGGCTGCATCGCGCTGGCCTTCAGGCGCCGCTTCCCGCTCGGCGTGTTCCTGCTGACCCTGCCCGTCGCGCTGATGCAGGATGTCGCCGTCGCTGTGCTCGCGGCGCTGTTCACCCTGGCCGAGCGCTCCCGCAACCGCCGTCTCCTCGCGGCGTGCGTCGCCCTGGCCGCCGTCGCGAGCAGCACTCCCTGGCCCCTGGCCGAGGTCGACCGGACCATGACCCTGGTCTTCTTCGTGTACGGCCTGGCGACCGCCGCGGCCCCGGTCCTCTTCGGCCAGCTTCTCCAGGCGCGACGGGACCTGGCGCGGCGGCTGGCCGAGATCGAGGAGGCCAGGGAGCACGAGCGGGCCCTGCATGCCCAGGCAGTGCTCGCCCGCGAACGCGCCCAACTGGCCCGCGAGATGCACGACGTCGTCTCCCACCAGGTCAGCCTGATAGCCGTACGGGCCGGAGCCCTGCAGGTCGCCGCCAAGGACGCGGACGCCAAGGAGGCCGCCCGCACGATCCGTTCGCTGAGCGTCACCACACTCGACGAACTGCGCACCATGGTCACACTGCTGCGCGCCTCCGGCGGCAACGCCACCGAGCTCACCCCGCAGCCCACCCTGGCAGACCTGCGCAAACTCGTGGAATCAAGCGGAACGCACGCACAGCTGACGGGCGAACTGCCGCCCACCGTGAGCACACCCGCCCAACGGGCCCTCTACCGCACGGTCCAGGAAGCGCTGACCAACGTCCGCAAGCACGCCCCCGGCGCCAGAGCGCGCGTCGAGCTGTGGCAGGCCGGCGACGGCATCGGAGTGACCGTCACCAACACCCCGCCCACCCGGCCTTCGCTGTCCCTGCCCGGTTCGCAGCAGGGCTTGGTAGGTCTGCGGGAACGGGCCGACATTCTGCACGGCACCCTGGAGGCGGGCCCGACCGCGGAGGGCGGCTACCGGGTGCGGCTGCGCATTCCCCTCAGCGCGGACTGACCGACCAGGCGGCCGGGTGCCACAGCCGCCGTCCGGCCGCCTGCCACCGCACGCCACCTCATGCTGTGCCGTGGTGGTGACTGGATGAGCCCATCGGTCACGTCCAGACCTCATGCCGCGAACCGCAGTTCCGCTCGTCCGCCGCCCGGCGGCGTGATGTGTCCTGTCACTGGCCCCTTCGGAACGGAGTTGAGTCCTCGATCCGTCGGCTGATCCGCGTGGGTCTCGTACGCTCGCCGACGCCCCGGCCGGCGTCAGCGCCTGATGAAGGCCGGCCAGGGGCCGATACGCGGCCGACGACATCGGCCCCGCGGCCCGGGCGGCGAGCAGGCCCCAGCCCAGCAGCAGGACGGTGTGGATTCCGAAGGCGACGTACTCGATGCCTGTGGAGCGCCACCAGCCAAGGCCCGCCCCCCACAGCACCAGCGTGGTGGGCAACGCTGCCACTACCAGCGGCCATTCGGCGAGCACGGCACGCACCACACCCGTACGCCGGGATGGCCCTGGGCGTCGCGGTGGGCGATCTGGTGGGTGTAGCCATGGGCAAGGGCCGAGGCGAGGGCGGTGAACAGGACCCATACGGCGTCGTCCATGCGTGCCGCTCGAGTCGTCTCGCCCTCGCCGAACTGTGTGAGCGCGGCGACGGCCGAACTCGACACCAGGAGCCCGTACACGCCGCCGAACAGCGCGGCCGGCTGGGCCAGCCAGCCCCACACAGCACCTCTGCGACGGATGGCGGACTCGGTGCGCATACGGGGCCTTTCACGGTCTTGGTTTGCGTGGGTGTCGCTGCTTGGGGTTGTCCGGCCGGGAACGCGGCAGTGGACCACCGGACAACCCTGCCTGTGGTGCGTCATCACGCGGGGGTCAGGAACTGGGTGGCCGCCAGTCGCGCGTACAGCCGGTCCCGGGCCACCAGTTCCTCATGGGTGCCCACGGCCCGGACATGTCCGCTGTCCATGACGACGATCCGGTCGGCGCCTGTCACCGTCGACAGGCGGTGGGCCACCACCAGCACGGTGGTCTCGCGGGCCACCTCCGCGACGACGTCCCGCAGCGCCAGCTCGTTGACGGCATCGAGCTGCGAGGTCGCCTCGTCCAACAGCAACAGGCGTGGCCTGCGCAGCAGGGCGCGGGCGATGGCGACGCGCTGCCGCTCACCGCCCGACAGCTTCGAGCCGCGGTGTCCGACCGGGGTGTCCAGGCCGTGGGGCAGGCGCTCGACGAGGGTGTCGAGCTTCGTGCGGGCCAGGACGTCGCGGATGTCGTCGTCCGTCGCGCCGGGCGCCGCGAAGACCAGGTTCTCGCGGAGCGTGCCGGCCAGCACCGCGGCGTCCTGCTCCACGTACCCGATGGCGGACCGTAGCTCGGACAGGGACCAGTCCCGTACGTCCTTGCCGTCGACCAGGATCCGGCCGCCGGTGGTCTCGTGGAACCGCTCGATGAGCGCGAACACCGTCGACTTGCCCGCACCGGAGGGGCCCACGAAGGCTGTCATTCCGGTGCCCGGTACCTCGAAGCTCACCTGCTGATGGACGTACGGCCGGCCCGGGCGGTAGCGGAAGGACACGTCCTCGAAGCGGACCGACGCCGGACCCGGGACCGCTGCCCCTTGCCTGGGCAGGGCGCCCGTCCGACGGTCGGCCGGCTCCGTCGCCAGGCGTTCCACCTGAGCGATCCGGGACAGCGCGGCCGCCCCCTCCTGATAGGAGGACCCGGCTTCGATCAGCGTGGACACCGGCTCGATCAGGTAGAAGAGGTACAGCAGGAAGGCGATGAGGGTGGACACGGGGATCTCCCCGGACGCCACGCGCGCGCCGCCGACCGCGAGCACCGCGAGGAAGGCCAGCTGGACGGCGAGTTCGTCGCCCGAGCCCGCCACGGCCTCCCACTTCGCGCTCTTCACGCCGTGCCGCCACGCCCGCCGTGCCGCCGCCTCCACCCGGGCGGTCTCCCGCTCCTCGGCACCGGACGCCTTCACCGTGCGAAACGCCCCGAGAGCCCGCTCCAGCCCGACGGAGACCTCCCCGACCGCCTCCTGCGCCCGCTCGGTGGCCCGCGCGATCCTCGGCATCACCAGCGCGACGGCCCCGCCGACCAGCACGATCACACCGAGCGTCACACCCAGCAGCACGACGTCCAGGAACGCCATCATCACGATCGCCGCCACGAAGGCCACTGCTCCCGTGGCCGCGGAGACGACCGCCTGGGTACTGACCGCCCGCAGCAGCGTCGTGTCGGAAGTGACCCGGGACATCAGATCGCCCGGCGGGATCCGCTCGAACTCCGCGACCCGCAGCCGCAGCAACCGCCCCAGCAGGGTGCGCCGCGCGGCCAGGACCACCGACTCCGCCGTCCGCTCCAGCACATACGCGCCGAACGCCTCGACCGCCGTGCCCGCCACCACCAGCACGGTGAGCGCAATCAGGATCCCGGCGATGGTCTCACCGGAGGCGAGCCGGTCCACCAGCACCTTCGTGGCCAGCGGCTGCAGCAGTCCCCCGGCGGCCCCGACCAGGGCACACAGCAGACCGAGGACGACGGCCCACCGGTGCGGCCGCACATACGCGTACAGCGCCCTGGCCGTCTCCCGGGCGGACAGGGACGTCTCATGGGGCTCATCCGTCGTCGGGGCGGATGCGGTGTTCACGTGATTCCTTTCCTCTGCGGTCGGCCCGGCACCGCGTCGGCGGCGCCGGGCCGACCGGGCGTGATCGTGCGCCGGCTCAGCGGACGAGTCCGGCCGTGCTCGTGGCGAAGGCGCGCACCAACGCTTCGGGGACCTCCGATCGCACGACGATCAGGACATGGGCGCCCGCCGGCATCAGGCCGAGGAACTCCGCAAACCCGCCCCTCTGGACGGCGTCACGGCCCCGCACGTCGGCCCATGACGCGAGAACGGCGTCGGGCTCCTTGTGTCGCGCACGGTGTGTCATGCCTCCAGCCTGGAATCCCGGCCTCCGTGCGCCCATCCGGCAACCGTCGGGTCCACCCCCGCCGAGTGGCTGGAGAAGATCGTCGTCGAGTCGCACCGGTTCGCACCGGACAGGTCGGAAGTAAGACTCCGCCTGTCGGCGGGGCGGTACCCGCCGACCGGCGGGGCCGTTACCGAAGCCTGCCGGATGGCCTCCCGCCCGGCGGCGACGCGAGAGTCTCCACATGCCACAGACACCAACGACACCGCAGGGCACGTCAGCTCCGCAGAAGAACTCGCCTCCGCAGCCCCGGACTTCTCCCGAGCCCGCTGCGCCGGCCTCGCCCGGTCCCTCGATGGGACGCCTCGTCGGGGTGGACCTGGCCCGCGCGCTGGCGGTGTTCGGCATGTACATCGTGCACATCGGCCCCCCGCTGTCCGCCACGACCGGCGTCGCCAGCTGGATCCGGTACCTGGCGGACGGCCACTCGTCGATCCTGTTCGCCACCCTCGCCGGGTTCTCACTGATGCTGATCGCCGGCCGCCGCGAGCCGAAGACCGGTCTGGCCGGCCGGCAGGCGAGGGCCCGCATCGCGATCCGCGCCGTGGTCCTGCTGGCGCTGGGCACGGCGCTGGCGGTGGAGTACGGGGGAGTGATCATTCTCGGCTTCTACGGCGTCTACTTCCTCCTCGCCCTGCCCCTGGTGCGACTGCGCGCCAAGACGCTCGCGATCCTCGCGGCCGCGTTCGCCCTCGTCACGCCGCAGCTGGCGTTCGTCCTGACCTCGCTGCCGACTCCGTCGGTCCAGGAGAGCATCAACACCTACGACCCGCTCCGCCGCCTCAGCGAGGTGGGAGTGCTCGATCTGCTGCTCACCGGCTTCTACCCGGCGCTCACGTGGATGTCGTTCGTGATCGCGGGCATGGCACTGGGCCGCCTCGACCTGTCCTCCGGCACGGTCCAGCGGCGCCTGGCCGCGCTCGGTGCGGCCCTCGCCGCGGCCGCGTACGGCATGTCCTTGCTGCTGGCCGGCAAGGACGCGTTGAGGAGCATGGTCGAAGACGGGCCGTCGTCCTCCGGCTCCGGGTCGATGCCCCCCGGCAGCGGGTCGATGCCCACCGACGGCGGGTCGTTCCCCGATATGCCGGCGTCGTCGCTCTTGACGGCCGGGCCGCACAGCGGCACCACGTTCGACATCATCGGCAGCGTCGGAGTCGCAATCCTCGTGATCGTGGGCGCGACGGTGCTGATGGACCGCCTGCCGCGACTGCGCCGTCTGGCGAAGCCGGTCATCGCCGTGGGCACCATGTCCCTGACCGCCTACGTCGGCCACTTCGTCGCTCAGTCCGTGCTGTCCACGCCCGCCGGGACCAGCACCCAGCAGTCATGGTCGCCGCTGATCATGTACGTCCTCGGGGCGATCGTGTTCGCCACGATCTGGTCCCGCTTCTTCCGCCGCGGCCCCCTGGAGTACCTGCTCAACGCCGCCACCAAGCCGGCGAAGCACATCCGATAACACTCGGCCGGGGTGGGACGCCTCCACGTCCCACCCCGGCCCAACCAGCGACAGCGCCACACCTGTTGCGGTGTTTGTCGTCAGCAGTGCCAGCGCTGAGCTGCATCAACGCTAGAACGCCACGGCGCAGGCCTCGAGAGAGTCGCCGCGCCGACTGCACGTCAGTCAACGGGACACCCGGACCGACGACCGACTGATCCAAACGAAACCGCCCAGTCCTCTGTGATCAGAGTGACGCTCGTCAGGGCCTCGGTCAGCACACCGCTGACGTCCTCGACCGTCTTTCCGACTCCGCCACCGGACCGGGGGGATCGGTCACGTGACCGATGCCCACCTCGGCACCAGCACCCCGATCTCACCCACCACCGTCACCGACAGGAGCCCACGATGAGCCGCAAGCCGCTGAAGGACCCGCTCGACCTGCTCGACTTCTCCTCCACCCTCACCGACGAGGAACGGGAAATCCAGGCCACCGTCGCGAAGTTCCTCGCCGACCGGGTGCGCCCGCACCTCGGCGAGTGGTTCGAGAGCGCGCATTTCGCCTGTGAACTCGCACTCGAGCTTGGCAAGTCGGGCGTTCTCGGCATGCATCTGGAGGGCTACGGCTGTGCCGGCACCAACGCCGTCTCCTACGGCCTGGCCTGCCTCGAACTGGAGGCGGCGGACTCCGGTTTCAGCAGTTGTTCAGCATGATCACTTCTGGGTGTCTGTGTCGTCGGGAAGGAGATCACCTACGTCGATTCCGCACTCCTGCTCGATCCCGGTGATCGCGGCCTTGCGGGAGGCGCCATCGACCGAGGTGCCGTCGCCCGACCGGAGGGAGTCCGCGTAGGCCCGCAGGGACGAGGCGCCCTCGTCCGTCATGTCGGCGAGGTCCGTGATGACGGAGGCGAGCTCGTCCGGGGCGTAACGGTTCGCTTCGGACACCGCGAGCGGCGACGCGACGGAGCAGAACGTATCCGCGGGCGGCTGGGTCTCGCCCGCGACCTTCTGGTGACGGGCGACCGCGTCGAGGTCGAAATACCGCGCCGCCGTGGTGTCGGCAGGAGTGCTCTGCAAGAGGTTCCCGAGACCCGTGGCCGGGCTCCCGACGGTCCGCAAGGCCACCGGTTCGTCTTCGCCGGGGATCATTCGTCGCTCCAGCGCCGCTCGGTAGGCGGCGACGGTGACGTTCTGTCCCTCGAACTCGCCCTGGCCGATCCGGCCGTTGTCGTAGGGCAGGACGCCGCCCGATCCCAGCGGTGCCCATTCGTCGTCGGAGAAGCGGGCGAAAGCGATCACGTAGTCGTGGCCAACCTCGAGCCGCGAGGCGTCCTGAGGTGCCAGGGGGGTTCGCTGGTCCCCGTCGAGCGCCCATCCGTCGGCGACGACCGACAGGGCGTCGGGCAGGGCGGCCACACCGGACCTCGCCCACACGCGCTCCTTGACGCGCAGGTCGATCGACCGCACCACATAGCCCTCGCCGGCCTCGGCTTCCGCTTGAGCGAGGCCGGACTCCTCGTGTTCGGCCGCCACATGGACGACAGCGACCTGGTCGCCGTACGACACCCAGTCGGTCGCCGTGTAGGAGGGCAGGGCTTCCTTCGACCCGGCCGCTGCGGCCTCCAGGCTGACGGTGTCTCGTCGATGGTCATCCTCCGCGAAGACCGGAACGCACGCGATCGCGCCGGCGACGGCCGCGCCCAGCACGGCACCAGTGATCTTCATACGCTTGGTCAAAACCATGAGACACCCCTGTTTCAGTCAAGCGGTCGGAGCTCCTGCCCGGTCCGCCGACACTGTGACGCCATAAGGCATCCGAACGTTCACGGGATGACTGAGCCGTGGCACGGCGGATCACTGGGCTGATGGCCGATGTGATTGCTGGACTCGTGCCGGGGGCAGGCCCGTTGTGGCACGAGTGCCGCCAGGACAGGCTTGCCGCCAGGCAGCGGAAACGGGCAGTGGGCGCCGGTGCGATGCACCGGCTGGTGTTCGGCTGCTCTCGACCCTGGTTCATCTCCGTCACGGGGTGACCCATGACGTGCTGGCCTGCTGGTTCGGTGGCGAGCGGCTGATGACGGCCTCAAAGGTGCCCGGGGTCGGCGGACGACACCTGACGACGTTTCACGTTGCATGGTTCGGATCCTGCCGCCCAGGCATCAAGAGTGAAGGCCCCCCGATGCGCTCGAGCCGGTTTCGCTCGTGACGGCATAGCTGCCGCGATGACACGGTCGCTGGTGCGTGGCCTCGGAAGGTGCCTGTGGGCTCGCGGTCCGCGGAAGCGTGTCATCCGGATGTGACGCCAAGTTCGGCGCCACCTCTTGCGGAGATGCCGCGTCGGCGTCCATCATCAGGAATCCTGATATTTGAAACTTGTAATGATGGGCGGTCGAGTCATGCTGTTGAGTCCCGGAGTGCAAGCCAGAGCAGTGCAGCTGCTGCTCGGCCGCATGATGAGCCGAGTCCACAAGGAGCTGCGCTTCACCGACGTCCCGAAGCGGACCGAGTCCCTGCGGGTGGACACCGGAGCCGGACCGGTGGCCTGCACGGTCTACCGCCCGCCGACCGCCCCGACGGCCACCCCGGCCCCCGTGTACGTCAACTTCCACGGCGGCGGCTTCGTGGTCGCCCGCCCGGAGCAGGACGACCACATCTGTCGCTACATCGCCGCCACGGCCGGCTGCGTCGTGATCAACGTGGACTACGCCGTCGCACCGCAACGGCCGTTCCCCGCCCCCGTCAGGCAGGCGTACGACGTCACCGCCTGGGTCGCCGAGCACGGCACCGCCCACGACTGGGACGGCACACGACTCGCCGTGGGCGGCCACAGCGCCGGCGGCAACCTGGCCGCCGCGGTCTGCCGCACGGCCCGAGACCGCGGCACCTTCACGCCCCGGCTGCAGATACTCGACTCGGCGCCGCTCGACCAACTCGCCGACCCGGCCACCAAACCGTCCCCCATAGCCAAGCCCCTGCTCACACCCCAGCTCATGCGGATCTTCACCGCCGCCTACGTCCCGGACCCCGCCGACCTCACTGACCCCCTGGTCTCGCCCGCACACGCCGACGACCTCTCCGGACTGCCGCCCGCCCTGGTCATCACGGCGGAACACGACCGGCTCCGGGACGAGGGCGACGCCTACGCCAAGGCCCTGGAAGCCGGCGGCGTACCGGTCACCCACCGTGTCTTCGCAGGGGTCGACCACTACTTCACCCATACCGGCCCCGTCGCGGCAGGAAAGGAAGCCATCGATCTGATGGCCACCACCCTGCGCATGGCGCTCGCGACGTGACCGGCGAAGATCAGTTCTCTCCGCGGGCCGTGGCCGGGACGGCCGGCTCGCTTGTCCGTGAGCTGTCCGGCTTGGCAGGGCTCTGCCCGGGCGGCCTAGGACGTTCATGAAGGTGTTCGGCCGCACCGAGCTGCGCAGGCGACGGCGCGCTCCAGTCGGTGGGGCTGACTGATTCTCCGTGATGGGCACCGACCGGTCACACCTGATGTGGGTGACGCAGGTCGCCGGGTGGGGATCCTGGCGGCGCGGTACGCACGCCGGGTGGCAGCCCGGCCAGTACCGACTGCGGGCGCAGTACCGCGTTGTCGGTCGGGGGCCGAACGGACCAAGGAAGAGATCACCCGTCGGTAGCCATGTCCCACCGCTCCCCTCCGACAGCGCGGGCGGCGGCCGTGCGGCCGCCGCCCTCCGCATGCTCCTGGGTGCAGCGACAAGCCCCGCGACACGGGCATGTGGGTCGACGGTTCCGAGGCGGGGATGCGTTTCCCTCACCTTCGCGCGTCGGTCCTGAGGAGATCGCCCGCGGGCCGGATCTCAGAGCCGCTCAGCCTCAGGGAGGGTCTGCGAGCACCAGATCGTCTTGCCGTCGGTGGTGTGCCGGGTGCCCCACCCCTGGGTGAGCTGTGCGACGAGCAACAGGCCCCGGCCGCCCTCGTCGAACGCGCGGGCCCGGCGCAGGTGCGGGGCGGTGTTGCTGGCGTCGGAGACCTCGCAGATCAGAGAGGTGTCCCGAATCAGCCGCAGCCTGATGGGCGGCTCGCCGTATCTGATGGCGTTGGTGACCAGCTCGCTGACGACCAGTTCGGTGACGAACGCTGCCTCCTCCAGGCCCCAGGCGTCCACCTGGTCGACGGCGAGCTTCCGGGCGCGCGGCACCTGCGCGGTGTCGGGCTCGACGTCCCAGTCGGCGACGTGGTGGGGATCCAGCGCGTGGGTGCGAACGAGCAGCAGGGCGGCGTCGTCGGTGCGGCGTCGCGGAAGCATGGTGTCCATCACCGTGTCGCACAGTGCCTCCAGCGAGGCGGTCGAGTGGTTCAGGGCTCGCTGCAGTTCGGCGGTCCGCTGGTCGACGTCGCGCTCGCGGCTTTCCACCAGTCCGTCGGTGTAGAGGGCGAGCAGGCTGTCCTCCGGCAGCTCGAGCTCGGTGGCCTCGAATGGCAGTCCACCGATGCCGAGCGGCGGTCCCGGATGGACGGGCACCGGTGTGCGGGTGCCGTCCTGGGAGATGATCAGCGGCAGGGGATGGCCGGCGCTCGCCAGCGTGAGATGCCGGGAGACCGGGTCGTAGACGGTGTAGAGGCAGGTGGCCCCGGACTCGCCGGTCGGCTGGAAGTGGGCGGCGGGCTGGAGGTCGCTGGCGAGGTGGAGGACCAGGTCGTCCAGGTGGGTCAGCAGTTCGTCCGGTGGGAGGTCGACGTCGGCGAGGGTGCGTACCGCCGTGCGCAGCCTGCCCATGCTGGCCGAGGCGTGCAGGCCGTGACCGACGACATCACCGACGACCAGGGCGACCCGGGCGCCGGACAGCGGAATGACGTCGAACCAGTCACCGCCCACTTCGGTACCGGTTCCGCCGGGCAGGTAGCGGGAGGCCACCTCGACCGCTTCCTGGTTCGGCAGCCCTTGCGGCAGCAGGGCGCGTTGCAGGGTCAGCGCGGTGGTGCGCTCGCGCGAGTACCGGCGGGCGTTGTCGATGGCGACGGCCGCCTTGGCGGTCAGCTCCTCGGCGAGGATCAGGTCGTCGGCGGTGAAGGCCTCGGGCCGGTCGACGCGGGAGAAGGCGACGACGCCGAGCAGCGTGCCGCGCGCCCGGAGCGGCACGGTGATCCGGCCGGTCAGCCCGTCCGCGGCGATGGACTCGTCGATCACCGGGTTGCCCGGTGGCCAGTGGGCCGGGTCGGCGGCGAGTCCGGGCCCGAAGGCCCACTCGCCGCCCTGGCCGGGCTCGACGGCGAGCTCGACCGTGGACCTGCCGGTGGCCATGCAGCGGGCGGCGACGGAACCGGGCGCGTGCGTGACCGGTGCCGTGGCCTCCGGATCCTGGCCGGCGTCCGTCTTCGTGCTGTGCTGGGCGGCACGGCTGAGCCTGATGGTCTCGCTGGGGTCGGACGCGGGCACGGAAGGCGGTTCCTCGCCGCGCAGCACCTCGTCGAAGAGGTCCACGCTGACGAGGTCGACGAATCCCGGCACCGGGGTCCTGGCCAGTTCCTGGGCGGTGCCCATCACGTCGAGTGTCCGGCCGATGCCGCCGCTGGCCTTGTTGAGGATGAGCAGGCGTTGCCGAGCCCAGTACTCGGCGCTCATGTCGAATCCCCAGTTGGCGATCGCGCGGACCGTGCCCTCGGCATCCCGGACGGGCCAGATGCTGGTGGCCCAGGCGTTGGCGTAGTCGCTGCCGCGCGGGCGGAAGACGGTGATGAGACGCGTGGGCTCGCCCGTCCTCGCCACGTGGGCGACCGCGTCGGTGTAGGGCTTGTCGTCCCTTTCGGGAAACAGCGTGCGGTCGAACTCGGGGAGCACCTCGCGGTACTTCCTGCCGAGCACTTGCTCCTCGGAGTGCGCGATCACCCGGCCCGAGGAGGCGTTGATCCACAGGAACCGCAGCTCGGGATCGTAAACGCCCAGAGCGAAGGGAGACTGCTCGAAGGCCCGGTCGGCGATCACCGGGCGGCGTCCCCAACGCTGGATGGTCACCACGTGGCCCATTGCCGATCCGCCGGGCCCGGAGAGCGGGTGAGCCGTCACCACGGCGTCCACTGTGGAGCCGTCCCGGTGGCGCAGGAGGATGAACCCCGTCGGGTCGGGGCCCACCCCGTAGCCTTCGGGAAAGCCGGGCGGCGGGGGGTCGACCAGCAGGTCGGTCACGGGGCGCCCGACGGTGTCCTGCGCCGTCCAGCCGAGCAGCAGCCGGCCCCCCTCACTCCAGCCGCTCACCATGCCGTCCGGGCCCACCACGACAGCGGCAGTGGGGGCATCCTGCTTGCCGGCCATCTCCACGTACCACGCCTCCGTCCGGATTGCCGGGCCCGTCGGGGCTGGTTTCCAGCGGCTGCTTCCAGCGTAGATCGGCCCCCGCTCAACGGCGCTCCGGCCGGTGACACCGGGGTCCCGTGGGCAGCGGTCTTGTGCTCTGGCTCCTGGGTGACCAGACGGCTTCCTTCGTCAGGTCTCGGACATCTGCAGAGGGCCCGTGGTCGCCCGTACCCGGACGGAGGCTGGTCGGGTCCGGGTCACCACAGGCCCTCTGCGGTCACCGTTCTCGTCAAGCGCGGGGCAGGCCGAAAAGGACGGGGAGGTCGGCGATGTCGGTGATCCGCTCGTAGCCGAGCCAGTGCTCGTCGTGCTCGAAGCCGCGGTCGACGTACACCTTGTTCTTGATGCCCATGACGGCCGCGGAGCGATGGTCGTACATCGGGCTCGCGGAGACGTGCACGAGCTCGTCGGGTGTGACACCGAGCTTGTCGAAGAGGTACTCGAAGGCCTGGAGTCGTGGCTTGTAGACGCCCATCTCCTCGGCGCTGATGATGACCTCGAACGGGGCCTTGAGGTTCTCCGCGAGGCGCACGGCGTGCGCGGTGTCGCTGTTCGTGATGATGACCAGCGGGACTTCCTCGGCCAGGCGGTTCAGCGCCTCGGTGACACCGGGGTACGGGCCCCAGGTGGGGATGCGGTCGTACACCGCCCGCGCCTCGTCCTCGCGGTACTCGAGACCGACGCTGCGCGAGGCGCGTTCCATCGAACGCGCGACGACTCGGTGGAACGGCTGGTACGCGCCCGTGCACTCGTCGATCCGGTACGCCTTGCAGATCCGCAGGTATTCATCGGCGACCTCGGCCGGCAGTCGGTCGCCCAGGACCTCTCGCATCGCGTCGTTGATGCTGAACTTGATCAGTGTTCCGTTCATGTCGAACGTCACGAACTTCGGCTTGTTCTCGAATCTCACGGTTCCTCCATTCGTCGACCACGGCGGCAGCCGCCCGATCGGTGATTGCCGAGGACCATACCCACAGTCATGCAAACAGACAACTGTTGACAGTTTGCAGTCGGCGTCCTTACCGTCACCTCATCGAACCGCCTCACACAGGCGCCCTGGACGCACGGAGGACCAGTGACAACCAGCACGCCATCCGGAACCGCCACCGAGCGCCTGGACGCTCTCGGCTTCACGCTTCCCCGCGTCGGAGAAGGCGGGAAGTACGTGGAGCACCGGTCGCTGGGCTCCAGCGTCTACGTGTCCGGGCAGCTGCCGTTCAAGGACGGTGTGCTGCTGGGGCAGGGCATCGTCGGCCGGGACGTCGAGACAGGGGCGGCGCGGGATCTGGCGCGTCATGCGGTGCTCAACTGCCTTGCCGTCGCCGCGGATGCGGTGGGCGGCCTGGACCGGGTCCGGATCGTGCAGATGCTGGTCTTCGTCGCCAGTACGCCGGATCTCGGACAACAGTCACGTGTCGCCGACGCGGCGAGTGATCTGCTCATCGAGGTGCTCGGCGAGAACGGGCGGCATGCCCGCACCGCGATCGGTGTCGCGGGACTTCCGCTCAACAGTCCGGTCGAGATCCAGATGGTCTGCACGGCGCTGTAGAGACGCGCCGGCGTGAACGGCGGCTGCGACTCGTGTGGTGTTCGAGGTCGCCGGGACGTGCCGCAAGCCATATTCCAGACCGCTCATCCAAGGAGTGCAGCGTGCACCGGCTTCAACGAGCTCTCGACGCGCTGGTCGACCGGGTGGACACACCCGCGCCCATCGTGTTGATCGACGTCATGCAGCAGAACATCGACCGGATGCAGCACTTCGCCGTCCGGCACAACCTTCAGCTGAGACCTCACGTCAAGACGCACAAGTGCGTGGAGATAGGCAGACTCCAGATCGAGGCGGGGGCCGTCGGGATCACCGCCGGCAACGTCGGTGAGGCAGAGGTCTTCGCCGAGGCCGGCTTCGGCGACGTCTTCCTCGCCTATCCCGTCTGGCCGGCCGGTACCAAGGGTGAGCGGATCCGTCAGCTCGCCAGGATCACCCGGCTGCGGGTGGGGGCCGACAACGTCGCCGCCATCGACGCCCTCGCCGACGCCATGGGGGACGAGCCGGAACGGCTTCAGATCGTGGTGGAGGTCGACTGCGGGGCCGGCCGTTCGGGTGCGCCGCCCGAGACCGCGGGTGACCTCGCCCTCGCCGCCCGCAAGCGGGGGCTGGTGCCCGTAGGCGTCTACACCTACCCGGGGCACGGCAGCTCCGGCCCGGGTGTGCGCGAGCTTGCCGCACGGGACCAGGAGGTCGCGCTGACCGCCGCCGTGCGCAGCTTCGCCGGCGTCGGGATGACGGCCGAGGTGGTCAGTGCCGGCTCCACGCCCACGGTGGCGTTCTCCACCACCAGCCTGATCACCGAGATCCGTCCCGGCGAGTACGTCTTCTGCGACATGAACAACACTCGCCTCGGTGCCTGTGACGAGGACCAGATCGCGTTGTTCGTCGCGGCCACGGTGGTCAGCGACCGGGTTCCCGGTCAGGTCATCCTCGACATCGGTACCAAGGCCCTCGGCAGGGAGGGCAACCCGCGGCTGGGGTACGGGCAGATCGCCGGTATGAAGGCCGTGCTGTCCAAGCTCAACGAGTACCACGGCTTTCTCACCGTGCCCCCCGAGGAGCGGCGGCCCGGTGTCGGAACCGTTCTCCCGATGGTGCCCAACCACGTGTGCCCGATCGTGAACAACTTCGAGGAACTGGTCGTGACCGACTCGCAGGGCACGACGCTGCGGTGGCCGGTCGCGGCCCGGGGACTCCTCAGCTGAACGGCCCCGCTGCACCGCCTCACACCCCCCTTGTCCGACCCAGGAAAGAGTGGCTGAACATGAGACTCGACAAGCTCACGGCGCTGGTGACCGGAGCCGGCAGCGGCATCGGGGAGGCGGTGAGTTCCCACTTGGGCCGCGAGGGCGCACGGCTGCTCCTCACCGGCCGCAGGCCCGAGCTGCACACTGCCCGACCCGATGATCTGTACGTCCCCGGTGACCTCAACGACGAGGCGTTCGTCGCGAGCCTGGCTCAGCAGGCCGCCGACGTGGTGGGGACCGTCGACGTCGTCGTCCTCAACCATGGCCTCCAGGTCAGCGGCGCGCTCACCGAGATGGCGTACGAGGACGCGAAGAACGTGTTGCACAGCAACCTGCTCAGCGCGTTCCTGGTGATGAAGCACTTCGCGCCGCTCATGCCCGAGGCGGGCGGGTCGTTCGTCTGCGTCGGCTCACGGCTCGGCATGGTGGGCAAGGCCGACGAAGTGCTGTACTCGGCCGCCAAGGGCGGGCTCATCATGCTGGCCAAGGGTGCGGCCATCGAATGGGCTTCGCGCAACATCCGCGTCAACGTCGTCGCTCCGGGCCTGACCGTCACGCCCGTCATCGAGGCGTCGTTCCAGCGTCGGCCCGACCCCGTCGCACACCGACGCCAGCGAGAGGCCCAGATACCGCTCCAGCGCCTCGCGACCCCCGAGGAGATAGCGGACGCGGTCCTGTTCCTCGCCTCACCGGAGTCGTCCTACATCACCGGAGCGGTTCTTCCCGTGGACGGCGGTTACACCGCCTTCTGACCGCGCCCTGAGCGGGACCGTCCCGTCGTCGAGCAGGAGACTGCGTGGGTGGCCCGTCACGCCGCGAGCTGCCAGGGGCGCCTCCTCACGCGAGCGACGGCACAGCACATGCCGCCCGCTTCGGCAGGCGGTGGCGGCGATGATCTGCTCAAGCGGGAGGCTCAATGGTTCGCGGACCGCTAGGTTCTCGAGCGGTGGCTCACGTCGCGCTGCGGTGCGGTCGCCGTGGCGAGGCCGGTGTGAACGGTGTCATGGAGGCGCGAGGCTTCAGCCGGTTCCCCGACCGCAGCCCTGGCCGCCCGCTCCGCCGGCGTCTCCCGCGTGCTCACCCCGCGGGCGGTGCCTGCTTCTCCTCGCCGTCCTGGCTGGTCAGGGTCGCCACCGCGTCGTCGAAGTGCTTCTTCAGCGCTGCCAGGGCGCCCGGGGCGTCGCCGTCACGGATCAGCTCGCTGATCTTGCGGTGATTGACTTCGTCCGGGCTATGGGCCTTGTGGTGGTGCCGAGCCTCCTCGGTGGTGAGGGCGCCCATGCACAGACGGGTCTCGGAGATCACCGTGCTGAACATGCGCTGGAGCCGTTGGCTGCCGGAGGCGGCGACCAGGATGGTGTGGAACTCCAGGTCGTACTTCCTCGCCGTCTGCCAGTCCCCGGCCGCTTCGGCGGCAGCCTCCGCCCTGACGTTGCTGTCCAGTTCCTTGAAGGTCTCCTCCGACTTGGCGGAGGCGATGATGGACTGGACCGCTGCGGACTCCAGCGCCGTACGAGCCAGGTAGATGTCAGCGATGTCTTCCCTGGTGAGCAGCGGGACGGAGACCCTCCGGTGAGGCTCGCCGCGGAGCAGCCCCTCTTGGATCAGCCGCTGGATGGCCTCACGGATGGGCCCGCGGCTCACCCCGAAGCTCGTGGCCAGCTCTACCTCGCTGAGCTGTGTGCCGGCGGCGAGGGTCCCGTCGATGATGTCCTCCCTCAGGCGGTCGAGCACCATCGAGGCGAACGTCTCGCGAGGCAGGCGGACGGGCCTTGCAGACTCTTGACTCACAGGGCTTCCCTCTCGTTGATCACTGTCCGCGGCGCAGCGCCCTGAACGCTCGCAGCTGTCCCCTCGGTCCCAGTGGGCCGAGAGGTAAGGGGGTGGACTGTGTCTCGCGCTTGCGTCGGCTCTTCACATCCAGGCCCGGTCCGATCATGTTAATGCCGAGGGCGGGGACGACGGGGTCGCGCGCTACGACCCGGTCGCCCGAGTTGGTCGTGACCGATCGCCCTTCCCGTCCCTATCCGACACGGTCCTTGAACTTGTAGTAGGCGCCCGCGAAGGGCAGGAACCACGGCGGGCCGAAGTGGCCGGGGATTCGCGGGAAGGACAGGTCGCGCCAGGGGTTGGCGGTCGTCGTACCGTCCATGTACTCCGCCATCTGCTTGCCCATGTGGGTGGCCATCTGGACGCCGTGGCCGGAGTAGCCGACCGAGTAGAACAGCCCGTCCTGCTCACCGGCGTGCACCATCCGGTCCATGCTCATGTCGACCAGGCCACCCCAGCAGTAGTCGACGTGGGCCTGGGCGAGTTGCGGGAAGACCTCGGTCATCGCCTTGTGCAGAATGCGGCCGCTCTTCGCGTCGGACTGCGGTCCGGACATGGCGAACCGGGCGCGGCCGCCGAACAGCAGCCGGTGATCCGGGGTGATCCGGAAGTAGTTCAGCAGGTTCATGGACGTCGACGCCATCCGACGGGTCGGCAGGATCTGGTCGCAGAGGTCCTTGCCCAGTGGTTCGGTCACGATGATGAAGCTGCCGACGGGCGCGATCCTGACCTGAAGCCAGCGGAACGGCCGGCCGGTGTAGCCGCTGGTCGCGACGAGGACCTGGTCGGCCCGGACGGTCCCTCGCGCGGTGACCACCTCGTGCTTGGTGCCGCCCAGCCGCCGGACCTTCTCGACCGGTGCCTTCTCGTGGATCTCCGTGCCCGCCCGTGCCGCGGCCTCGCCCAGACCGCGCGTGTACTTGCCGACGTGCAGTCCGGCGCTCTTGGTGTCGACCATCGCGCCGTGGAAGGAGTCGGAGCCGATCTCCGAGTGGAGTTCACTCCTGGGCACCAGGCGGGTCGTGTCGAGCCCGATGCGGTCCAGCAATGCGTGGGTCTTGCGCAGGCCTTCGAAGTGAGCCGGCTTGGAGGCCAGGACCAGCTTGCCCGTACGGGCGAAGTCGCAGTCGATTTCTTCTTCGACGACCAGCTGCTCAATGGTGTCGACCGCGTCGTGGTAAGTCCCGAGGTACCGTCTCGCGGTCTCGAAGCCGTAGCGGGCGACCGCGTCACGGGTGCCGATCGACAGTCCTGTGGTGGCCATGCCGCCGTTACGGCCCGACGCGCCGAAGGCCACGGTGTCCTTCTCCAGGACCGCGACCTTCGCTCCCTTGCGGGCGAGATGGAGGGCCGCGGACAGCCCGGTCAGCCCTGCCCCGACCACCGCCACGTCCACGTCGCCGCTCACCTCGGTCCGGGAACGGTCAGGCCCCTGCGGGGCGGTATCGAGCCAGTACGGGGTGAACTTCATGGGAGTTTCTCCTGGTGGGACGGTCGGGGCGGTGGCCCCGTTGCCGGAATCTGACGATGGGGGAGGACAGATCCGGCGCGGATGGCGGCCCACGGCCGGGAAGCCGGCAGCCTGTCGCCGGGATGTCGGACGCGTCAGCAGCGATCCGCGGTACCCGCTCCGTAGGCGACGGGTCGCCGGCGTCGGACAGGACCACCGGCTATCAGTGGTCGCCCGTCTTCCTTGCATCTCGCGTCGCTCATCGAAGGCTCCCTTCCAGGGGCTTGTTCGGCTCGACCGTAGAGGGCAGCCTGTCAGCTGTCAACAGTTTGCAGGAAGGGGATCGGGGTGGCCTTCGTCGGAGTGGCGACGACCGGCGTCCGTGTGAGTCTCAGCCTCAAGAGCAGCGCGTTCTCTGCATGGAGACGCCAACCGGCCACCGTGCCCGGTAGGGCTGCGGCGAGTCCCACCGGGCGCACCGTGAGCGGCTGCCCCGGGCCATCACCCTGGAAGTCGGCAAGACGATCACGGAAGCCCGCAGCGAGGTCGACTACGCCGCGGCCTATTTCCGCTGGTACGCCGAGGAGGCGGTCCGCCGGCACGCACGGAGCACTCCCTTCCCGGACGGCAGGAGTCACATCGTCACCGTCGCCGAACCGGTCGGTCCCTGCCTGCTCATCACCCCGTGGAACGTGCCGTTGGTCATGGCCGCCCGCAAAGTCGCCGCCGCCCTGGCCGCAGGCCGCACCGCCGTGCTCAAACCGGCCGAACTCACCCCGCTGTCCTCCCTGGTGCTGGGCGAGCCGGCACGTGGGGCCGGCGCGCCTGAAGGCGTCCTCACCGTGATCACCAGCAGCGACGCGGCAGCGGTCACCACGGCGCTGCCGGCCGACCCCAGGCTGCGCATGTCCTTCACAGGGTCCACCCCGGTCGGCAGACTGCTGCTCCAGAGCGGTGCCCGAGTGCTGCGCACCTCGATGGAGCTGGGCGGCAACGCGCCGTTCCTGGTCTTCGACGACGCCGACATGGGCCGCGCGGTCGCCGAGATGATGGACGGCCGCCCCGAGGGCAACCCGCTGCGCGGCCTCGGCTTCCCCAGGGTCCCGGTCCCCTGTTTACAACGGCACCGCCCGGTTCCTGCCGTTCGGCGGCGCGTACGACCAGGCCAAGGACAAACTGAGCTGAACGGCGTAGGCCCCGGGCCGGCAGCCTCGCCCCGGTCCTCCAAGGTGAAACGGGGGGCTGTGTGCCCCCTCGCATCCGGATGGCCCCTCCGTCACGCGGCTACGACCAGGGCAGCACCAGCGCCCCCCAGGCGACGACCGGGCCGAGGGCGACGATCCCACCGGTGTAGCCGATGACCTGGCGGTAGAAGCGGCGGGGGTCCACCCCGCGGGCGTTGCTGAGGACGAGAGCGCCGTTGGTGGAGAAGGGCGAGGTGTCGACGATCGTCGTGGAGACGGCGAGAGCGGCGATCAGCCCGGCGGGACTGAGGTGACTGGAGAGCAGCAGCGGTACGGCGATCGGGATGATCGCGGTCAGGATCGCGGTGGAGGAGGCGAAGGCGGACGTGATGGCCACGGTGAAGCACAGCAGCAGGGCGACGGCGACCGGTGCGCCCAGGCCCGCCGCGTGCTCGGAGATGTTCGCGATGATGCCGGCCTTCTCCAGCATGGCGATGTAGGTCATCATGCCCGCGACCAGCAGCAGGGTGGACCAGCTGACGCCGTCCACGGCCTTCTCCTGCCGCTTCATGTCCACCAGGGCCAGCAGGGCACCGGCCGCGAGGGCGAGGAAGCCGATCTCCAGGTGGAAGCCGAGGGCGCCGATGACGAGGGCGGCCAGGCAGGCGAGGGTGAGCCACTGGCGCCAGTCGGGCCTGCCGGACACGGCGAGGTCCTGCTCCTCGGCCGTTTCCCCGGAACCCTCGGTCGGCGGGACGGGGCGTTTGGCCAGCAGCACGTAGGTGAGTGCCGAGAGCACCAGGTTGATCAGGAAGCTGGCGCTGAACAGTGTCACCGCGGAGACGTGCAGTTCGCTCTTGTCGACCAGACCGAGCACCAGCGCACCGGACACGGCGAGCGGGGAGAAGGCGCCCGCGTGTCCGCCGCTGATCACCATCATGCCCACGACCAGCGGGTTGAGCTTGTAGCGGTAGGCGAAGTTCATGCCGATCGGTGCGAGGATCGCGACCGCGGCCGGGGTGAAGGTGCCGAACGCCGTCAGCAGGGCGGCCACCAGGAACAACACCCAGGGGATGAGGGCGACCTTGCCGCGCACCAGCCGTACCCCGGCCGCGACCAGCCGGTCGATGGTGCCGTTGCGACGGGCGACGGAGAACAGGTAGGTGACCCCGACGATGGTGACGAAGAGCTTCGCCGGGAACCCTGCGAAGATCTCGTCCTCGGTGAGGCCGAGCGAGGCTGTGCCGACGGCGAAGGTGGCGACGAAGGCGAGGATGCCCAGGTTGATCGGCAGCACCGTGCCGACCACGAACATCACCAGCAGCGCGCCTATGGAGATCACTTCAGCAGACATCTTCGTCCTTGGTGCGATGGGGGAGGGGAGCGCCCCGGGGGCGCGAGGGTGTCCCGGTGCGGACGGCTGGGGGACCGGCCGACCGAGGTGATGTCCGTCCCGTTTCAGGCGGCTTGGGTGCGGCCTGTTCCCGGGACGTGGACGCGGTTCGTTCCCGGGACGTGGAGGCGGCCGGTTTCCGGGACGTAGATACGCGCGTCGGCGAGCAGTCGTGCCGCGCGTTGCACGGTGACCCGCCGCGGCAGGTCGTCCCGTATGTCGGTGCAGCGGACTGCGACGATGCCGGCGGGGGTGCCGAGACGCAGCCATTCGTCGGTCGGGCCGCCCGCCGTCCGGCAGACCACGGAGTCCTCGACGAGCCCGGCCGCCGCGACGGCGACGGCGGAGGTCAGGCCGATAGCGGGGTGCGGGGCGTTCATGCTCAGCATGCGTACCGAGATGTCGTAGGTTTCGGCGGCGATCTGCTCCCCGAGGGTGGTGGTGTACGACACCGGCGGGCCCACCAGACCCACCTTGGGCACCGCGTCGCCCGGTTCTTCGCCCGGCTCGACCAGACCCATCAACGGTGCGGCGGTATGACGCACGGTGCGCAGCCAGGGCACGTCCGCGCCCATCCGTTCCAGTGGCTCGGCGCCGGTGCGTCCGGAGCCGAGGGCGTCGACGAGGACGACGGGCGCTCCGGCGTCCACCATGCTCACCCGTACCGGCTCGGCGGCAGCGATCGGCAGATCCTGCACGGCCTGCCCGGTGGGAAGCAGTGAACCGGTGGTGCCGCCGGCCGGATCGCGGAAGGTGAGGCCGACGGCGACCCCGCCGGCACGGGTGCCGGGTACGGTCTGGCGGCCGAAGTGGTGTACGACGCCACCGGTGGTGTCCACGAGCCCTTCGAGGACCGCGCCGGTGTTGGTGTTGCGCATCACCACACGGGTCCGGTCGCCGGTGATCGCCACCATGCCCTTCGCGACCGCGTACAGGGCGACGCCTGTCGCGCAGTTGCCACAGTTGCTCGTCCACTCGACCGAGCCCGTGCCGATGCCTATCTGGGCGAAGAGATAGTCCACGTCCACGCCGGGTTCGGGTGCGGCGCCGACCACCGCCGCCTTCGAGGTGGTGGGGGTCGCCCCGCCCACACCGTCCAGTTCCACGGGATCGGTGGCGCCGTACGCGGAGACCAGCAGCTTCTCCAGTTCGCCACGGCCGGCGGGGACGTCGACCTGGTTGAACAGCCAGCACTTGCTGGTGCCGCCACGCACCAGGGTCGCGGGAGTGTGCACGTCTGAGCTCTTCCTTGATCGACGAGGGGGAAGGAAAGGCCGAGGCGGTGGGTGACGGGCGCATTGCGGGCCGGTGAACCGCTCGGCGATTGCGGAGACCTTCGCAGAGGCGTGACTTCGGAACAATCGCAGTTCGCTTCACCTGGGTTTAGCTCAGCTAAAGTCGTAAGCATGCTGAACGTGCGCCGGCTGCTGCTCCTCACTGAGGCCACCGAACGCGGGTCGCTCACCGCCGCCGCGGAGGCTCTGGGCATGACCACGTCCGCCGCCTCACAGCAGATGTCCCTGCTCGAGCAGGAGGCGGGACAGCCCCTGATCGAGCGGCTGCCACGCGGGATCCGCCCCACTCCGGCGGGTGCCGCGCTGGCCGAGCGGGGTCAGGCGATCCGCCGTGAACTGCGCGCGGCACAAGCCGACTTGGACTCCTTCACGGCCCTCGACCAGGGCACGTTGCGGCTGGGTTCCTTCCCCACGGCGAGCGCGTCGCTGCTGCCGCTCGCCCTCACCCGCTTCCGTCGCCGTCACGCCGGCATCCGTATCGAGGTACGTGCCGGGGTCCTCGCCGAACTCCGGGAAATGCTGCACACCGGCGAGGTGGAACAGGGTCTGCTCTGGGACTACGAGTGGAACCGCCTCGACGATCCGGCGCTCACCCTCACCCACCTCCTGGACGACCCCACGGTGCTGGTCGTCCCCGCCGACTCGCCCCTTCGCAGCCACCCCTCGGTGCGCCTGGGCGACCTCGCCGACCAGGAGTGGATCATCCGCGCCGACAACCACCCCGTCACCGACGTCCTGCGCCGCAGCTGCCGCCGGGCGGGCTTCGAGCCGCGCATCGCCTACTCGTCGCACGACTACCAGGAGGCACAGGCCATGGTCGCGGCCGGTCTCGGCATCGCCCTCGCCCCCCGTCTGGCCCTCACCAGCCGTCGCAGCGACGTGCGTCTCCTGCCGTTCGCCTCCGACGTACCGGCCCCCACCCGCCGCATCCTGCTCGCCCGCGCCACGGCCCGCCCCGCCACTCCACCCGCCCAGGCGATGGCCCGCGTCCTGCGCACGGTGGCGCAGCGGTTCACGGCCCCCGGCCTGCACCGGGCCCAGCTCGGCGCGGTGCGACGCGGCTGAGGCAGGCCCGGGCCTCGGACACCCAGCGGCGGAGGACACGCAGGCCGGGCGCAGCCGCCACGCCCAGTCGGCTTCCCTACGTCTTGACGATGAAAGAGCGCGCACCTACGTTCCCCTACACCGCTCCCGATCGGTCGATCTCCCGAAACTTTCGTTGTGAAGGGAGCGCTCCCACGCTCACCCCCCAGGCGAAGAGAGCAGCCGCCGGGACGAGCGGCGCCCCCTGCGAAGGAGGAACCATGTCGTCACACCGCAATGGATCCAGCACCCCTGGGCCGGAATCTCCAAGTCGCCGTGCCCTGCTGGCGACGATGGGCGCTCTGCCCGTCCTCGCGGCCACGTCACCGGCCGTCGGAGCACCTCGCACACCGTCGGTCGCGGCTGCGCTGATCGTCGACCCGTCGGCGACGCGGCAGACGATCCGGGGATTCGGCGGCATGAACCACCCGCTCTGGATCGGCGACCTGACATCCGCTCAGAGGGAAACGGCCTTCGGCAACGGCGAAGGACAGCTCGGTTTCTCGGTGCTCAGAATCTTCGTCTCCGAGGACCGGGCGAACTGGAACCGCGAAGTCGCGACGGCCAGGCGTGCGATCGAACTCGGGGCGACCGTCTTCGCATCGCCCTGGAATCCCCCCGCTCACATGGTCGAGACCTTCGTCCACGGCCAGCAGACCGACGCGAAGCGGCTCCGCTCCACCATGTACGGCGCCTATGCGCAGCACCTGAACGACTTCGTCGGCTTCATGCGGAACAACGGAGTGAACCTGTATGCCATCTCCGTGCAGAACGAGCCCGACTACGCTCACGACTGGACGTGGTGGACTCCGGGCGAGATGACCAGGTTCCTGCGGGAGAACGCCGGGTCGATCAGTACCAAGGTCATCGCTCCTGAGTCCTTCCAGTATGTGAAGAGCTTCTCGGACCCGATCCTCAACGACGCCAGAGCCCTCGCCAACGTGGACATCCTCGGGGCGCACCTCTACGGCACACCGTTCCAGAACTTCCCCTACCCCCTCTTCAAGCAGAAGGGCGGGGGCAAAGAACTGTGGATGACGGAGGTCTACTACCCCAACAGCAGCGATTCGGCCGATCTCTGGCCCCAGGCACTCGGTGTTGCGGAGCACGTCCACCGCGCGATGGTGGACGCCGAGTTCCAGGCCTACGTGTGGTGGTACATCCGGCGCGGCTACGGACCCATGCGGGAGGACGGCCGGATCAGCAAGCGCGGTGCCGGCATGGCGCACTTCTCCAAGTTCGTCCGCCCAGGGCACGTACGCATCGCGGTGACGCCGAATCCCCAGCCGAACGTCTACATCTCGGCATACAAGGGGAGCGGCTCCCGGTTGGTCATCGTCGCCGTCAACAAGGGAACCGCGGGAGTGAGCCAGCAGTTCGTCCTGCAGAACAACACCTCGTCCGGGGTGTCGTCCTGGCTGACGGACGCGAGCAGGAATCTCGCATTCCAGAGCAGGATCACCGTGTCGAACGGTTCCTTCACCGGTCAGCTTCCCGCTCAGAGCGTGACAACTTTCGTGACCGGCTGAGGATCCCCCTGCGGGCACTCGGTGCCCCCGCTTCTCATGGCCGTCTCGATGCGCCCCTCAGGGCCGTTTCGACGCGCGCACGCCCCATTCCCACACCCCGGCTATCGGGCGACGGGCTTCTTGACGCGGGCGGACTCGTCCTGCAGGAGCAGGGAGAGCAAGGAAGCCACGGGCAGGCCGGCTTCGGCCGGGTGGCGCAACACCTTGTCCGGCTCGATGCGGTAGATGTTCGTGCGTCCGTCCCGGGTGTGCGAGAGATAACCGTCCTGCTCCAGATCGGCGATGATCCGCGAGACGGCGCGTTCCGTGAGACGGCAGCGGGCAGCGATGTCACGGATGCGGACGTTCGGGTTGTCGGCAATGACTGCCAGTACACGCGCGTGGCTGGTGATGAACGTCCATCCGCTGTGGGACTCGGGCACTCCGACCATGCCGAGCATTTTAGAGGAGTGCGTTGCCGGAACGTAGATACGTGACATACTTTTCATGCAACATATGACGTGCTCCCCTCGGGGAATCACAGAAGGAGCCCGACCATGCCCTGGGACGAGGCCGGCATGCCGGCGCTCACGCGCGACACCGGCGCAGAGACGCAGCCGGGACAGCTCGCCGCGCCCGCCTCGGAAGGGGCCCCGGTGCTGCAATACGAATGGCGCGGGGCCTGGGTCGTCGTCGCCCGCGGCTCCTACGACATGGACTCGATCACGTCATTGGCGGACGCGCTGGCGGTCGCGGTCAGGGAGCATCCGAAGGTGATCCTGGACGCCTCCGGCATCACCTTCGCCGACTCGACCCTGCTGAATCTGCTGATCCTCACCCACCAGGCGGGCACCCTGCGGATCGTGGCGCCGTCGGCGCAGTTGCAGCGGCTCTGCGAGATCACTGGAGTCGACATGCTCCTGGAGACCCGGGATTCCGTCGACGACGCCGCCGCCTCCTGAGCGGGGCGGCCTCGCTCCAGAGGCACATCCCCGGTCCGCCTGCCGGCGCCGTCGACGGGTTCGGGGCGCGCTGACGCAGTTCGGCCGACGACGGTGGCTGCTGCTTTGTTCAGGGCTTGAAACGTGGGTTAACCTGCGGCGTATTTCCACATCGCATACACATCTGTGACCGTGGAACACGCTTGCATGACAACCGGGCCGCACATCGGCCCGGGGGGTTCCGAGTCCTCGGCTTCGAGGGCTCTTGGGGAGCGGAACGAGGGTGCGCATGACCAGCGACAGCACTGGGGTCGTCGATGCGGTGCCGGGTGACCAGGAGCTGCGTCGGCTGCTGGCCGGCCTGACAGCCGTTCGCGACGGGGACTTCGGTACCCGGCTGCCGGACGACGCGGACGGCCTCATGGGCGACATCGCCACGGTCTTCAACGGCATGGTCGACCAGCTGTCCGTGTTCACCTCCGAAGTCACGCGGGTGGCGCGTGAGGTCGGCACCGAGGGCACGCTCGGCGGGCAGGCGGAGGTGCCGGGCGTCTCGGGCACCTGGGCCGACCTGACCGACTCGGTGAACGCGATGGCGGGCAACCTGACCACCCAGGTCCGCGACATCGCCCAGGTGGCCACGGCGGTTGCCAAGGGCGACCTCTCGCAGAAGATCGACGTGCCCGCCCGGGGCGAGATCCTTCAGCTGAAGGAGACCGTCAACACGATGGTCGACCAGTTGTCCGCGTTCGCCGACGAGGTCACGCGCGTGGCCCGTGAGGTCGGCAGCGAGGGACGGCTCGGCGGCCAAGCGCAGGTGCCCGGCGTGGCGGGCGTCTGGCGTGACCTCACCGACTCCGTGAACCACATGGCGGGCAACCTCACCAGCCAGGTCCGCTCCATCGCCCAGGTCACCACAGCGGTCGCGGAGGGCGACCTCTCGCAGAAGATCACCGTGGACGCGCGCGGGGAGATTCTGGAGCTGAAGAGCACCATCAACACGATGGTCGACCAGTTGTCCGCGTTCGCCGACGAGGTCACGCGGGTCGCCCGTGAGGTCGGCACCGAGGGGCGCCTCGGCGGCCAGGCGGACGTCAAGGGTGTCAAAGGCACCTGGCGCGACCTCACCGACTCGGTGAACTTCATGGCGGGCAACCTCACCGGCCAGGTCCGCAACATCGCCCTGGTGGCCACGGCGGTGGCCAAGGGCGACCTCTCGCAGAAGATCACCGTGGACGCGCGCGGAGAGATTCTGGAGCTGAAGAGCACCATCAACACGATGGTCGACCAGCTGTCGGCCTTCGCCGACGAGGTCACGCGGGTCGCCCGTGAGGTCGGCACAGAGGGGCGCCTCGGCGGCCAGGCACAGGTGCGCGGGGTGTCGGGGACCTGGAAGGACCTCACCGACAACGTCAACGTCATGGCGTCGAACCTGACCGGCCAGGTCCGCTCCATCGCCCAGGTCGCCACCGCCGTGGCGCGCGGCGACCTGTCGCAGCGGATCACCGTCGAGGCGGCGGGCGAGGTCGCGGCGCTGGCCGAGGTCATCAACACGATGGTCGACACGCTGTCGGCCTTCGCCGACGAGGTCACGCGCGTCGCCCGCGAGGTCGGCACCGAGGGACGACTCGGCGGCCAGGCACACGTGCCGAACGTCGCCGGCACCTGGAAGGACCTCACCGACAACGTCAACTCCATGGCCAACAACCTCACCGGCCAGGTGCGCAACATCGCGCTCGTGACGACCGCGGTGGCCCGGGGCGACCTGTCGAAGAAGATCGACGTGGACGCCCGCGGTGAGATCCTCGAACTCAAGACGACGATCAACACGATGGTCGACCAGCTGTCCGCGTTCGCCGACGAGGTCACTCGAGTCGCCCGCGAGGTCGGCACCGAGGGACGGCTCGGCGGACAGGCCGAGGTCGAGGGCGTCTCCGGCACCTGGAAGCGCCTGACGGAGAACGTCAACGAACTCGCGGGCAACCTGACCCGTCAGGTGCGGGCCATCGCCGAGGTCACCAGCGCCGTCGCCGAGGGCGACCTGACCCGGTCGATCAACGTGGAGGCGTCCGGCGAGGTCGCCGAGCTCAAGGACAACATCAACTCGATGGTGGAGTCCCTGCGCGAGACCACCCGGGCCAACCAGGAGCAGGACTGGCTCAAGACGAACCTCGCCAGGATCTCGAGCCTGATGCAGGGCCACCGCGACCTGCCCGTGGTCGCCGAGCTGATCATGGACGAGCTGGTCCCGCTGGTGTCGGCCCAGTACGGAGCCTTCTACCTCGCCGAGGACGGGGACGACGGGCCCGAACTGCGGCTCGTGGGCTCCTACGGCTACCCGGAGGAGAGCACCAGGCCCGCCCGCATCGCCTTCGGCCGCACCCTGGTCGGACAGGCAGCGCGCAGCCGGCGCACCATCATGGTGGAGGAGCTGCCGGACGGCTACGTCACCATCTCCTCCGGCCTCGGCCAGGTGGTGCCGTCCGCGCTGGTGCTGCTGCCCATCGTGGTGGAGGGCCAGGTCCTCGGCGTCATCGAGCTGGCGTCGGTCACACGCTTCACCCAGATCCACCGGGACTTCCTGGCGCAGCTGATGGAGACCATCGGCGTCAACGTCAACACCATCGTGGCCAACGCCCGCACCGACGAGCTGCTGGTCGAGTCCCAGCGCCTCACCGTCGAACTCCAGGCCCGCTCCACCGAGTTGCAGGTGCAGCAGGAGGAACTGCAGCGCTCCAACGCGGAACTGGAGGAGAAGGCCTCTCTGCTGGTCGCGCAGAACCGGGACATCGAGGCGAAGAACCTGCAGATCGAGCAGGCTCGCCAGGAGCTGGAGACCCGTGCCCAGCAGCTGTCGTTGGCCTCGAAGTACAAGTCGGAGTTCCTGGCCAACATGAGCCACGAACTGCGCACCCCGCTCAACAGCCTGCTCATCCTGGCCCAGTTGCTCGCGCAGAACCCGTCCCGCAACCTCACGCCCAAGCAGGTCGAGTACGCGCAGATCATCCACTCCGCCGGTTCGGACCTGCTGCAGCTGATCAACGACATCCTCGACCTGTCGAAGGTCGAGGCCGGGAAGATGGACGTCACACCCGAGCGGGTGACGCTGCGACAGCTCATCGAGTACGTCGAGGCCACCTTCCGGCCGATGACGACGCAGAAGAGCCTGGAGTTCACGGTGACGACCGCACCCGGCGCGCCCGCCGACGTGCTCACGGACGACTCCCGGCTGCGGCAGGTGCTGCGCAACCTCCTGTCGAACGCCGTGAAGTTCACCGAGCAGGGCGGCGTGGAACTGAGCATCGAGCCCGCCTCGGACGACGAGGTGCCCGAGGGTGTGGTGCGAGGCGCCGCCGTGGTCGCCTTCCGGGTCAAGGACACCGGCATCGGCATCCCGGAGCAGCACCTGGAGACGATCTTCGGTGCCTTCCAGCAGGCGGACGGCACGACCAGCCGCAAGTACGGCGGCACCGGCCTGGGCCTGTCCATCACGCGGGAGATCGCCCAACTGCTCGGCGGCGCCGTCTCGGTGCACAGCACGCCGGGTCAGGGCAGTACGTTCACGCTGTTCCTGCCCGTGGCCCGTCCCGACTTCGAGGAACTGCTCCACTCCGGCAGGCCCCTGGAGCGCGTCTCGGCGGAGCCCGTACCGGAGGGACTGTCCGGCTCGGTGCCGGTGCCCCAGATCGGGCCCGGCCCCCGGCCCCGGCGTCTGCTCGTCGTGGAGGAGCGGTCGCGCGGTCTGCTGACCCTCGTCGCGGAAAGCGTGGTCGCCGACCTGACGCACGGCCGCGCCGACGGTGCTCAGCGTCCCGCGGTCGACATCATCACCGCCGTCGGAGCGCAGGAGGCGGCCGGTGCCCTCGCGTCCGAGCCGTGTCACTGCGTCGTCCTGGAGCTGGGCATGCCCCACGACGAGGCGTCCCGCTTCCTCCAGGCCTTGGAGGGCGACTCGGCGCTGACGAGCGTTCCGGTGCTGGTCCACAGCAGCCACCCCGCGGACGTGCCCCTGGACGAGACGCTGCGCTCCCGCTCGGCGGACGGCGCACTGGAGTTGCTGTCCAGCCTCGACGAACTGCGCGAGCGCATCGCCCTGCACCTGTCCGCGGAGGAACCCGGGGACGTGCTCTCCCTCGTCCGGACGGAAGGGCCGCAGCACCTGACGCCGCCCGCCGTCCATGACACGGCGGCCGGCCGCACCGTCCTCGTCGTCGACGACGACGCGCGGAACCTCTTCGCCCTGAGCGGGATCCTGGAGCTGCACGGATTCCGCGTCCTGCACGCCGAGAACGGGCGCAGAGGCATCGAGACACTGGTGAACAACCCGGACATCGCCCTCGTGCTGATGGATGTGATGATGCCGGAGATGGACGGTTACACCGCGACGGCCGAGATCCGCCGGATGCCGCAGTACGCCGAGCTGCCCATCATCGCCGTCACGGCGAAGGCGATGCCGGGTGACCGGGACAAGAGCCTCGCCTCCGGGGCGAGCGACTACGTCACCAAGCCCGTCGACACGCGCGACCTCATGGCCTGCGTCCGCCGCTGGCTGCCCGCATGAGCACACCGACGCCCGGCCCTCGCACCGGCGGACCGGGCGCCCCGCAGCGCCAGTCGTACCGCGCCCCAGGGCACTCCAGCCGAGGAGCTTCCACACCGTGAGCATGTCCGAGCAGCCGCGCGAGCCGGGTCGGGGCGGTGAGCCGCAGCGCGGCTCGGCCGCAGATCCGCAGTCTTCGCTGCCGTCGGTGACCTCCGACGCGTCGCCCCCGGCCGCGGACGGGGAATCCCGATCCTCCGACGAACAGGCGGCGGCCCCCAGCGGGCCATCGCGGGACGTCGACGGTCCGTCGGAGTCCCGCGACGAACAGCCCGACGACCTCGAAAACCCCTCACCCGCCTCTCCGGTGGGCCGGCTCGCCGCCACCGTGGAACGGCTCAGCCGGGAGGTGCGGGCCGCCCAGGCGGAGGCCGAAGGGCGTGCCCTGATCGAGCTCGCCAAGGGCGTCCTGGTCGAGCGGCTGCAGTGCGGCCCGGCCCAGGCCGCCCGCCAGCTCACCCAGTTGGCCGAGCAGGCCCAGGTCACCCCCCTGGAACTCGCCGTCGACGTCATCAACCAGGCAGCCCGGGACCGGATGTCCGAGGTGACGGACGCCTTCCTCGCCGCCACCAGGGCCGCAGACGAGGCGGAGACCGAGTCGGCCGCCGTGCGCCTGCGCGCGGCCGAGAGCGGCGTACTGGCGGCGGACGACGCCCAAGCCGTGGCGGACGCCCTGCTGGAGCAGGCGCTGCGCCCGCTCGGCGCGGTGGCGGTGGCCGTCTGGGCCGTGGGCGCCGACGGTTCGCTCACCCTGGCGGGCAGCGCCGGTTTCTCGCCGGCCGAGGCGGAGCGCTGGCGCTACGTCCCGCCGGACGTGGTGACCGTGGCACGACGGGGACTCATCGAGCGCGAGGGGCAGTGGATCACCACCCTCGGCGCGACCGGACTGCCCACCATCGGCCTGCACCACCATCCGGACGGCGGCCGGGCCGCCCTGCCCGCGGGCACCGGAGGCCGTATCCACGGTGTGCTGGAGATCGCCTGGCCGACCCCGCTGGCGCCGCAGCCCCCGCAGATCGTCCGGCAGACGGAGGCGCTGGCCGAACTGTGCGCCCACACCCTGGAGATGTACACGCCGCCACAGGGAGCGGCCAAGGAGCCGCGCCTGCTGCCGGACGCCGCCGAGCTGATGGACCTGGCCGACGGGCTGTACGACCCCGCCCTAGTCCTGGTGCCGCATCTGGACGGTGACGGGCACCTGGTGGACTTCCGCATCCAGCACGCGAACAACCACTTCCTGGACCCGGCAGGCAGGTCGCGGGCGGTCGTGAACGGCGCGCTGCTTCTGGAGGCCTACCCCATGGCCGCCGGGGACAGCGAGTTGTTCCAGCGCGTCGAGCGCGTCTACGCCACCGGTGAACCCTTCCGGGCCCGCCGCATGAACCTCACCGCCCTCGTCGACGAGGTCCCCCTCTCGGCGGTCGCCGACATCAGCATCAGCCGCCACGGCATGTCCGTCCTCCTCATCTGGCGCATCGAGGACGAGACGGCACGACTGGCCAGTCTGCTTCAGCACGCCCAACGGCTGGGTCGCATCGGCGGGTTCGAGGAGAACGTACTCACCGGCGAGATCACCTGGAACGGGCAGCTCTTCGACCTGTACGGGCGCCCGCAGACGAGCACCCCGGTGCCTCTGGAAGAGCTGCCGGCCCATGCGCACCCGGACGACGCCGTCTCCATCCGCCGTTTCCTGCGCACGCTGCTGCACCACCAGCGGCCGGCGGCCGCCGCCTTCCGGCTGCAGCGGCCGGACGGGGTGACCCGTCACATCCGGATCGTCGCCGAACCCGTGCTCGACACCGACGACCGGCTGCTCCTGGTGCGCGGCGCCTGCCAGGACATCTCGGCCCAGCACTGGACCGAGGTGGCGCTCGCCGCCACCCGCGACCAGCTGGCGCACACCGAGCAGCAGGCGACCGAACGCAACCGGCTGACCCTGCAGTTGCAGCACGCCATCATGCCTCCCACCCAGGCGCCGTTGCAGGTGTCCGGCCTGCAGGTCGCCGTGCGCTACCGGCCGGCGGAGACCGAGCAACTGGTGGGCGGCGACTGGTACGACGCCGTCGTCCTGCCGTCCCGGAAGGTGCTGCTGTGTGTCGGGGACGTGGCCGGGCACGGCATAGAGGCCGCCACCAGCATGGTCGTCCTGCGCAACGCGTTGCGCGGCCTGGCGGTGACCGGTGCCGGGCCGGGGCAGTTGCTGTCGTGGCTCAACATCGTGGCGCACCATCTGACGGGTGCCGTCACGGCGACGGCGGTGTGCGGCCTGTACGACCCGGTCCGGCGGACGCTGCGCTGGGCCCGGGCTGGTCACCTGCCGCCCGTGCTCGTCCGTGACACCGAAGCGGCCCCCTTGCCTCTGGTCAAGGGTCTGCTGCTGGGCGCCGTACCCGAGGCCGTCTACGAGGAGACCGAGCTGCAACTGGCCCCGGGGGACACCCTGTTGATGTACACGGACGGTCTGGTCGAACGACGCGACCGGCCGGTGGAGGAGTCCCTGACCCACCTCCTGACCACCGCCCGCGCGGCGCCCAGCACCCTCGACCAGCAGCTGGACCGCCTGCTGACCTACAGCAAGTCGGACACCGACGACGACACGTGCATCGTGGGCATCCGGGTCGGCTGAGGGGCGAGCGCGATGAGGTGCGGGGAGTGGCTGTGCCGCCCCTCGTGCCTCACCGTTGCTGCAGGACGCCCGACGGAAGCACGGCGTCCCTGGCCTTGTCGCCCGTGGGGAGCTGGTCGGCGTAGCCGGCCTCGGTCCACACCAGCTTCTTGAACTGTTCCGGGGTGAGCGCTCCCTGCCACGGGGCGCCGCCCGGGCAGAACACGGAGGAGCAGTCGGAGCAGTAGTGCGCAGGCCGCCACAGGCGCTCCGCGCGCTGAGCACCGGCCTCGGCCGCGGCCTTCTCGCGACCGTCGCTCCGCGCGACGACGATGGTTCCGACGAAGCAGAGCAGAGCGAACGCCGCCCCGCCGACCAGGTACAGGGGCTTGTCCTGGTGCACGCCGACGTAGGCGAAGGCGATGCCCATGCCGGTCAGCACCATGCCCTCCGCGACGTGTATGCACCCGTCGCCGGACTTCTCCGGTCCCGGCGCCAGTCGGCCGGACAGGTCGTGTCGCATCGCACCCTTGCCGCCGCGTGCTTGCTCAACCGTTCGGACCTGGCCACCGCCGCACCTCGGACACACCGCTCGGACCGGCCCTCCGGGCCCCTCGTACTCCATGATGATCAGCTTATAGGTGTGACCTCTTCGCCTTGACTTCCCGCCCCGGCCCCCTGCGCACACAGAATCCAGCTCGCCCCTACGGCCTTCAGCCGGCCTGCCTGAAACCCACGTGACCGGAGGGCTTGGTTGTCACCGGTGCGTCCTAGGCTCTGGCAGATGAGAGGACATCGAACAGAGGCCCGGGCTCTTGAGGCCGCGGTGCTCGACGCGCGTCAAGCCCTCGCGGTCCAGGACGGAGCGGTGGAGTGGTTGTGCCGACCCGATGCAGTCATGAAAGGGCCTCTCGCAGCCGAGGTGTGGGCCTTCGACAGCACCTTGACCCATGTCCTGCTGGTGCATCACCGATGGCGCGGATGGGTGGCGCCGGGTGGCAAGGTCGATCCCGGCGAAACGCCACGCGAGGCTGCTCGCCGAGAACTGTTCGAGGAGGCCGGGGTGCGGGCAGAGCTGATCGGGACCCCGGCGGCCGCTACTGTGCGCTCGTATCACCCCACCTGGTCGGCCACCGCAGGCATTTCGTATCTGGCAGTGGTCGACCAGAGGCCGAAGCCGAAGTCTGAGAGTGGTCAGCCGGCTGCCTGGCATCGCTTGGATGAGCCCTGGCAAGGGTGGTTCTCTGACGATCGCCTCCGCATGAAACAGTGCGCCCTCTGGCTTGAACACAGCCACTGACAGGATGGTGTCATGATGGCCGATCTCGGACTGCCCGATTTTCCGGCTCGTGAGCCCGACTTCGAGGAAGATTTCACCGCTCCGCGGCTCAGGGAAGATCGCTGGGTCGATCACTATCTTCCGCACTGGACGTCACCCGAGCGTTCTCAGGCACGCTACGACCTGAACGATTCGGGGTTGCGGCTCCGTATCGACGAAGACCAGCTGGATTGGCGAAAGGAAGACGCCCCACTTCGCGTGTCCAACCTGCAAACCGGAGTCTTTTCTGGTCCCGCAGGCTCTCGGCGAGGAACACATCGGCATCGTTCGGATGGACTTGTCGTCCGCACACAGACACCGGAACGCCTGCTGTGGGCGCCCACCGCCGGACGTGTGGATGTGACCGTGAGCGCGAGCGTGCACAAGGGGTGCATGCTCGCGGCGTGGCTCGTGGGGACGGAGCATCTGTCCGAGAGGGACAGCGGCGAGATCTGCATCTTCGAGATCGACGCCGACGCTGTCGGCGAAGGTAAGAGTCGCGCCCGATGCGGAGTGAAGGCACATTCGGACGCGCGGCTGACAACCGACATGACAGAAGTCGTCCTTCCCTTGGACGCGTCGCAGCCCCACACCTGGACAGTTGTCTGGGGACCGTCAGGCACGCTGATCGGCTGCGAGGGCATCGTGGTGAAACAGACGCCTCAGTCTCCGGGCTATCCGCTCTTCTTGATGATCGACCTGTTTGAGATCGGCCCTCGCTCGGGAACCGACACCCTCTACCCGAAAACTGCTCACCTCCACCGCGTACTTGGATGGAATGCCATTCCAGCGTCCGGCAGGAACTAGCCGGGCGGGCGTATGGCCCGGATCCGCCCTCGCAACCGGCTCAGGTCTGACGAAGTTCACTACGGACAAGCGGCCGCTGGATGCTCCGCAGTCCCCACCCGAAACAGGTGGTCTGCCCGGAAGACCGCTCAAAGCTCGATCGACGACTGCCGGGGAGTCATATGCGGCGCGGTACGGCTCCGTCCTGCCAGCGGTGGAGGTCGCGCAGCAGGGAAATCTCGGCGCCGTGATGGATCAGCTCCCTGTTGACGTGCAGGACGATGCCCTCCATGGGACGCCGCTCAGGACCCACCGGGGGCGGATTCTTCAGGTCGGCGTCCGCCGACGCCGTCGCCGACCGTGGGCCGCGAGAGCGTACCGCACCGGGAGATGACGCCGGGGGCCGATGCGCCCTTCGGGCCGCGCTGCCGCAAACGACGGTGTGCCGTGGGCAACCCGGCAGACTGGGCTGGGCTCAGGGCCAGAATGTTGCGGGGCATCACCCGGCCTTGGCCCCGCCCGAGGTGAAGCCCCGCTCAGAGGTCCGTCGCATCCGGGTAGTGGCGACGAAGTCCGCCGAGCACGCCCTCGTCGACGGACCTGACGTCCCACAACGAGCTGTCCACTCCGCTCAGAACGACCACCGGCTTTTCCTCGGCGAACCCGCGCGCTTCGGCGTCGATCAGCTGAAAGCACGGGGTCGTCAGCGACAACATGAACCAGGGGACGGCCCTGGCCGGCTCGCACGACCCATCGGACAGCGCACCTAGTCCTCGTACCGGGGCGTCCACTGCGCCCGGGCGATGGCCTCGCGCAGGTCCTCCTCCGTCGCCCGCGGGGCCACCCCGTCCTCGACGGCGGCGAGGGCCGCGGCCAGGGCGATCTCGCGGGCTGACTCCCGCATCCCGGTCAGCGGCGGCAGCAACGGCACGGGGAGGTCCTCGCCGTCCGCCGCCCGCACCGCGCACCGTGCGACGGCCCGGGCCGCGGCCACGAGCATGCGGTCCGTGACCCGGGTGGCCCCGCTCGCGGTCACCGCGAGGCCCATGGCCGGGAAGACGTACACGTTGTTCGACTGCGCCACGGGCACTTCACGCCCGTCGACCGTGAGCGGCGGGAAGGGCGAACCGGTGGCGATCAGCGCCCGCCCGTCGGTCCAGCGGGTGAGGTCCGCCGGGTCGGCCTCGGAGTGCGAGGTGGGGTTGGACAACGGGAACACGACGGGCCGTTCGCAGGTCGACGCCATCTGCCGCACGATCTCCTCCGTGAACGCGCCGTGCGCCGTCGACAGCCCGATGAGCGCCGTCGGCTCCACGCGACGCACCACCTCGGCCAGGCCGGTGCCGTCCCAGTCGGCCACCTCGCTGTCGTCGCGGGCGAACGCCCGCTGCTGCGGGGTCAGTTCGGAACGTGAGGACACCAGCAGGCCGTCGACGTCGAGGATCCAGAACCGCGCCGTGGCCTCGTCCTCCGACAGCCCCTCGTCGACCATGGCGGTACGGATCATGTCGGCGACGCCGATGGCGGCCGACCCGGCGCCCAGGATCACCACCCGCTGCTCGGGCAGCGGGGTGCCGGCCACGTCCGCCGCGGTCGACAGCGCACCGAGCGTGACGGCCGCGGTGCCCTGGATGTCGTCGTTGAACGTGAGCAGTCGGTCGCGGTAGCGGGCCAGGATCGGGTGGGCGTGGGCGGTGGCGAAGTCCTCCCACTGCAGCAGCGTCCCGGGGAGTTCCGCCTCGACCGCCGAGACGAACGCCTCGATCATCTCGTCGTACTCGGCGCCGGTCAGCCTCCGGGCACGCCGGCCCAGGTAGCGGGGGTTGTCGAGCAGGGTCTCGTTGTCGGTGCCGACGTCCAGGAGGATCGGCAGCGTGCGGGCCGGGTGGATGCCGCCGATCGCCGTGTAGAGGCTGAGCTTGCCGACGGGGATGCCCATGCCGCCGACGCCCTGGTCGCCCAGGCCGAGGATGCGCTGGCCGTCGGTGACGACGACGACGTCCACGTCGTGGTCCCGGTGCGGGCGGTTGCGCAGGATGTCCCGGAAGCGGTGCCGGTCCTCCCAGGTGAGGAACAGACCGCGGGGCCGCCGGTAGATCTCGCTGAAGCGCTGACAGGCCTCGCCCACCGTGGGCGTGTAGACCACGGGCAGCAGCTCCTCCAGGTACTCGGTGACCAGACGGTAGAAGAGCACCTCGTTGGTGTCCTGGAGCTGCCGCAGGTAGATGTGCCGGTTGAGGGGCTTGTCGTAGCCGTGGAACGCCTCGTAGGCGCGGGCGACCTGCTCGTCCAGGGTCTCCACGGCGGGCGGCAGCAGTCCGTCGATGCCCAGCTCCTCGCGTTCGCGCCGGCTGAAGGCGGTGCCCTTGTTGACCAGGGGGTCGGCCAGGGTCGTGACGGCGGGGCTGGTGGTGGGGCGGGGGTGATGTGTCGGCTGGTCCATGAGGTGACGCCTTCCCGTGATGCGCCGATTCGTGCGGGTGACGTGTGCCATCCGGACGCCCACCGGCTCCCGGGAAACGTCTCCCGGCCACGGACGAGTTCCGCCCTGCCGCCCGCTCTGCCTCCGTACGCCCGGCGCCGAGAGGCCTGTCGCCGTGTCCCGTCCCGCGCCGCGGCACGGTGGCAGCACCGTGACCACCCCGAACAGCCCAATCGCGCTGCGCCGGAGGAGGCGAACGTGGATGAGCGGTGTGACCGTGGTGGAAGGGATGCGGTGCACACAGGACACACCGTGTGCACACAGGACCGCGTGCACACAGGGACCCCCTGCACACAAGGACGAGGAGGCGCGATGGCGGAGGCACTGGCCGAGGGCGGCACGAAGGGCGCTGCCGCGACGGCCGGCACACGCCCGTCCCCGGGTGTCTTCGAGCAGCTCAGCGCCGTCGCCGACGCCGTCCTCTACGAGGGCTACCTGCTCTACCCCTACCGCCGCTCCTCCGCCAAGAACCGCGTCCGCTGGCAGTTCGGCGTGCTGTTCCCCCGGGACTGGGTGGAGGCGGACGGCCCCGTCCTCCCCGGTGTCTCCGGCTCCGCCGACTCCTGGTACCAGCAGACCGAGTGCCTGCTGCTGATCCGTCAGCCGGACAGCGCCCGCCTACGCGTGCGGGTCCGCTACCTCCAGATGCAGCGCAAGCAGGTGGAAGAAGCGGGCCGCCCCGTCGAATCGCTGCACAGCGACGACGGCACGGTGCATCTCACCTTCGACGAAGCCCTGCCGCGCGAGTGCGAGATGGAAGCCCCGCTCGACGAACTCCTTCGCGGCGGACGCACCGTCGCGGTGGGTGCAGCGGCGGGTGAGGACGTCGAGCCGCTGCCCGGGGGCACCGGGCGGGTGGTGCGCAGCCGGGAGGAGATCCGGGCCGAGACCGTCCTCACCGCCGAGCGGCTCTCCGAGGACCTCTGCCGGGTCCGCGTACGCACCGCGAACACCGCGCCCGCACCGCGGCCGGGCACCGCGCGCGACGAGGCCCTGCGCCGGGCCCTCATCGCCACCCACACCCTCATCGGCGGCGAGGGAGTGGAGTTCGTCTCGCTGATCGATCCACCGACGGACCTGCGAGCACCCGTGCGCGCGTGCCGCAACGAGTTCACCTTCCCCGTGCTCGGGGGCGAGGCCGGGGACACCGGACACGTCCTGCTGTCCGCGCCGATCATCCTGCCCGACCACCCCCAGGTCGCCCCCGAGAGCCCGGGTGACCTGCACGACGCCGCGGAGATCGACGAGATCCTCACGTTGCGCACGATGCTGCTGACCGACGAGGAGAAGCGCGAGGCGCGAGCCACCGACCCGCGGGCGGCGGCGATCCTCGACCGGGTCGACACCATGCCGCAGGAGGTCTTCGAACGGCTCCACGGTGCCGTCCGCTCCCTGACACCGGCCGCCCCCACGGCGCCGGCCGACCACTCCCTGACGCCCGTCGGCCCCACGGCGTCCGGCGGCGCCCCCCTGACACCCCTCACCCCCACAGCGTCCGCCGACCGTCCCGCCTGGTGGCAGGAGGGGGCCGATGACGGTCTCTCACCGACCACCGACACCGTGCTCGTCGACGGCGTCCGGCTCGGCGGCGGCAGCCGCGTACGGCTGCGCCCCCGGGGACGCGGCGCCGACGCCCAGGACATGTTCCTGGCCGGGCGGACCGCCGAGGTCGCCGCCGTCTTCCACGACGTGGACGGCAGCGTGCACCTCGCCGTCACCCTCGACGACGACCCGGCCGCCGAACTGAACAACTGGTACGGCCGCTTCCACTACTTCCGGCCCGACGAGCTCGAACCCCTCGAGCCCGCCGGATCCCCGGACGAGCCGTCGGCACCGGCTCCCGCCGCAGCTCCTGCGCGGCACACGTCCGACTCCGAGACCCCCGCAGCGGAGGCCGAGTGACATGACCATCCACAGCAGCACCGAAGAAGTCAGCAAGGAACCCGAACGGTCCGAGGTCCGGCAGGGCATCGACGAGATCCACATCCTCTGGATCTCCGAGGGCATGAGCTGCGACGGCGACACCGTCTCGCTCACCGCCGCCGACCAGCCCTCCATCGAGGACCTGGTGCTCGGGCTGATCCCGGGCCTGCCGAAGGTGAACCTGATCAACAAGGTGCTCTCGCCCAGCCTGGGCGGCGAGGACTTCCTCGCGCCCTACCGGGCCGCCGTACGCGGCGAGCTGGGCCCCTTCATCCTCGTCATCGAGGGCTCGATCCCCAACCAGAACATCATCGAGGGCGACGGCTACTGGACGTCCTTCGGCAACGACCCGGAGACCGGCGAGCCGCAGACCCTCAACTGGTGGATCGACCAACTGGCCCCCAAGGCCTGGGCGGTGGTCGCCGCGGGCACCTGCGCCACCTTCGGCGGCATCCACGCCATGGCCGGCAACCCGACGGGCTGCATGGGCCTCGCCGACTACCTGGGCTGGGACTACACCTCCCAGGCCGGCCTGCCCGTCGTCAACGTGCCCGGCTGCCCGATCCAGCCCGAGAACTTCATGGAGACCCTGATCTGGGTCCTCTACCACGCGGCCGGCTCCGCGCCTCCGCCGCCGCTGGACCACATGCTGCGCCCGCAGTGGCTGTTCGGGAAGACGGTCCACGAGGGCTGCGACCGCGGCTCGTACTACGAGCAGGCCAACTTCGCCGCCGACTACAACTCACCCAAGTGCCTCGTGAAGACGGGCTGCTGGGGTCCGGTCGTCAACTGCAACGTGCCCAAGCGCGGCTGGATGGGCGGCATCGGAGGCTGCCCCAACGTCGGCGGCATCTGCATCGGCTGCACGATGCCCGGCTTCCCCGACGCGTTCATGCCGTTCATGGACGAGCCCCCGGGCAGCACCCTGTCGTCCCTGGTCATCAAGCCGTACGGGGCCGTCGTCCGACGACTGCGCGGCATGACCAACGAGCTGGTCAACCACGAGCCCAGATGGCGCCACAACAAGCGCAAGCTGACCAGCGGTTACGACCCCCACTGGCGCGCCTGATGAGGCTTCCCCGCAGTAAGCCCACCACCCCACACACCACCGACAGCGAGGGGCAGTACCGCAGATGACCACCACCGAGGCCCGTCCCACGGACCGCAAGCCACCACAGCTCGTGGACATGTCCTGGGATCCGATCACACGGATCATCGGGAACCTGGGCATCTACACGAAGATCGACTTCGCCAACCGGGAAGTCGTCGAATGCCACAGCACCTCGTCGCTCTTCCGCGGCTACTCGGTGTTCATGAAGGGCAAGGACCCGCGCGACGCGGGCTTCATCACGTCCCGGATCTGCGGCATCTGCGGCGACAACCACACCACCTGCTCCGACTACGCCCAGCAGATGGCCTACGGCGTCAAGCCGCCCCCGCTGGCCGAGCACATCGTCAACCTCGGCGAAGCGGCCGAGTACATGTTCGACCACACGATCTTCCAGGACAACCTGGTCTTCGTGGACTTCTGCGAGGCGATGGTCAAGGCCACCAACCCCGGTGTCCTGGCACGCGCCGAACGCACCGAGGCACCCCGCGGCGAGATCCACGGCTACCGGACGATCGCCGACATCATGAAGGCCTTCAACCCCTTCGAGGGAGAGGTCTACAAGGAGGCCCTGAAGGTCAGCCGGGTCACCCGCGAGATGTTCTGCCTGATGGAGGGACGGCACGTCCACCCCTCCACGCTCTACCCGGGTGGCGTCGGCACGATGCCGCAGCCGACCGTCTTCACCGACTACCTCAGCCGCCTCATGCGGGTCATCGACTTCGTGAAGAAGGCCGTCGCCATGAACGACGACGTCTTCGACTTCTTCTACGAGGCACTGCCCGGCTACGAGGAGGTCGGCCGCCGCCGCGTCCTGCTGGGCTGCTGGGGCGCCTTCCAGAACCCCCAGACGGTCGACTACCGCTACGAGAACATGAACTCCTGGGGCAAGGACATGTACGTCACCCCGGGCATCATCGTCGACGGCGAACTGGTCACCAACAACCTCGTCGACATCAACCTCGGCCTGCGCATCATGCTCGGCAGCTCCTACTACGAGGACTGGGTCAACGAGCAGCCGTTCGTCACCCACGACCCGCTCGGCAACCCCGTCGACATGCGCCACCCGTGGAACCAGACCACCGTCCCGGTGCCGCAGAAGCGCAACTTCGACGACAAGTACAGCTGGGTGATGAGCCCGCGCTGGTTCGACCAGCGCACCGGCGACCACCTCGCCCTGGACACCGGCGGCGGTCCCCTGGCCCGCCTGTGGTCGACCGCGCTGAGCGGCCTGGTCGACACCCCGTACGTCAAGGCCACCGGCCACAGCGTGCGCATCTCCCTGCCCAAGGGCGAGTCGCTGCCGGAGACCACACTGGAGTGGCGCATCCCGCAGTGGAGCAACACCATCGAACGCGACCGCGCCCGCCCCTACTTCATCGCCTACGCGGCCGCCATGGCCCTGCAGTTCCTCGAAGAGGCCATGGGCATGGTGCGCGCGGGCGAGACCAAGGTGTTCGAGAACTACGAGGTGCCGGACGAGGCGATCGGCTGCGGCTTCCACGAGGCGGTGCGCGGCGTCCTCTCCCACCACCTGGTGATCAAGGACAAGAAGATCGCCAACTACCACCCGTACCCACCCACCCCGTGGAACGCCAGCCCCCGGGACATGTACGGCACGCCCGGCCCGTACGAGGACGCCGTCCAGGGCCAGCCCATCTTCGAGGAGAACGGGCCGGACGACTTCAAGGGCGTCGACATCATGCGCACGGTCCGCAGCTTCGACCCGTGTCTGCCGTGCGGTGTGCACATGTACGTCGGCAAGGGCAAGACACTGACCACCCTGCACTCGCCGACGTACGGGGCGAACCATGGCTGAGGCCGGCGCACGGCTGGCCGACCCGGACGTCGAGGCCCGGCTCGCCCGGCTCGACCAGGCGCTCGAAACCCTCGAGTCCGCCCCGGGGCCCACCACCCGCTCCGCGACCGAGGCGGTGGCCCTGCTGACCGAGGTCTACGGCGAGGCCCTGGCCCGCGTCCTGGACGCCGCGGACGAGCGGTTGGCCGAGCGTCTGGCCGACGACGAGCTGCTCGGGCACCTCATGGTGCTGCACGACATCCACCCCGAGCCCGCCGAACGCCGGGCGGCCCGCGCGGTCGAACGGCTGCGGCCCGCCGTACGGGAACGGGGCGGCGACGTGGAGTGGGCCGGGGTCGAAGGGCAGGTCGCACGGGTCCGTCTGACGAAGGGCGGCGGCGGATGCGGGTCCGGCTGCGGCGGCGGAGGATCGGAGGTCACCGACGCGGTCCGCGCGGCGGTGCTCGCCGTGGCTCCCGAGCTGACGGCGGTGGAGCCCGTGACCGAGACGCCCCCTGCCTTCGTCCCCCTGACCACGCTGACGCGCCGGGGCGCGCCGTGACCACCGACGGGGCACTGGCCCGCCTCATCCGCTCCTCGGCCGATCGCGCGGCGGCGGCCGAGAAGGAGGTGTGCGACCTGTGCGCCGCGCCGGTCGCCGACGAGCACGCCCACCTGTACGACACCGGGCAGGAGGAGGTGCGCTGCGTCTGCGGCCCCTGCTCCGTGCTGTTCGCCGACGCGGCGGCGGGGGACGGCCAGTACCGTCTGGTGCCCCGGCGCCGGGTGCGGCTGCCCGAGGTCGACACGGCCGCGCTGGGCGTACCGGTCGGCCTGGTCTTCTTCGTGCCCAGGGCCGACGGCACCGTCACCGCCGAGGGCCCGAGCCCGGCGGGAGCCATGCGCTGGGAGGTGGACGCGGAGGCCTGGCGGAAACTGTCCGGCACGTGTCCACAGCTCGCGAGCGTGGAACCCGACGTGGAGGCCCTGCTGGTCAACACCGTCCACGGCCTCGACCACCACTGGATCGTGCCGATCGACGACTGCTACCGGATGGTCGCCGTCGTACGCCGGGAGTGGCGAGGTCTGTCCGGCGGCGGCCGGATCTGGCCGGCCGTCCGGCAGTTCTTCGAGGACCTCACCGAGCGGCCATAGCCACGCACTCCGCAGGTCGGAGGCGAGGAAGGAGAGCACCCCATGGGCAGCATCAGAGTGGGCCGGCCCCAGGCGAAGCCCGACACACCCCGGCACGTCGCCGGGATGCACCAGGGCAACAAGGGACCGCGCCAGCAGCAGAAGGGGCACCACGCGGACGGCACCGCCGACGCGCGCCGCTCCACGGGGATCCACTGGAAGCGGCATGACGCCCTCGCGGAGACCATGCCGAACATCTCGCCGGGATGAACACCGTCATGCGAACGAGCAGGGAGTCACCGCAATGAAACGAGTAGGCAGAACCGTCATGCGCAGGCGGGGCGGGATGAGCGGGCAGCGGGTGCTGAAGACCGAGGCCGTCCTGGTGGGCGGCGCGGCCCTGGCCCTGCTGTGCTGGGAGTGGCCCAGCCTGAGGCGCGAAGCGCGGATCTGGCGGATGGCGGGCGGGTTCCGCGCCGGCCACCGCTACCCGTGAGCGGGCCGTGCACGAACTGTCGATCGCGACCGCGATCATCGAGCGGGCGGACGAGCTGGCCCGGGCGGACGGGACGGACACCGTCTCGAAGGTGACCGTCCGGGTCGGCGAGCTGGCGGGCGTCGTCCCCGACGCCCTGGATTTCGCCTTCGAGGTCGCCCGTGACGGCACGTCCCTCGCGGGAGCACGGCTCGTCGTCGAACAGATCCCCGCGCAGGCCTGGTGCGGCCCGTGCGCCGAGGAGTTCCCGGTGGGCATGCCCCCGTTCTTCTGGTGCCCGCGCTGCGACCAGCCCTCCAGCGACCTGCGCAGCGGCCGTGAGCTGGAGATCGCCGGGATCGAGCCGGCACCGGCCTAGCGAGCGGACGAAGGGCCCCCGCCGACACGTCGGCGGGGCCCTTCGTCCACTGCTGTGCTCAGCAGATGCGCGGCAGCTGCTCCCCGAGGGGCAGGTCCACCACCCGCGTCCCGCCGAGCCCGGTGGCGACCACCACCATCCCGGGATGCTCGGCGACGCACTCGCCGATCGGTGTCGCCCCCGCTCCCTGCGGATGGGCCCGCATGGCCGCCAGCACCTCGTCGGCACGCGCCGGTGGCACGAACGCGACCAGCCGCCCCTCGTTGGCGACGTACAGCGGATCGAGCCCGAGGAAACCGCAGGCGTTCGCCACGGCGTCCGGCACCGGGATCGCCCGCTCCCGCAACCGGACCCCGGTCCCCGAGGCACGGGCGATCTCGTTGAGGGACGCGCCCAGGCCGCCCCTGGTGGGGTCGCGCAGCACATGGATGTCCGGCGTGACGGCCAGCATGGCCGCCACGAGATCCGCCAGCGGTGCGGTGTCGCTGGCGACCTCCACCCCGAACTCCATACCCTCCCGCACGCTCATGATCGCCACACCGTGCAGCCCGATGGGCCCGCTGACGATGACCACGTCCCCGGGCCGGGCACGCTGGGGCCGGATGTCCACCCCGTCGGGCACGAGACCCACCCCGGCGGTGGTGACGTACACCCCGTCGCCGTGCCCGGACTCCACCACCTTGGTGTCACCCGTGGCGATCGTGACCCCGGCGGCCTCGGCAGCCGCCCCCATCGAGCGCGCGATCCGCTCGACGACCGTCAGCTCCACGCCCTCCTCCAGGACGAAGGCGGCGGAGAGGTAGCTGGGGCGCGCGCCGCTCATCGCGAGGTCGTTGACGGTGCCGTTGACCGCGAGGTCGCCGAGGCAACCGCCGGGGAAGAACAGCGGCCGGACCACGTAGGAGTCGGTGGAGAAGGCCAGCCGCGCGCCGCCCAGTTCAAGGACCGCGGAGTCGGCCAGACCGGACAGGGTTGCGTTGCCGTAGGCAGGGGTGAAGATCTGCTCCATCAGCTCCGCCGACAGCGCACCCCCGCCGCCGTGCCCCATGACCACGACCCCCTGGTCACGCAGCGGGGCCGGGCAGGTCCATTCGGCCGGGTCGACCACATCGGTGACGTGCTCAGGCAACGGGAGTCACTTCCTCCTGAGGAGCGGCCCCGGCGGTCTGCGGGGCCGGGGTGTTCATCCGGCGGTAGAGGTAGTAGGCCGCGCAGGCGCCCTCGCTGGAGACCATGGTGGCGCCGAGCGGGGTGCGCGGGGTGCAGGTGGTGCCGAACGCGCCGCACTCGGTGGGCTTGATCAGGCCCTGGAGCACCTCGCCGGCCCGGCACTCGGCGGGCTCCTCGGTACGGATCCCGCTCACGTCGAAGCGGTGCTCCGCGTCGTAGGCGCGGAAGGCGTCGGTCAGCCGCCAGCCGCTGGCCGGGATCCGCCCGATGCCGCGCCAGTTCCGGTCGGTGACCTCGAAGACCTCCTCGATCATGCGCACCGCGGCCGGGTTGCCGTCCTCGCGCACGGCCCGCGGGTAGGCGTTCTCCACCCGGTGCTCACCGCGCTCCAGCTGGCGTACCGCCCGGCGGATGCCCTCCAGGATGTCCAGCGGCTCGAAGCCGGTCACCACCATCGGCACCCGGAACCGCTCGGCCAGCTCCGGGTACTCGGCCATCCCCATCACGCTGCACACGTGCCCGGCGGCGAGGAAGCCCTGCACCCGGCACTCCGGTGCCGTCATGATCGCCTCGACGGCCGGGGGCACCCGCACGTGCGACACCAGCAGGCTGAAGTTGGCCAGGCCCAGCCGGCGCGCCTGGTGCACCGCCATCGCGTTGGCCGGGGCGGTGGTCTCGAAGCCGATCGCGAAGAACACCACCTCCCGGTCGGGGTTGCGGCGGGCCAGCTCCAGGGCGTCGAGCGGCGAGTACACCACGCGCACGTCGCCGCCCTCGCCCTTGACCCGGAACAGGTCGCGGTCGGTGCCCGGCACCCGGAGCATGTCGCCGAAGGAGCAGAAGATCACCCCGGGCCGCGCGGCGATCTCCAGCGCCTTGTCGATGACCTCCAGCGGCGTGACACAGACCGGGCAACCGGGCCCGTGGATCAACTCGACCTGCTCGGGCAGCAGTTGGTCGATGCCGTGCCGGATGATCGAGTGGGTCTGCCCGCCGCACACCTCCATCAGGGCCCAGGGCCGGGTGGCGGTGGCACGGATCTCGTCCAGCAGCCGCCGCGCCAGCTGGGGGTCGTTGAACTCGTCGATGTACTTCACCGGGCCTCACTCCCGCTGTCCTGGGGCTCCGCCACAGCGGCGCCCGCCTCCTTGGCCGCCTGCTCCCAGGCGTCCCCGAACTCCTCCTCCAGGAGGCCCAGTTCCTCGAACAGCTTCAGGGAGGCCAGGGCCGACTCCTCGTCCAGACGCTGGAGCGCGAAACCGACGTGCACGATGACGTACTCACCGACCTTCACGTCGGACACGTATTCCAGGCACGCCTGTTTCTGCACGCCGCCGAAGTCGACCAGCCCGGTGAGCGGGTCGGCACTGTCGTCGATGGACACGACCTTTCCGGGCACTGCCAAACACATGGGTCACTCCTCCTGTCGTAGGTGCGCCGCGACCATCAGCTGGCCGAGGGCCAGTCCGCCGTCGTTCGGCGGGACTTCGCCGTGGCGGAGCACCGCGAAACCGTCCTCGGACAGCAGCCGCGCGCACTCCTCCTCCAGCAGCGCGTTGGCGAACACCCCGCCGCTGAGCGCGACGGTGGCCAGGCCGGTGTCCTGACGGGCCCCTCGGCAGACCCCCGCCACCGCCCGCGCCACGGCCCGGTGGAAACGGGCCGCGAGCACGGCGGCCGGGGTGCCGCGCCGCAGATCGGCGATGAGCGCGCCGAGCACGGGCGCCGGGTCGAGATCCCCGGCGAAGGCGTACGCCGACGGGTCCGCGTCCCACGCCGAAGCGGCAGCGGCTTCCAGTTCCAGTGCGGCCTGTGCCTCGTACCCCGCGCGATGGCACACGCCCACGAGCGACGACACGGCGTCGAAGAGGCGGCCCATGCTGGACGTCGGCACACAGGCCAGACCGCCGGACAACTGCTTCCGGAGCACAGCCAGTTCCTGGGGTGCGCAGGCGGTCACGCACGGCAGGTCCGCGTCCCACGGCAGGCCCGCCGCCCACAGCCGGGCCAGGGCCAGACGGCACGGGTTGGCGACGCCCGCGTCACCACCGGGCAGCGGGGCGGGGGAGAGGCGGGCGTAGCGGCGGAAGCCCGTGTAGTCGGCGAGCAGGATCTCGCCGCCCCAGACGGTGCCGTCGTCGCCGTAGCCCGTGCCGTCGAAGGCGACGCCGATCACGGGGGTGGTGCCGTCGAGGCCGTGCCCGGCCATGGCGGAGGCGATGTGCGCGTGGTGGTGCTGGACCGGCACGGGGGCGTGCCCGGACAGTCGGGAAGCCCACCGTGTGGAGTGGTAGCCGGGGTGCCGGTCGGCGGCGACCAGCTCGGGGCTCACGCCGGTGAGGGCCCGCAGGTGCGCGTCGGCCCGCCGGGCCGCCTCCAGCGTGGTCAGGTCGCCCATGTCGCCGATGTGCGGGCCGAACCACGCCTGGTCGCCCGCACCGAGGCACAGGGCGTTCTTCAGGTCACCTCCCACGGCGAGAGCGGGCCGTACCGGCACCGGCAGCCGCAGCGGCCGGGGCACGTACCCGCGGGACCGGCGCAGCACCTGCTCGGTGCCGTCGGGGCGTACGCGCAGCAGGGAGTCGTCGCAGGGGGAGGCGATGGGCCGGTCGTGGGCTAGCCAGGCGTCGGCCAGCCCGGCGAGCCGGGTCAGTGCCTCCTCGTCGTCCGTGACGATCGGCTCCCCGGAGCGGTTGCCGCTGGTCATGACCAGCACGCGGGGGCCGGGCGGATCACCGGGCAGGCCGAACAGCAGGGTGTGCACGGGGGTGTAGGGCAGCATCACGCCGAGGTGCGGGCTGCCGGGGCAGACACCGGGCGCGAGGCCGTTCGCCTCCGGGCGCCGGCGCAGCAGGACGATGGGGCGGCGAGGGCCGGTGAGCGCGTCCAGTTCGAAGGGGGAGAGTCCGGCGACGCGCCGTACCTCGTCGAGGTCCGCGCACATCACCGCGAACGGCTTGCCGCCGCGCGCCTTGCGGGTGCGCAGGGTGTCGACGGCGCGTGCGTCGCCGGCGTCGCAGGCCAAGTGGTAGCCGCCGAGCCCCTTGACGGCGACGATCCGCCCGGCCGCCAGCAGCGCCCGTGCCGACGCCAGGGCCTCGGCGTCGCGGGCCGGGCGCACCCCGCTCCCGGACGCGGGCACCAGGCGGAGCCGGGGACCGCAGTCGGGGCAGGCCACCGGCTGGGCGTGGAAACGGCGGTCGAGGGGGTCGCCGTACTCCCGGGCGCACGCGGCGCACATCGGGAAGCCGGCCATCGTCGTGACCGCCCGGTCGTACGGCATGCCCGTGGCGATGGTGAAACGGGGGCCGCAGTGGGTGCAGGTGACGAACGGGTGCCGGTGCCGGCGATCGGCGGGATCGCCCAGCTCCCGCAGGCAGTCCGGGCAGGTCGCCGTGTCGGGCGGGAGGAGGGTGCTGCCGGGGGAGCGGTCGGTGGAGCGGATGTCGAAGGTGCCGTCGACGCCCGTCGCGGGCAGGTCCTCGAACCCCACGCCGGTGACGGTGGCCAGCGGCGGAGGCTCCTCGGCCAGCCGGTCGCAGAAGTCGGCGACACCCTCCGGCGGCCCCTCCACCTCGATCAGGACGCCGCTCGCCGTGTTGCTCACGAAGCCCGCCAGCGCGAGCTCGGAGGCGAGGCGGTGCACGAACGGGCGGAAACCCACGCCCTGCACGGTGCCGCGCACGGTGACGCGACGGCGTACCGCCCGGGTGACGGGCGCCGTCACGAGACGAGGCCGGCTTCGGCGCCCTCGTGGGTGGGGGTGTGGGTGTGCGGGCGGGGCGCCAGGGGCGGCCGGTGGACGGGGGCCCCGTCCCGGACGGCGAGCACCCGCTCCAGCAGGGTGTCGACGCCGGCGCCGGTGCGGGCGCAGGACCGCACCACCTCCACTCCCGGGTTGACCCGCCGGACGTTCGCCTCGAAGGCGGCCTCGTCGAATCCGGCCGGCCCGGACAGGTCGGTCTTCGTCAGCACCACCAGCTGGGCGGACCCGAAGGCGGTGGGGTACTTCAGAGGCTTGTCCTCGCCCTCCGTCACCGCCATGAGCACGATCCGCAGACTCTCGCCGAGGTCGTAGGACGCGGGGCAGACGAGGTTGCCGACGTTCTCCACGAACAGCAGCGAGGTCCCCTCGGGCAGCCAGCTCTCGACGTGGCCGCGCAGCTGCCGCGCCTCCAGATGGCACAGCCCGTCCGTCAGCAGCTGCTTCACCGGGGCTCCCGAACGCGCCAGCCGCTCGGCGTCGTTCTCGGTCGCCAGATCGGCGGTGAGCGCGGCCACCGGAAGGCCCCGCTCCACCGCCCTGGCCAGCACCCGGCCCAGCAGCTCCGTCTTGCCGCTGCCCGGGCTGGACAGCAGGTTGACCACGCTCACTCCGCGCCGGGCCAGCTCCTCACGCAGGCCCGCGGCCAGAGAGTCGTTCTTCGCCAGGACGGCCTGGGTGACCTCGTCCACGGAATCGCACATGGGTGCCGCTCCTCGCGGGTCGGTAGGGAAATCGTTCCGCTACCGATCCTCCGCGCCGCCGCTCACCGTGCCCGGCAGCCCGGCCGACGACAGGGCCGCGGATTCGTCCGGGCGGCTCAACGGGGGCGTGGCCCCGGGGTCGGCGAGCAGCACCGGCACCATCGCGTGCAGAGCCGTGACGGCCCGCCCCACCGCCTCCCGCACCGTCGCGCTGATGCCCGGGGCGATGTCCTCGTCGGCGGGCGCCCGCAGCTCCGGCTCGCAGGCCAGCACCAGGACGCGGGGGAGCGGCTCGTCGCCCAGGTGGGCGGCCAGCGCGAGGACCTTCGCCGGGTCCATGCCGTGCGCCTCGGGCGGGGCGCCCGCGGTGGATCGGCCGGGCAGGTCCGGCTCGATCAGCGACAACGTGCCCGGCTCGTGCCCCCGCACCGCCGCGTCGACCAGGACGGCCGTGTCGTAGCCGTCGAGCAGCTCGTACGCCAGGTCCATGCCACGGATGCCGAAGTCCCGCACCCGGACCTCCGGCGGCAGCGGGCGCACGTCCAGGGCGCGGATCACCTCCGGGCCGAAGGCGTCGTCCGCGAGGAAGATGTTGCCGACGCCCGCCACGAGCAGCCGCGCGCTCACTGCGCGCCTCCGGTGGCAAGCGGCCGGGCGGAGCCACCCGGGAGCTTGCGGACGAACGCGGACCGCAGCGCGTGGTACGGCGCCTCGGGGTCGAAGAAGACGGCGCGCATCCGGGCGAGTTCGTCCCGCCGGTACTCGGCGAGGGGCCGCTGGAGCTCGTCCGCGTGACGTGCGGTGGCCTTGGCGGTGATCCGGCCGGGGAGATCCGGGTCGCCGGCCAGATCGGCGGCCAGCCGCTCGACCTCGGCGGCGAAGTCCCGGGCCGCGACCGGCACCAGACGGTCCACCAGTCCGATCCGCTCGGCGGCCGCGGCACTCACCGGCAGCGCCTCGCTCGTCAGCCGCTCGGCGGTCTCGGCGCCCGCCCGGCGGGGCAGCGAGTACGTCCAGAACTCCGACCCGTACAGGCCCATGTTCCGGTAGTGCGGGTTGAGGACGCCGCCTGTGCGGCACCAGACCTCGTCGGCGGCCAGGGCGAGCATGACCCCGCCGGCCGCCGCGTTGCCGCCCAGGGCCGCCACCACCAGCCGGTCGGTGGTCCGCAGCACCGCCTCGACCAGGTCGTTCATGGCGTTGAGGTTGGACCAGGACTCGGCCGCCGGGTCGCCCGCCGCCTCGATGACGTTGAGGTGGATGCCGTTGGAGAAGAAGTCCCGGGCGCCGCCGAGCACCAGCACCGAGGTGGGGCGGGTGAGGGCGTAGCGCCAGGCGGCGAGCAGCCTGCGGCAGTGGGTGGTGCTCATGGCCCCGCCGGGGAACGAGAAGGTCAGAAAGCCGATGGGACCGCGCTGCCGGTAGCGGATGTCGGTCCAGGTGGTGCGGTCCGGCGGCAGTTCCAGCGGGGCCGCGATCTCGGGCAGCCAGTACGGGCGGTCGTACGCACCCGGCATGCCCGGGCCGCTGCCGGGCGGGGCCGGGAAGGCGGCGAGCACCGAGGCCGCGGGGCGGCGGAACGGCGCCGGGTCACCGGAGCTCTTGCGGGGGCGCAGTTCCGGGATCCACACCGCGCCGTCCCGGGTGGCCCGGCACACCGCACCGGCCCGGGTCGCGAGCAGCTCACCGGGCTCCCCGCGCAGCCGGTCCTCGGGGTGCCCGCCGTGCAGGAACACCTCCCGGCCGCAGATCTCGTCCCGGACGCCGGGCTGCGAGTCGGCCCCGCGGAGCTTGCGCAGCACCGTCGCCGTGTCGTCGTTCTCCCAGTCGATCCGCCGCTGCTCCTGGCGGAAGAAGTCGCGCCACACCACGTGGATCCCGGGTTCGCTCTGCGGACGCGGTTTGTACGACCCGTCGGCGTAGCGCCGTACGGCCAGCAGCACGGCGGCCGTGGCGGCGTCCGCGAGCTCGTTGCGGTACACGTCGCTCTTGCCCGCCGGCGGCACGGGGAAGGAGCCGTCCGCCCATACGTCCCCCGCGTCCATGGCCGCCTCGGCCTGCAGCACCGTGACGCCCCACTCAGGGGCCTCCTCGGCGATCGCCCAGTCCAGCGCCGACGGGCCACGGTCGCCGGGCGGCCCCGGGTGCACGATCAGGCAGGTGTGGTCCCGCCACACGTCCTCCGGCAGGGCCGACTTCAGCATCGGGGCGACGATCAGCTCCGGGCCTGTCTCGCGTACGGCGTCCCGGACGGCGTCGGGGCCGTGCGAGGCGAGCACCACGTCCACGTGGTGCCCCTCGTCCGACAGTTCGGCGAACACACGCTGGGACAGGCTGTTGAACGCGCTGGCGACGAGCAAGATGTCCATGACACGGCATGGTCGCCCGTCGCGGGAGGGCCGCGAAGGACCACGGCGGCGTTTCGCGGTGCTCATCCGCTTCCGGCGGAACGGTTGGGCGGCGGCCACCGCCGGGGCCGGGCCTCCGGTCATGCCGATCGGTGCGCCGCCGGGGGTACGTGCCACGCGGACTTCGAGGAGGTGGCACCCCGGGCCGGGCACCATGCTCGGGGCCGGTGCGTTCGGGGGTGTGGAACGCTGGGCGTGAGGGGCCGTGGTGCGGCCGCCGGACGCGGGGGAGTGAGTGATGACGCGAGTGGGAGGACGGGCCGGTGGCGGCGCGCCGCGCGGGGTGGACGTGGCCCGGCTGGCCGGGGTCTCGCAGAAGACGGTGTCACGGGTCCTCAACGGGGAGCGCTACGTCTCCGAGGACGTACGCCGAAGAGTGCTCGAGGCGGCCGGGGAACTCGGCTACCGGCTGAACAGCGCGGCCCGGGCCCTGGCCTCCGGGCGGACCCGCTCCATCGGCGTGATCACCCTCGGAACCGCCCTCTACGGCCCCGCCTCGCTGCTGATCGGCATCGAACGGGCCGCGCGGGAGGCCGGTTACGCGCTCCGGGTCGTCCACACGCTCGAAGGCGACCCGGGCGGTGTGGCCGGCGCGGTGGAGTCGCTGCTGGAGCAGGGCGTGGACGGCATCGTCGTCTCCGAGCCGATCGACGAGGGGCCGGTCTCCCTCGGCGTCGACGTGCCGGTCCTCGTGCTCGGCGCACCGGCGGCGTTCGGCGGTGCCCGCATCATGACCAGGGGTGTGGGCGCCGAACTCCTCGCCCGGACGGCCACCGAGCATCTGCTGGACCTCGGGCACGCGACGGTCCACCATCTCGCCGGCCCGCAACGGTGGTTCGCCGCCCGGGACCGGCTGGAGGGCTGGCGCGGTGCCCTCGCCGCACGCGGCATCGCGCCGCCCGCCGTGCTGCACGGTGACTGGTCGGCCGCGTCCGGATACGCGGCGGGCCGGGAGCTCGCCGCGCACCGTGACTGCACCGCCGTGTTCGCCGCCAACGACGACATGGCCATCGGCGTCGTCCGCGCCCTGACGGAGGCCGGGCTGCGCGTGCCGGACGACATCAGCGTGGTGGGCTTCGACGACATCCCCGTGGCCGCCTACATGACCCCGCCGCTGACCACCGTGCGGCAGCCGTTCGACGCCGTGGCGCGGGAGGGGCTCCGGCTCCTGGTGAGGGCGATCGAGGACCCTGAGGCGGACCTGCCGCCGGCGTACGACCCGCCGGTCGACCTCGTCGTCCGCGCGTCCACGGCACCGCCGCCCCGGGGCGCCCGCCCGCCCGCGCCCACCGCCGCGGAGCCGCGAGGGGACACGACGGCAGCCGGTCCACGCTGAACCACCGGTCTCCCCTTGCCCGGCGCCCGGCCCTGACGCACGCTGTTCGTATGGGTGGGCAAGACGGCCCTACGCTCATCAACTCCGTCCAGCGGGCCATGCGTCTGCTGGAGGCGGTGAGCGCGCACGAGAACGGCGCGCCGGCCAAGCAGCTGGCGCGTGAGACGGGCCTGCCCCTAGCCACCGCCTATCACCTGCTGCGGACCCTGGTCCACGACGGGTACGTGCGGAAGCTGGACGACGGCGGCTTCGTCCTCGGCGACAAACTGCAGACGCTGCAGTCCACCGGACGTGCGCAGGCGCTGCTCAGTCGTGTCCGGCCCACCCTCGCCGCGCTGCGGGACGAGCTCGCGACGGCCGCCTACCTCACCTTCTACGAGGACGGCGAGATCCGGGTCGCCGAGATCGTCGACGGCCCGGGGACGCCCCGCGTCGATCTGTGGGTGGGCTTCGAGGACGCCGGGCACGCCACCGCACTGGGCAAGTCCGTCCTGCGCGAGATGGACGAGGAGGCCCGCCAGGACTACCTCTCCAGGCACCATCTCGCCGACCTCACCCCGCGGACGATCACCAGCCTCCCCGAACTCCTCCGGAGGCTGGAGACCCAGCCCATGGCCCCGGCCACCACGGACCTGGAGGAGTACGCCCTCGGCACGGTCTGCGTCGCCGTCCCGGTCTACAGCGGGGACACGCTCGGCTCCCTCGGTGTGTCGCTGCCGTCGAACCGGCTCTCCCGGCTGCCGGAGATCCGGGACCGGCTGCTTCCGACCGCGAGCCGCGTGACCAGGAGCCTCTCGCTCACTATCTGAAATTCCGCTTCTTGCCGGTGACTGCCCGCACCCCGTTTTCTGTATAAGTCAGACATTTCCAGGACGTGCCCCGCGCACAGGTGAGGACTGCGGACACCGACATGAGCCAAGCCCGCAACCATGGCGACGACCACCCGCCCGTACGGCCGTTCCGCAACCGGGTGGCCGGTGCCGGGAATTCGGCCCGCAGGCGCGCCGTCGCGCAGCTGGGCGTCGGCGCACCCGTCCTTCCGGTCCTGGTCGTCGCCGCCGTCGTGTCCGCCGACTTCCTCGGCGGGGCGGGAATGATCTGGCTGCCCCTGCTCGCGGCCGGGCCGGCCCTGGCGGCCACGACCAACGGACCGCGCGGGGTCCTCTGCGTCGGCGTCCTCGCCGTGGTGGTCGGTGCGACGCTCGGGATCCGGGACGGAGTGCCGGGCCGGGAACTGGCCGCCGTGCTGTCGGCGCTGGTCGCCGTCACGCTCGCGAGCGGCCTGGCCGGCGTGCTGCGCGGACGCCGGGAGCGGGTGCTGGCCGCCGTCCGATCGGTCGCGGAGACCGCGCAGCACGCCCTGCTCAAACCCGTGCCGTCGACCGTCGGCCCGTTTCAGGTGGCCGTCCGCTACAGCGCCGCGGCGGCCGAGGCCCGTATCGGCGGTGACCTCTACGCGTTGATACCCACCCCGCACGGGGTGCGGCTGATCGTCGGCGACGTGCGCGGCAAGGGGCTGCCCGCCGTGGGGACCGCCGCGCTGGTGCTCGGTGTCTTCCGTGAGGCCGCCCACGACGAGCCCGACCTCCTCGCCGTCGTCGACCGGATCGAGCGGAGCCTCGCCCGCAACCTCGGCCGCGACGACTTCGTGACCGCCGTGGTCGCCGGCTATCCGCGGGAGGGGCAACTGGAGGTGGTGAACTGCGGACACGCGCCCCCGCTCCTGGTGCGCGCCTCCGGGACCATCACCCCGGTGGACCCCGTGCTCCCGGCGCCGCCCCTCGGACTGCGCGACCTCGCGGGGCACGCCCCGGGACTCCACACGCTCCCCTTCGCCGACGGCGACCAGCTGCTGCTCTACACCGACGGGGTCACCGAAGCCCGCGACGGAGGCCGCGCCTTCTACCCCCTGGCCGAGGGCCTGCAGCGGCATGTCTCCCAGGAGCCGGCCCGCACCCTCGGCGCGCTCCACGAGGAGCTGCTGGCCCATGTGGGCGGCAGGCTGCACGACGACGCGGCCCTGCTCCTCATCCGCAAACCTGCCGCGCGCGCGGCGGAAGCAGAGGCTCCGGTGGCGACCGGCACCGGCCCGGACGCTCCCGCTCCGGTGCCCGGGGCGGAGTGCTGCTCATGACAGCCGCGGCGACCGCACGGGCAGGGACGTTCCTGCCCCGGTGCCCTGGGTGAGATGCTGCTCATGGCGTCGCCGCGGCCACAAGCGGCTCACGCCTCGCGCAGGTCCTTCACCCGGCGGATCTTGCCGACGGAACGCTCCAGGGTCTCCGGTTCGACGATCGTCACGTCGGCGGTGATGCCGATGCCGTCCTTGACGGCCCGGGCGATCGTCCCGGCCGCGGCCTCGCGCTGCTCGGGGCCGGTGCCGGGGCGGGCCTCGACACGGACGGTCATATGGTCCAGGCGGCCACGCCGGGTCAGCCGGATCTGGAAGTGCGGGGCGACGCCGGGCGTACGCAGCACGATCTCCTCGATCTGGCTGGGAAAGACGTTCACCCCACGCAGGATGATCATGTCGTCGCAGCGGCCGGTGATCTTCCGGATGCGGCGGAACGCGGGCCGGGCCGTGCCGGGCAGCAGCCGCGTCAGATCGCGGGTGCGGTAGCGGACGACCGGCAGGGCCTCCTTGGTCAGGGACGTGAAGACCAGCTCGCCTTCCTCGCCCTCCGGCAGCACCTCACCCGTGACGGGGTCGACGACCTCGGGGTAGAAGTGGTCCTCCCACACGTGCAGCCCGTCCTTGGTCTCCACGCACTCCTGGGCGACACCGGGGCCGATCACCTCGGACAGGCCGTATATGTCGACGGCGTGGATGTCCGTCCGCTCCTCGATCTCGCGGCGCATCTCCTCCGTCCACGGCTCGGCACCGAAGATGCCCACCCGCAGACTGCTCGTGCGTGGATCGATGCCCTGCCGCTCGAACTCGTCGAGCAGCGTGAGCATGTAGGAGGGCGTGACCATGATGATCTCGGGCCGGAAGTCCTGGATGATCTGCACCTGGCGCGCGGTCATGCCGCCGGAGGCCGGGATCACCAGACAGCCTGCGCGCTCCGCGCCGTAGTGCGCGCCGAGACCGCCGGTGAACAGCCCGTAGCCGTAGGAGACGTGCACCTTGTGGCCCGGACGCCCGCCCGCGGCGCGGATCGAGCGGGCGACGAGGTCCGCCCACATCGACAGGTCGTTCTCCGTGTAGCCGACCACCGTGGGGCGGCCGGTGGTGCCGCTGGAGGCGTGCACCCGCCGTACCTGGTCCATGGGGACGGCGAACATCCCGAACGGGTAGGTGTCCCGCAGGTCGGCCTTCGTGGTGAAGGGGAAGCGGGACAGGTCCTCCAGCGAACGGCAGTCGTCGGGGGAGACCCCGGCCGCGTCGAACTTCTTCCGGTACGCCTCCACGTTGTCGTAGGCGTGCCGCAGACTCCTGCGCAGACGGTCGAGCTGGACCTCGCGCAGCTGCTCGCGGCTCAGCCGCTCCCCGGCGTCGAGGAGGTCGTGGGGGAGGGGCTCGCCGCGTCGCGGTCCCGTCGGCTCCTGGGCCCGGGAGGCCGCCGTCTCGCTGGTCATTCTGGCTCCTCCGGGCTCGCGCTCCTGATGCTCCGGCTGGGGCCCCGGGACTCCGCGACCACCGCGTCAGCGGTATGGGTCACTTCTCGCACCACCTCATGGCCCGACCGAACATTCGGTTAGCTTGGCGTCGCCATGTAATCCAGCCGTCTCGACACCTGTCAAGGGTGCAGGACTTGCTCAAGAGGTCTTACCAAGGCGTGCCGGCGTGTCTTACGATGGACCGAACGAATGGTCGGTTGGGAAGTGGGACGGATGGACACGACACACTCCAGCCCCCCGGGGGCGGACGGCGCCGAGCCGGCTCTCCAGCAGCACTTCGACGCGACGATCGCGCGGGACCAGCGGATCGAGCCGCGCGACTGGATGCCGGAGGGGTACCGGAAGACACTGATCCGGCAGATCGCGCAACACGCGCACTCGGAGATCATCGGCATGCAGCCGGAGGGCGAGTGGATCACCCGCGCCCCGTCGCTGCGCCGCAAGGCCATTCTGTTCGCCAAGGTCCAGGACGAGGCCGGGCACGGGCTGTACCTGTACTCCGCGGCGGAGACGCTGGGCGCCGACCGCGCCGACCTCACCGAGCGGCTGATCGAGGGCCGCCAGAAGTACTCGTCGATCTTCAACTACCCGACGCTGAGCTTCGCGGACGTCGGGGTGATCGGCTGGTTCGTGGACGGCGCCGCGATCTGCAACCAGGTGCCGCTGTGCCGCTCCTCCTACGGGCCCTACGCGCGCGCCATGGTGCGGATCTGCAAGGAGGAGTCGTTCCACCAGCGGCAGGGCTACGAGCTGCTGATGACGATGATGCGCGGCACCCCGGAGCAGCGCGAGATGGTGCAGGACGCGGTGAACCGCTGGTGGTGGCCGTCGCTGATGATGTTCGGCCCGCCCGACGACGCCTCGCCCAACTCCGCGCGGTCCATGGCCTGGAAGATCAAACGGCACAGCAACGACGAACTGCGGCAGCGCTTCGTCGACATGACCGTCCCGCAGGCCGGGAAGCTCGGCGTGACGCTCCCCGACCCGGAGCTGCGCTGGAACGAGGAGCGGGGCCACCACGACTTCGGCACGCCCGACTGGGACGAGCTGATGCGGGTCATCAAGGGCGACGGCCCGTGCAACGACCAGCGGACGGAACGACGCCGCACGGCCCACGAGGAGGGCGCCTGGGTGCGCGAGGCGGCCACCGCCCACGCCGCCAAACAGGCCGCCCGCGCGGAGAAGGGAGCGGTGGCATGACCGCCGACAGGCAGGACTGGCCGCTGTACGAGGTGTTCGTGCGCGGCAAGCGCGGGCTGAACCACGTCCACGTGGGATCGCTGCACGCCGCCGACGACCGCATGGCGCTCACCCACGCCCGCGACCTGTACACCCGGCGCAACGAGGGGGTGTCCATCTGGGTCGTGCGCTCCGAGCACATCGCCGCCTCCACCCGCGACGAGAAGGACCCCTTCTTCGAGCCCAGCGCCGACAAGGTCTACCGGCACCCGACCTTCTACGACATCCCCGACGACGTCCCCCACATCTGAAGGACAGGGCATGAGCGACGACCACGTCTACATGACCCTCGCCGAGGGACACGAGGACGACACCCGCTGGGCCTACGGCACCGGCTTCGAGGACCCCCTGCACGGCGTCGACACCGCCGTGCCCGACGACGTGGACGCCGGTGAACTGGCCGCCCTCTGCGTCACGCTGGCCGACGACGCCCTGGTCTGCGCCCAGCGGCTCGCCGAGTGGACCACCCGCGCCCCCGAGCTGGAGGAGGAGGTGGCGCTCGCCAACATCGGGCTCGACCTGCTCGGCCAGGCCCGCCTGCTGTACTCCCGCGCGGGCCAGGTCGACGGCACCGGCCGCGACGAGGACGCCTACGCCTACTTCCGCGACGCCGGCGACTTCCGCAACGTACGCCTGGCCGAACTGCCGAACGGCGACTTCGCGTTCTCCGTCGTGCGGCTGCTGGTGTTCGCCAGCTGGCGCCTCGCGCACTTCGAGCGGCTCACCGCGCACCGCGACCCGGTGCTCGCGGCCATCGCCGCCAAGGGCGTGAAGGAGCTGGCGTACCACCGCCAGTACGCGGCCGAATGGGCCGTGCGGCTGGGTGACGGCACCGAGGAGTCCCACCGCCGGATGCGCAAGGCGCAGGAGCAGGTGGCGCCCTACCTGGGCGAGCTGTTCACCGCGTACGACGTCCGGGACGACGTCGTCGGGGTCCTCCGGCAGGTCACCGAGGCGGCAGGGCTGCCCATGCCGGTCTATCGCCCGCTGCCCGGCTCGGGCCGCACCGGGGACCACACCGAGCATCTCGCCCCGCTGCTGGCCGAGTTGCAGGGCGTGGCCCGCGCCCACCCGGGGGCGGCATGGTGACGGCGCTGCTGGACGCGCGACGGGCCCGGCGCATCGCCGAGCAGGTGCCCGACCCGGAACTGCCCATGCTCACCCTGGCCGACCTCGGCGTACTGCGTGAGGTGACCCTGGCCCCGGACGGCACGGTCGTCGCGAGCCTCACCCCGACCTACTCGGGCTGCCCGGCGATGGCCGAGATGCGCGCGGGCGTGGCCGCCCGGCTGCGGGACGCCGGCTATGAGCGCGTCGAGATCCGCACGGTCCTCGACCCGCCCTGGAGCACCGACTGGATCACGGCGGACGGCCGGCGCAAGCTCGCCGAGCACGGCATCGCCCCGCCCGGCGCCGCGCCCGCCCGCTCCGCCGGACCGGTCCCGCTCGTCCTGTCGCCGACCCGCCGCTCGGTCCCCTGCCCCCGCTGCGGCCACCCCGACACCGAAGAGACCTCCCGCTTCGGCGCCACGTCCTGCAAGTCCCTGTGGCGCTGCCTCGCCTGCCGCGAGCCGTTCGAGTACGTCAAGGAGATCTGATGGAGGACCTGATGGAGCCGGCCCCCGCCGAGGCGGCCCGCCCGCGAGCCCGCCGACGTCCGGTCTTCCACCCCCTGCGGGTCGCCGCCGTGCAGCCGCTGTGCGAGGACGCGGCAGCCGTCAGCTTCGACATCCCGGCCGAACTGGCCGAGGAGTTCACCTTCGCGCCCGGCCAGTCGCTCACCCTGCGCCGCGACATCGACGGCCGGGACGAGCGCCGTTCGTACTCGATCTGCGCCCCCGCCGGCACCGCGCCGCGGATCGGCGTCCGGGTGGTGCCGGGCGGCCTGTTCTCCTCCTGGCTGGTGCACGACGTACGCCCCGGCGACACCGTCGAGGTCATGGCGCCCACCGGCGCCTTCACCCCCGACCTCACCACCCGCGGCCACCACGTCCTGATCGCCGCCGGGTCCGGCATCACGCCCATGGTGTCCATCGCCGAGTCAGTCCTGGCCGCCGACCCCCGCTCACGCGTCACCCTGCTCTACGGCAACCGCCGCACCGGTACGGTCATGTTCGCCGACGAACTCGCCGACCTGAAGGACCTCTACCCGACGCGGTTCCAGCTCGCCCACGTCCTCTCCCGCGAGCCCCGCGAGGCCGAGGTACTCTCCGGCCGCCTCGACGCCGAGCGGCTGGCCGCCCTGGTCGACGCTTTGGTGGACGTGGAGTCGGCCGACCACTGGTGGCTGTGCGGCCCGCACGGCATGGTCCGCGCCGCCCAGCAGGTCCTGACCGGCCTCGGCGTCCCCGCCGACCGCGTCCACCAGGAGTTGTTCTACGCCGACGACGAGCCCGTCCGCGAGGTCCGGCACACCGAGACCGGCCCCTCCGGCCCGGTCAGCCAGGTCACCGTCACCCTCGACGGCCGCTCCACCAGGTCCCGGCTGCCCCGCGACCGCACCATCCTGGAAGGGGCCCAACAGACCCGGCCCGACCTCCCCTTCGCCTGCAAGGGCGGTGTCTGCGGCACCTGCCGGGCCCGGATCACCGACGGCAAGGCCGACATGCGCCGCAACTTCGCCCTCGAACCGTCCGAGGTCGACGCGGGCTACGTCCTCACCTGCCAGTCGTTCCCGGTGTCGGAGGAACTGTCGGTGGACTTCGACACCTGATCCGCCGAACGGTGGGCCAGCCTGCGGCCCCAGGCCTGGCCCGGCGCTTCGACGTGGCGGTGGGTCAGTACGCACAGGGGCAACAGGACGGCGAAGAACGCCACTTCGAGCACGGCGTTGTCGTCGTGCCTGCGTCCGGCGGTGCCGTCGATCACCGCAAGCAGCACCGGATGCACCAGGTACACCGAGTAGCTGACCGCTCCCAGGCCGGTCAGCGGTCGCGGTACGCGCCGGTAGCGCCACGCCCATCCGGTGGCGAAGGTGAGCCCGGCCAGCAGGAACGCCGTGATCCAGCCGCGCCGGGTGAAGTGGTGGCCGTCGCCGTACCGGTAGGCGCTTCCGACGGCGCAGACGATCACCACGGCTGCCGTGCCCGCGACACGGTGCCAGGTGCTCCGCCCGTGCTCGGCTCGGTGGACCGCGGTACCGAGGAACATGACAGCGAGGATCACCAGGCCCTCCCACACCGGGACCGTGCCGTTGAACGCAACCAGTACGAGAGCCAGCGCTCCGCCCAGCACACCCCCGAACACCCGCGACACCGGTGAGGAGGAGCTCGCACAGCACAGGGCGACCGCCATCGCGATCGACGCGAACGCGATCACCGGACCGGTGCCGACCAGGCCGGACAGGGCGGACACCGGCAGCACCGCCCCTGCCACCGCGCTCACCACGGCGAGCACCGCCAGGACGACGGCGACCGAAGCGGATCGGTGGTGCAGCCGGACCGTGAAGAGGGCGACGACCAGCAGGTAGAAGCACATCTCGTAGGAGAGAGTCCAGAGGACGAGCAGGACGTTGGGGGTCCCCAGCAGCTCCTGGAGCATGGTGGCGTGGGCGAGAATCACGGTGACCGCCCCCTGCCCGCCGAAGTCACGCAGCCCCGCCAGTCCCAGGAGGTCGACCGCGAGCAGCACCGCGACGACGACCAGCAACAGCGGGTACACCCGGAAGAGCCGCCCGATCCAGAACGCCCGCACACAGCCCCGGCGTTCCAGCGATGCCGGGATGATGTAGCCGCTGACCAGGAAGAACACCATGATGCCGTAGCGGCTGGTGTTGAACTGCGGCATCAGCTCCCCCCGGAGGTCCGGCATGAAGGTGTGGGACGAGTGGTCGAAAACCACGACGAGCGCGGCGAGTCCGCGCAGCGCGTCGAGCCAGCCCGACCGCGCGCTCACCGGTCACAGGGCTTCACCTCGTAGTGCTCGATCTCGTCCCGGGGGACCGGCTCGCCCCAGGAGTTCTCGATCACCAGCGTGCTGCCCCGGCGCAGGGTGACGGGCCAGGCACGGATGGGGTCGCCCTCGGCGGTGAGGACCATGACCCGCGGGATCTCCCGCGGACTGCACACGTCCCCGGGAGCGACCACGTTCACCCGGATGCCCCACGGGCGCACGCGTTCCGCGAGTTCCAGCTGGTCGTCGATGCCGAAGCCTCGTGTCCTGACGGTGAGTTCGACACTGCCGTCGTCGTGGCGTTCCGCCGCGAACGCACCGGAGTCGGCCGGCGAACCGGGAACCACCACCGTGGCGGCCCACGCAGCCGCGCAGGCCGCCACCACCACGGCGATCCGCCGCGGCGCGAACCGGCGGCGCACGGAAGCCGTCGCCCTGCCCACGTCGTCCGCACCGGGCCCCGCCCCCCGCCGCGCGATCTCCCTCTTGAGCTCACCGAGCAGCCGGTCCTCGAACGTCGTCCTCGTGCTCATGCTTGCCCCCTTGCCACGTACACCAGCGATGTCTCCGGCTGCTGCCCGGTCCGGCAGCCCGTCTCCTCGCGCAGCGCCCTGCGCGCCCGGTGCAGCCGGACCCGGGCCGTGACCTGGCGGATGCCCAGTGCGGCCGCGGCCTCGGTGACCGTGAGCTGGTCGACCGCGATCAGTTCCATCACGGCCCGCTCGCCCTCGGGCAGCCGCGCCAGCGCGGCCAGGACACGCCGCCCGGGGCTCTCCGCGTCGAGCTTGTCCTCGATGCGGGCGATGTCGTCGGGCTCCAGCAACCGCCGCCCGGAGATGCGTAGATCGCGTTCGGTCTCCCGGGCGACCCGGCGGCGCTCCGACGACACGACGTTACGGGCGATGCCGTACAGCCAGGCCGTCTCGCTGCCGAGGTGCGGCCGGTAGGTCGGGGCCGAGTCGAGGACGGCGAGGAAGATCTCCGCCGTCAGGTCGGCCGCCGTGTGCGGGTCGGCCACCCGGCGGGCCACGAAGCGCAGCACGGCGTCGACATGACGCCGGTAGAACTCCTCGAAGAGCCGCGGGTCGCCGACCGCCGCAGCGGGCCCACTCCGTAACCGTTCCGCGTCGTCCACCGATGTCCCCTTCTCGTCGACAGGTGCCTGTCACTTGTTCTTGGAACGGGACGCGCGAAGCGTTACAGGGGATGCCGTCCGCGGTCGGCGCGCAGCACCCGCAACACCGTGAGGGCCACGTGGAGTTCGGTGCGGCGTTCACCGGATTCGAGGTCGTTGTCGAGGAGGCGTTCGATGGCGCGCAGACGCTGGTACATGGTCTCCCTGGACAGGCCGCCGCGACGGGCCGCCGTGGTCTTGTTGCCGGCCGCGTCGAGGTAGTGGCCCAGGGTCGTCAGCAGGTCGGTGCCGTGCCGGGTGTCGTGGTCGATGAGCCGGCCCAGTCGGCGTTCTGTGTACTCCTGGATCCTGGTGTCGTCACGCAGCGCGTACAGCAGCCGGCGCAGGTCGATGTCCGGCAGCTCGTGGAAGGAACGGTCCGCGGGCAGGGCCTGGCCCGGCGGGGTGGCCTCTATGACCCGGGCCGCCTCCCGGAACGAGCGTGCGCTGTCGGCGAGCTCCGCCACCTCCGACCCCACGCCGACGATCGCCTCCGGCGCCAGCGCCAGCGCGGTGCGGCTGAGGCGTTCGGCCACGGGCCGCCAGGGCTGGGCAGGGCGCAGAGCGAGCAGGACACCGAGGCGGCGGGGGGACAGCTCGCCGACCAGGGCCGGGATCCCGGCCGACCTCAGCTCCCGGTGCAGTCGGGTCTCCGCTTCGGTGCCCGCCCCTCCGGGTCCCAGGTCCACGAGGACGGCCAGGAAGACACCGGCCTCCGTGGGCAGGCCCAGCGCGGTGCAACGGGCCCGGACGTCCTCGGGGGAGTGGTGGCGCTGCTCCGCCAGCTCGCGCAGGGCGTTGCGGTGGGCCGTGTGCTCCCACGGCGTGGAGTGGATGAGCCGGGCCACGGTCAGGGCCATCGCCGTCCGCTCCAGGACGGTGACGTGCTCCGGACCGAAAACCGGCCCGTCGGCGGGCAGCATGGCCAGCCGCCCCCAGCGTTCGCCCTGGTAGGAGACGGGCGCGGTGAGCCAGCCCTCCGGGCCGCCCACCTCGGTGCGGTCGCCGGGCTCGGTCGACCGGGAGCGCCGCTCCCAGTCCCCGAGCGCCTCCTCCACCGTGCTCCCCGAGGGCTCGCAGATCAGCGCCTGGTGCACCAGGTTCTCCAGCACGACCGTCCGGCCGCTCATCTCCGCCGCCGCGCGCACCACGTCCTCCGGCCCCGCCCCGCGCAACGTCAGCGCGGTGAACGCCTCGTGGATCCGCTGCGTGCGGCGCATCGCGTCGGCCTGGTTGCCGAGGATCAGGGCGTGCACGACTTGCGTGACCTCGAGGAAGTTGACGTCGCGGGCCAGGGTGACCAGGGGGAGCCCCCGGGCCCGGCAGGCGTGCACGAGGGCGTCGGGCGGCCGGTGGTAACGCCGTACGAGTTCGATGACCAGGGCTGCCGCCCCCACCTCGGTGAGTTCCTCGACGTACCGGCGGACTCCCGCGGCGTCCTCGGGCAGGGGCATGCCCGTGGTCAGGACCAGCTCGCCGCCCTTGAGGAAGGAGGCGGGGTCCGTCAGCTCGGTGATGTGCACCCAGCGCACCGGCCGGTCCAGCCGGTCCAGCCCCGTGACGACCTGGGGCTGCCCGGCGGCCAGGACCGGCAGGGCGAGGACGTCGGCCAGGGTGGGAGCGCGACCGGCCGGGGCGGGGTCAGGGCCGGGCGTCGGGGGGTGCTGGTTCACGGTGCCTCCCTGCGTGCCCGGTCACTCTGACAAGCGGGGCTGACCTGCGCAAGAGCTGTCCGCAGGAGGGGCGGGCGATGCCCGGGGGGTTCGGCGGTTGACACATCGTCCGAAGAACGGGTTCCGGCTGGACAGATCACGCGTTGTCCCGTTTCGCGGCGGCTCGGATGCTCGGTTACCGGAGCAGCCAAGCCACCAGACCACGTCGTACGGCCGGGAGACACCATGACCGCACTGTCGCCGCACCTTCGTCAGGCCACGCCCGTCGTGGCCGCCCGGGGCGAGGGCGTCCACCTCTACGGTGAGGACGGCCGCCGCTACCTCGACTTCACCGCCGGTATCGGCGTCACCAGCACCGGGCACTGTCACCCCAAGGTCGTGGCGGCGGCGCAGGAGCAGGTGGGCACGCTGATCCACGGCCAGTACACGACCGTCATGCACCAGCCGCTGCGCCGCCTCGTCGACAAGCTGGGCGAGGTGCTGCCGACCGGCCTGGACAGCCTGTTCTTCACCAACTCCGGCAGCGAGGCCGTCGAGGCGGCGCTGCGGCTGGCCCGCCAGGCCACCGGCAGGCCCAACGTCCTCGTCTGCCACGGCGGCTTCCACGGCCGCACGGTCGCCGCCGCCTCCATGACCACCTCCGGCATCCGCTTCCGGTCCGGGTTCTCGCCGCTGATGAGCGGTGTCGTCGTCACCCCGTTCCCGACGCCCTTCCGGTACGGCTGGGACGAGGAGACCGCCACCCGCTTCGCCCTGAAGGAACTCGACTACACCCTCCAGACGATCTCCTCGCCCGCCGACACGGCCGCGATCATCGTCGAGCCGGTCCTCGGCGAGGGCGGCTACGTCCCCGCGAACCGCGCCTTCCTGGAAGGCCTGCGGGAGCGGGCCGACCGGCACGGTTTCCTGCTGATCCTCGACGAGGTGCAGACCGGCGTGGGTCGCACCGGCCGCTTCTGGGGCCACGACCACTTCGGCGTCACCCCCGACATCCTCGTCACCGCCAAGGGCCTCGCCAGCGGCTTCCCCCTGTCCGGCATCGCCGCCTCCGAGGAGCTGATGACGAAGGCCTGGCCCGGCTCGCAGGGCGGTACGTACGGCGCCAACGCCGTCGCCTGCGCCGCCGCCTGCGCGACGCTGGACGTCGTACGCGACGAGAAGCTCGTCGAGAACGCCGAGGCCATGGGCAAGCGGCTCCGCCAGGGCCTGGAGGCCGTGGCGGACCGGACCCCGGGCATCGGCGACGTCCGAGGCCTCGGCCTCATGCTCGCCACCGAGTTCGTCACCGAGGACGGCAGCCCCGACCCGGAGACCGCCGCCCGCGTGCAGCGCGCCGCCATCGACGAAGGCCTGCTCCTGCTGCTGTGCGGCGCATGGAACCAGGTCGTCCGCATGATCCCCGCGCTCGTGATCGACGAGACCGGCGTCGACGAGGGCCTCCAGGCCTGGGCGAACGCCGTCGAGGCCGGAACCTCGGGAGCGTCGGGCCGATGACCACCGCCACCCGCGACCTGGCGGGTCTCATGGCCCGTATCGCCGAGCTGACGCCCGGTCTGCGGGTGGAGACCGGCCCGGGGGCCACCGGCCCGTATGCCTATGACGCCTCCAACTACCGGGTGCCGCCGAGGGCGGTGGTCTTCCCGCGCAGCGCCGAGGACGTGGTGGCGGTGGTGCGGGCTTGCCGTGAGGTGGGTGTGCCGGTCACGGCCCGGGGCGGCGGCACGAGCATGGCCGGCAATGCCGTCGGTCCGGGGGTGGTGCTGGACCTCTCCCGGTACATGAACCGGATCCTGGACATCGACGAAGAGGCGCGCACCGCGCGCGTCGAGGCCGGTGTCGTCCTTGACGCGCTGCGCAGCGCGACCGCCCTGCACGGGCTTGACTTCGGTCCGGACCCGTCCTCGCACAGCCGCTGCACCCTGGGCGGCATGATCGGCAATGACGCGTGCGGGAACCGTTCGGTGCGTGACGGGCGGACCAGTGGTCATGTCGAGGCCCTGGAGATCGTGACGGCGGACGGCGTGCGGGCCGTCGCCGACCGCTCCGGGCTGCGGGCCGCCGAGCCGGGCGACGCGGATGCTGTGCGGCGCGTCGCCCGGCTCGAATCCGAGCTCCGGCGTCTGGTCGAGGAGAATCTGGCGCCGATCCGGACCGAGCTGGGTCGCATTCCGCGTCAGGTCTCGGGTTATCAGCTGCAGCATCTGCTGCCGGAGAACGGCTTCGATCTGGCCCGTGCGCTGGTGGGTACCGAAGGCACCTGTGCGGTCGTCACCGCCGCGACGGTCCGCCTGGTGGCGACCGCACAGGCATCCACCCTGCTGACCCTTGGCTACGAGGACGTGGTCGAGGCGGCCGAGGACGTGCCGCAGATCCTGCGGTTCTCGCCGAGCGCGGTGGAGGGCATGGACGAGGCGATCGTCGCCACGATGCGCGCCCGCCGCGGCCCCGACTCCGTCACCGGCCTGCCCGAAGGCCGCGCCTGGCTCTATGTCGAGCTCGAAGGCGACGACCAGGCCGAGGTGAACGCCCGGGCCGCCGAGCTGCTGGATGCGCTCAGGGCGCAGGGGCGGCTGACCGGCGGCCGCGTGGTGGAGGACCCGGCGGAGCGGCGTTCGCTGTGGCGGGTGCGTGAGGACGGAGCCGGACTGGCCGCCCGGCTCGTCGACGGCGGGGAGTCCTGGCCCGGCTGGGAGGACGCGGCCGTCGCCCCGGAGGACCTGGCCGCCTACCTGCGCGACTTCCGCAAGCTGCTCGCCTCGCACGAGCTGACCGGTGTGCTGTACGGGCACTTCGGCGCCGGCTGCGTCCATGTGCGCATCGACTTCGACATGGCCACCGACACCGGCCGGGCGGTGATGCGCCGCTTCCTCACCGAGGCGGCCGCCCTGGCCGTCGAGCACGGCGGCACCCTGTCCGGTGAGCACGGCGACGGACGCGCCCGAAGCGAACTGCTCCAGGTGATGTACAGCCACCGCATGATCGCCGCGTTCGCGGCGTTCAAGCAGGCCTTCGATCCCGACGGGCTGCTCAACCCCGGTGTGATCGTCGACCCGGCGCCGCTGGATGCCGATCTAGCACTTCGTGAACTGCCGCTGTTGGAGACGACGTTCGGTTTCCCGCATGACGAGGACGGCTTCGCCGGTGCCGTGCGCCGTTGTGTCGGGGTCGGCCGCTGTCGCAGCGATGCCGGTGGTGTGATGTGTCCGAGCTACCGGGCGACGGGTGAGGAGAACGCCTCCACCCGCGGCCGGGCCCGCATGCTCCAGGAAATGGTCCGCGGCGAGGCAGTGACCGACGGCTGGCGCTCGACCGAGGTCAAGGACGCCCTGGATCTGTGCCTGTCGTGCAAGGCGTGTTCCAGTGACTGCCCGGTCGGCGTCGACATGGCCACCTACAAGGCGGAGTTCCTCCACCAGCACTACAAGGGCCGGATCCGTCCCCGCTCGCACTACTCGCTGGGCTGGCTGCCGAAGACATCGGCCCTGGCCGGATTCGCGGCCCGCCCCATCAACCTGCTGCTGCGCGGACCGTTCGGCAAACTCCTGGCTCGCCTGGGCGGGGTGACGACCAAGCGCACGATTCCCGCCTTCGCCTCCCGGCGCGCCCTGCGCAAAACCCTCCGCGAGGCCAGGACGGGTGAGGCCAGGGCTCTGCTCTTCGTGGACAGCTTCACCCGGGCCTTCCGCCCTCAGGTCGCGGGAGCGGCGAGCCGCGTGCTCGCCGACGCCGGTATCCCCTGCACCCCGCAGGACGGTTTGTGCTGCGGGCTGACCTGGGTCAGCACCGGGCAGCTGTCCACGGCCCGCAAGATCATGGCCCGCACGGTCACCGCCCTCGACAACGGCGACACCCGGCCGATCATCGTGGCCGAACCGAGCTGCGCCGCCGCCCTCAAACGCGACGTGCCGGAACTTCTGGGCACCGAGGCCGCGCAGCGCGTGGCGGACCGTGTGCACACCTTCGCCGGCGCGCTGACGGACCTGGCCGACCAGGGCTGGGCCCCGCCGCCCCTGCCCGGGAGCGTCGTGCTCCAGACGCACTGCCACGAGTACGCCACCTTCAAGGGCCACCGCCCCGCCGACCTGCTGCGCCGGCTGGGCGTGGGGAAGGTCGACGAGGCCGACGGCTGCTGCGGACTGGCCGGCAACTTCGGCTTCGAGGCCGAGCACTACGACACATCGATGGCGGTGGCCGACCTGGCCCTCAAACCCCGCCTCGACGCACTCGACGGACGGCCCGTCGTCGCCGACGGCTTCAGCTGCGCCACCCAGATCGACCACCTCACCGCAGGCCAGGACATCCGCGCCCTGCACCTCGCCGAACTCCTCGACCCCGCCGCCGATCAACCAGGAGAGACGACATGACCGAGGTACTGACTCAGTTGTTCATCGGCGGTGCCTGGGTGGACGCCGCGGACGGTGCCACCATGCCCGTCGACGACCCCGCCACCGGTGAGATCCTCTGCCAGGTCGCCGACGCCGGACCGAAGGACGCCCGGCTCGCGGAACAGGCCGCCGTCCAGGCACAGCAGGACTGGGCCCGCACCGCGCCCCGGGCACGCAGCGAGATCCTGCGCCGCGCGCACGAGATCATCCTGGAGCGCACCGACGAGCTGGCCCATCTGATGACCTCCGAGATGGGCAAGCCGCTCGCCGAGGCCAGGGGAGAGGTGGCCTACGCGGCGGAGTTCTTCCGGTGGTTCTCCGAGGAAGCCGTCCGTATCGACGGCGGCCACGGCCTGCTGCCCGACGGCCGCAACCGCATGCTGCTCTCCCGCCGCCCGGTGGGCCCCTGCCTGTTGATCACGCCGTGGAACTTCCCGCTGGCCATGGGCACCCGCAAGATCGGCCCGGCGATCGCGGCGGGCTGCACGATGATCCTCAAGCCCGCCCCGCAGACCCCCCTGTCCAGCCTCGCGCTGGCCGGCATCCTCAAGGAGGCGGGCCTGCCGGACGGGGTGCTCAACATCGTCACCACCTCCCGCGCCGGCGAGGTGTGCGAGCCGCTGCTGCGCGGCGGCCGGATCCGCAAACTGTCCTTCACCGGCTCCACCGCCGTCGGCCGGCTGCTCCTCGCCCAGTGCGCCGACACCGTCGTACGCACCTCGATGGAGCTGGGCGGCAACGCCCCGTTCATCGTCTTCGACGACGCCGACCTGGACGTGGCCGTGGACGGGGCGATGGTCGCCAAGATGCGCAACATGGGCGAGGCCTGCACGGCCGCGAACCGCTTCTTCGTGCACCGGTCGGTCGCGGACGAGTTCGGCCGGCGGCTCGCCGAGCGGATGGGCGCGCTCGTGGTGGGGCCCGGCACCCGGGGCGGCGTGGACGTCGGACCGCTGATCGACGCCAACGGACGCGCCAAGGTGGAGGAACTCGTCGCCGACGCGGTGGAGCGCGGCGCCGAGGTGCTCGTGGGCGGTCGGAGGCCGGAAGGGCCCGGCAACTTCTACCCCCCGACCGTGCTGGCCGGCGTCGACCCCGGCAGCCGTCTGATGGACACGGAGATCTTCGGCCCGGTCGCCGCGATCCTCACCTTCGACGACGAGGACGAGGTCCTGCGCCGCGCCAACGACACGCCCTGGGGCCTCGTCGGTTACGTCTTCACCCAGGGCCTGGACCGGGGCCTGCGTGTCAGCGAAGGTCTGGAGGTGGGCATGGTCGGCCTCAACACCGGCCTCGTCTCCAACCCGGCTGCCCCCTTCGGCGGGGTCAAGCAGTCCGGACTCGGACGCGAGGGCGGCCGGGTCGGGATCGACGAGTTCCTCGAGTACCAGTACGTGGCCGTGCCCGTGCGATGACGGAAGTACTGATCGTCCGGGCCGATGTCGTGGACGACTTGATGCGCCCCTCTCCACGGTCCTGGTCGGCCTGAACGGGCTGCGGCTGTTGAGGGAGGGGGCCTGGCAGCGGGCCGTGACCCTGGGAGACGGCTGACCGGCGCCGGTCAGCGCACCGGTGGCGCAGCGCTGCTCGCCCGCACCACGAGGTCCACGGGCACCAGTGTGTCGACGTGGGGCCGCTCGCCCGGGCCGTCGATGCGGTCGACGAGCAGCCGCAGCGCACGGGTGCCGATCTCCGCGAAGTCGGTGCGGACGGTGGTCAGCGGCGGCAGGAAGTGCGCGGCCTCGGGGATGTCGTCGTAACCGACGACGCTGACCTCGCCGGGGACGGACCGCCCGGCCTCGTGCAGGGCGTGCAGCAGGCCGAGCGCCATCTGGTCGTTGGAGGCGAACACCGCCGTCACCTCCGGGCGCCGGGCCAGCCGACGGCCCAGGTCGTAGCCGGAGCCGGCGCTCCAGTCACCGACGAGGGGGTCCGGAACGGCGGCACCGGCGGTCCGGAGCGTCGACTGCCAGCTCGTCAGCCGGTGGTCGGCGGACGTCCAGCCCGTCGGGCCCGCGATGTGCCACACCGTGGCGTGTCCGAGGCCGAGGAGATGCTCGGTGGCTTTGCGGGCGCCGGTGCGGGAATCGCCGGTGACCAGAGCGGTCTCGTCGTCGAGCGCGTTCTCCAGGACGACCAGGGGCGTGCCCAGGTCGGTCGCCTCCGCCAGGGTCCGGCCCACCCACAGTTGGGGCGCGATCGCGATCACGCCGTCCGCGCCCTCGGCCGACAGCCGGTTCACTGCCTCGACGACGGTGTCGTGGTCGGCGGTGTCGAGGGCGATGGAGCTGACGAGGTAACCGGCCTCCAGGGCCGCCGTGTTGATCGCGGTGAGGATCGAGGCGGGCCCGTACCGGGCGGCGTCGAAGGAGATGACCCCGAGCATCCGGGTCCTGCCGCTGGCCAGGGACCGCGCACTGCGGCTGGGCCGGTAGCCGAGGGTGCGCATGGCGTCCAGGACGGCCTCGCGGGTCTCCGCCCGGACGGCCGGATGCTCGTTGAGCACCCGCGAGACGGTCTGCTTGGAAACCCCGGCCATCCGGGCCACGTCGGCCATCACCGGCCGCGCCCCCGCGAAATTGCGCCTGCTGCGGCCCCTGGGAACGGGTCCGTCGGGGGCGCTCGGTGTCATGGCGGATGATTCCTCGATGTCGGCACGGCGGTCCTGAACCCGCCCGGCAGGAGCACAGCATAGGCCGGGCGGTGCTCATCGGGTCCTCGGCCGGGCCGAACCGCCCGGCGGCGGGCGAGGGCACCCTCAGCGTGCCTCACCAGGTGTTCTCCGGGCCGAGGTCGGGGGTGTCGGTGAGCAGGGCGCGGGTGGCGGTCGTGCCGTGCAGCTCCAGCAGGACGAGTTCGTTGGAGCCCGGGCGCAGCACCGGGGCCGGCACGTACAGCGTGCGCTGCGGGCCCCGGTTCCAGTAGCGGCCCAGGTGGAAGCCGTTGACCCAGGCCTGGCCCTTCGACCAGCCGGGCAGGGAGAGGAAGGCGTCGGCGGGGGTGTCGACGTCGAACGTGCCCCGGTGAAAGGCCGGCACGGTGACCGGCGCCTCCTCGCCCGGGGCGAACGGCACCGCGTCCAGGTCGTCCAGCGGCAGCGGACGGCAGTCCCAGCCCGTCAGGGCCGTGCCGTTGAGGGAGACGGGTCCGAGCAACCCCTTGGGCGCGCCGATGCGGGGGCCGTAGTTGACGCCGCCCATGTTCTCGACGAGCACCTCCAGCGTCGCCCCGGAGCGCGGCACCCGCACGGGCAGCGACTCGTCGTGGCGTTCGCTCTCCAGCACGCCGACGGGCGCGCCGTCGACGAAGACCTGGGCGCGGTCGCCGACCCCGCCGGAGAAGTGCAGCAGGCCGTCGCCACCGACCGGCAGGGTGGTGCGGTAGAGCGCGTAGCCGGTGCGCTGCCCGAGTTCGTCCATGGTCATGGGCGCGTCGGCGCGCACGGCCGCTGCGAGCGAGCCGGCGAGGGGCAGGAGCGGCGCCCGGCTGCTCAACTCGACTGCGGTAGGAGGGAGTTTGGCGCTGGGAGCCGGGGCGGGCTCGTCGGGCACGGCGGCGTGGCGGGCGATGGCCTCGCGGAAGGCGTGGTACTTCGGGCCCGGGTCGCCGCACTCGGTGAGTGCGGCGTCGTAGTCGTAGGACGTGATGGTGGGCGTGTAGGCGTGCTTGTGGTTGGCGCCGTTGGTGAAGCCGAAGTTGGTGCCGCCGTGGAACATGTAGATGTTCACCGACGCCCCGGCGGACAGCAGCCGGTCCAGGTCCGCGGCGGCGTCGGCCGCGTCCCGCACGTGGTGGGGGCCGCCCCAGTGGTCGAACCAGCCGATCCAGAACTCGGCGCAGAACAGCGGGCCTTCGGGCCGGTGCTCGCGCAGCCGGGCCAGGGACCGCTCGACGCGGCTGCCGAAGGTACTGGCGGTCAGCACGCCCGGCAGGCTTCCCGCGGCCAGGTGCTCGGGGTCGGCCTGGTCGCAGGTGAACAGCAGCTCCTCGACGCCGCGGGCGCGGAACGCGTCGGCGAGGTGCTTCAGATAGGCGCCGTCGTCGCCGTAGGCCCCGTACTCGTTCTCTACCTGTACGGCGATGACGGGACCACCCGCCGCCGCCAGATGCGGGCGGAGCGCGGGCAGCAGCAGGTCGAGGTAGCGGTCGACGGCCCCGGTGAAGAGGGGATCGCTGGTGCGCAACCGGATGTCCGGGGTGGAGGTCAGCCACTCGGGCAGGCCGCCGCCGTCCCACTCGGCGCAGATGAACGGCCCCGGACGCAGCAGCACCCGCAGCCCCTCGTCCTGCGCGAGCCGGAGGAACCGGGGCAGGTCGAGGAAGCCGTCGAGGACGAGAGGGCCCTCGGGATCGGGCTGGTGGTGATTCCACGGGATGTACGTCTCCACCGTGTTGAGCCCCATCAGCCGCGCCTTGCGCAGCCGGTCGGACCACAGCCCGGGGTGGACGCGGAAGTAGTGCAGCGCGCCGGAGATGATCCGGAACGGCTCGCCGTGCAGCAGGAATCCGTCGGACGTCGTCGTCAAGGCAGGCATGCGAAAGCTTCCCTTCGGGAGAGCGGGAGAGCGGGAGAGCGGGAGAGCGGGAGAGCGGGAGTGCGGTCAGCGGGAGCGGGTGGCACGGATCAGCCAGAGCGTGGCGGACAGGCAGAGTGCCGATACGCCGCAGAGCAGGAGCGGCACGGCGCGGACCCCGGACCACTCGATGGCCTCGCCCAGAACCGGCCCCGCGGCCACGCCCCCGGCCATGGACGCCGCGATGACCAGCGCACCGGCCCGCCGGGCCCGCGGGGCCGCCCGGTTCAGCCACGGCAGCCCGGTGGGGAAGATCGGCGCGATGAACAGACCGACACCGGCGTACGCGTAGGGCGCCAGTGCCGGGACGGTCGCGGCCAGCAGACACACCGTCATCCCCGCGCACGAGACGGTGATGATCGCCTGGGCGGAGAAGCGCAGCGCGAGCGGGGCGACCAGGAAGCGGCCGACGGTCATCATGAGCCAGTACACGGAGGTGGCGGTGGCGGCGACGCCCGCACCGTAGCCGACCGTCTCCAGATGTGTGGGCTCCCAGCCGCCGACGCCGGCCTCGATGCCGACGTGCAGCACGTAGAGGACGACGAAGACGGCGAGCACGGAGCCGAGGCTCCGTCCGAGGACGGCCTCGCCGCCGGCCCGTTCCCCGGCCGTGACGGGCGCCTGGTTCCGCACGCCCCTCAGGCACAGCAGCAACGGCAGATTGGCGAGGGCGAAGACGAGGAAGACGGCCGGGTACTGCTCGGAGCCGACCGCGCCGATCACGGCGGGCCCGAGGATGGCGCCGATGCCGAAGTGCGCGTTGAGGATGTTCAGCATCGCGGTCGAGCGGTGACCGAAGCCCACGGCGAACAGCTGGTTGAGACCGTAGTCGATGCCGCCGAAGCCGAACCCCGCGAGCAGGGCCGCCGCCAGCGCGGCCGGCCAGTCGGGCGCCAGCGCGAAGCCTGCCGCGCCGACGGCCATCAGCAGATACGAACCGCCGAGGAGCCGCCGGTTTCCGACCCGCCCGTAGAGCCGGTCGAACAGCAGCACACCGGCGACACCGCCGACGAAGTGGGCGCTGAGCCCGAGGCCCGCGGCGGACGGCGACAGCCCGAACTCCGCACGGAGGGCGGGGATCGCCGGACCGTACAGCGCCTGCAACGCCCCGATGAGCACGAAGCCGGCACATGAGGCCAGGACGGCGACCCTGCTGAAGAGCGGGCCGGGCGGTGCGAGGGAGGGACGGGCAACGCGCTCTTCGATCACGCGGACTCCGAGGGACGGGCCACCGAGCGGGTGGGCGGAGGGGCACAGTCGCGTACGTCTGGATCAGACGAGTGATGTTACCGGTAACATCGGACCCGTCAACATCCCCGTGCTGGTCCGGTTTCGCCGGGGCCTCGCCCTCACAGGATCTCCCCCGCGCTCCCACGAACCCTGAAGATCCACAAGGATTGCCCCGTTCCCGTTCGGGTACGCGAGCAGGACCGTACCCGGGGCGGATCTTGTCCCCGGGCAGGCCGCACGACCGCCGCTACCAGGGAATGTGCCATGGAGACACCCGCAAACGACCCCACGCCCACGCCCGCCCAGCGGGCACTGGACGTCCTCGCCGAGAACACCGAGGACGCGGCGGCTCTGGACGCGCTCGCCAACAGCGACGTGCTCATCCCCGTGCCCGACGACGCGGGGGACGCCGACGCAGCCAACCCCTCGACGGTGGCGCTGCCCGTACTGGAGCAGCCGGGCGGCGAACCGGTGGTGCCCGTGTTCACCTCCGAGGTGGAGATGGCCGGACTGCTGCCGTTCGTCTCCCGCTACCGCATGGTGCCGCTCGGCGCACTCGCCGCCCAGTGGCCGGCCGACGACCTGTCGCTCACCATCGACGGGAGCTCGGAGCACCGGCTGACGCTGACCTCGGAGGGAGTCCGCACCCTGCTGGTCCGATAGCAGCACGCGCGCCGGCGCCCACGCGGCCGCGGCAGGTCAGAGCGCCTTGCGGGGGTTCAGGATGCCTCGCGGGTCGAGAGCCTCCTTGATCCGCCGCTGCACCGCGTGGGCCGTCGGCCCCAGCTCCCCGGCGACCCGCTGCCGTTCGAGCACACCCACGCCGTACTCCCCGGTCAGCGTGCCGCCCAGCCGCAGAGCCGGCGCGACTGTCGCGCTCCGGCAGGGGCGTGACGCCCGCGGCCTATCCGCCCAGCGTCCGGGCCAGTGCCGCCCGCTGCAGTGGCAGCACCTCGGCGTGCAGGTCACGGCCCCTGGAAGTCAGGGCGACCCACACGCCCCGCCGGTCCTCCATGCACACGGACCGCGTCACCAGCCCGTCCTTCTCCAGCCGGGCGATCAGCCGGGACAGCGCACTCTGACTGAGATGGACCCGCCCCACGAGGTTCTGCACCCGGCACTGCTCGCCCTCCTCGGGCGCCGCGGTCGCGAGCATGTCCAGGACCTCGAAGTCGGACGCGCCGAGACCGTGCGGATGCAGAGCCCGGTCGATCTCGCACATCGTGCGCGCGTGGGCGGACAGGATGTCCCGCCACCGTTCCTCGAGCTGTCCACCAGCCGTTCTCGCCGCCATAGGGGAACGGTAACACCGGTGAAGGGTTCAATGACCGTGCATGGATCGCCGCGGAGGGCCTCTACGCGGACTCCCGTTTCACCAGCTCGGTCGGCAGGATCACCGCCGCCGGATCCTCGCCCCCGATCTGCGCGAGCAGCACCCGCACCATCTCGCTGCTGATGCGGTCCCAGGGCTGCCGGATGGTCGTCAACCCGGGACTGGAGGCCACGGCGGCCGGCGAATCGTCGAAGCCGCCGAGCGCCACGTCCTGCGGCACCCGCCGCCCGGCCCGCCGCAGTGCCGTGAGCGCCCCCTGCGCCATGAGGTCGGAGGCCACGAACAGCGCGTCGATGTCCGGGGCCTGTGTCAGCAGCCGCTCGGCGCCCGCCTCGCCGCTCGCCCTGCCGTAGTCACCGGAGACGACCAGCCGCTCGTCGAACTCCAGGCCCGCCTCGGCCAGCACCTCCTTGTAGCCGGCGAGGCGCTCGACACCGCCGGGGGTGTCCAGCGGACCGGTCACCGTGCCCACCCGGCGCCGCCCGAGCGACAGCAGGTGACGCACCATGTCGCGGGCGCCGTCACGGTCGTCGGCGGCCACGTAACTGACCTTGGACGCCAGCCCGATCGGCTTCCCGCACGCCACCAGCGGCACCCCCGCCTCGCGCAGCTGCTCGGCGACGGGATCACCGGAGTGGCTGGAGACCAGCAGCACCCCGTCGACGTGCCCCGCGGTGATGTACCGCGTGATGCGCCGCCGTTCGTCCTCGGTGCCCGCCAGCATCAGCAGCAGCGGGATGTCGTGCGCGGCCAGCGCCTGGGTGCAGCCGCGCAGCAGGACGTTGAAGTTGGGGTCCTCGAAGAACCTCTCCTGCGGCTCCGTGAGCAGGAAACCGATCGAGTCGGACCGCCCGGTGATCAGGGAGCGGGCGTGCCGGTTGACCACGTAACCCGTTTTGCGGATGGCCGCGTTGACCGCCTCCTGGGCGGCCGGACTGACGTAGTGCCCGCCGTTGAGGACGCGCGAGACGGTACCGCGCGAGACGCCGGCCTCGCGCGCCACGTCATGGATCGTGGGCGGCCTGCGCCTGCCTCCCGTAGCGTTCACGGTCACGACTTTACGGCTCCCGAGAGCAGATCCAGGCTCCAGAACCGCTGGATGACCAGGAAGAGGGCGACCAGCGGGAGCACCGCGAGCAAGGCCCCCGTGATCACCAGCGTGTACAGCGCCGGGGTGTTGGCGCCCTGCTCCAGCAAGGTGAACAGGCCGAGCGTGATCGGGAACTTCTCGTCGTCGCTGAGCATGATGTACGGCAGCAGGAAGTTGTTCCAGATCGCCACGAACTGGAACAGGAACACCGTCACCATCCCGGGGATCATCATCGGCAGGGCGATCCGCGTGAAGATCCGCCACTCGCTCGCCCCGTCCATGCGCCCGGCCTCGATCACGTCGGCGGGCACCGCGGCGGCGGCGTAGATCCGCGCGAGGTAGACGCCGTACGGGAAGAGGATCTGCGGCAGCAGGACGGACAGGTACGAGTCGGTGAGGTCGGCCTTCGCCAGCAGCAGGTACTGCGGGACGGCCAGGATCACGGGCGGCATCAGCACCCCCGCGAGCAGCACGTTGAAGATCGTCTCCCGGCCGCGGAAGCGGTAGGTCGCGAGCGCGTAGCCGCTGATCGCCGACACGCACGTCGACAGCAGGGCTCCGAGGCCGGCGTACAGCGCGGAGTTGCCCATCCACTGCCAGTAGACGCCGTCGCGGTAGGCGTTGAGGTCCCGGATGTTGCCGGCGAAGCCCGTGCCCGGCAGGAACGTGAACGTGGAGAACAGCTCACGCCCGGACTTGGTGGCGGCGATGACCACCCAGGCGACCGGGAGCAGGCAGTAGAGCGCGCCCAGCAGCAGGGTGACCGTGGGGATCAGGGAGATGCGGCGGCGCAGCGGAGGGCGGTGGTCCTGGGCGGTGCCGGGCGCGCTGCCCGTTCTCGGCTCGGCCTGGGGGACGGCGAGGGAGCTCATCGGGCGGCCTCCTGCTTCTGGCGACGGTTCGCGGCCCGCAGGAAGCCGAAGGAGAGGAGGAGCGTGGCGAAGGCGATGATCACGGCCTGCGCCGCGGCCCCGTGGATGTCACCCTCGCCGAAGGCGTCCCGGTGCACCTTCATCAGCGGGCTCCACGTCGTGGACACGGAGTTGGTGAGCGGTTTGAGGGTGGTCGGCTCGTTGAAGACCTGGAGCGTCGCGATGATCGAGAAGAAGAAGGTCAGCACCAGCGAGGGCGCCACCATCGGGATCTTGATCCGCAGCGCGATCTGCAGCGGGGTGGCGCCGTCCAGCTTCGCCGCCTCGTACACCTCCGCGGGGATCGCCTGGAGCGAGGTGTAGATGACGATCATGTTGAAGCCGGTGCCGCCCCAGACCGCGATGTTCGACAGGGCCAGATACAGGGGCCCGCCGTCCAGCAGGTCCGGCTGCGGCATCCCGAGCCTGTCGAGCACGAAGTAGAAGGGGCTGACGTCCGGCAGGTAGAGGAAACCCCACAGCAGGGCGGCCACCACACCGGGGATGGCGTACGGCAGGAAGATCGCGAGCCGGGTGAAGGGCGCGAGCCGCACCTTGTCCGAGTCGAGCATCAGCGCGAACAGCAGGGCCAGACCGAGCATGACGGGCACGACGATGCACCCGTAGCCGAGCACGCGCAGGGTGCCGTCGAGCAGTTCGCTGTCGGAGAGGGCGTCGGTGTAGTTCTCCAGTCCGGCCCAGACCTCCTTGCGGGCGCCGGAGCCGAGGCCCAGGCCCGACACCTGCACCTTGCGGAAGCTGAGCCAGACCGCGTAGCCGATGGGCAGCGCGAAGAACAGCGCGAACAGGAGTGTCGCGGGGAGAAGGAAAAGATAGGGGGCGCTTCGCGCTCGTTCGAGGGTGGTGGTGGGAGACGGGTGGGCGTACGGGGCGCCCTTCACCCCGTACGACCGCCGGCGTGCCGTGCTTTTCACCGAGCGACTCCGAAGCCCTGCTTCTTCAGGTCGGCGACGGTGTCGTCCTGCATCTTCTTCAGGGCGGCGCCGAAGTCGGACTTGTTCTTCGCGGCGGCGCCGAAGGCGTCCCTGAAGGTGGTGTAGGCGACGTTCACGTTCGGGCCCCAGGCGGACGGTGCGGTGGTCTCCGCGATGTCGGCGGCCTTGGTGTAGAAGTCGGCCTGGTTGGCGAAGTAGGCCGGCGGCTTGAGGAAGGCGCCGCTGGTCTGGGCGTTGGTGGCGGCCGGGTAGATGCCGCTCTCCTTAGCCAGCGCGTTCAGGGCTTCGCTGTCGGTGTTCAGCCAGGCGGCGAACTTCGCGGCGGCGGCCCGGTGTTCGGAGTCGGTGGTCACGGCGGTGGAGGAGCCGCCCCAGCTGCCGGTGCTGTTGTCGCTCGCGGACCACTGGGGGAGCGGGGCCATGGCCCACTTGCCCTTGGTGTCGGGCGCGGCCGTGGTCAGGGTGCCCGGCGCCCACACGGCGCTGACCCAGGCGATCTGCTTGCCGGTGTTGAGTGCCTTGTTCCAGGCGGGCGTGTACATCGGCTGGTTGTCGATGGCGCCCTCCTTCACCAGGCCGCCCCAGAACTTCGCGACCTTCTGGGTCGCCGCGTCGTTGATGGAGACCTTCCACCGGTCGCCGGACGTGGTCCACCACTGGGCGCCCGCCTGCTGGGCGAGGCCCGCGAAGAGGCCCGAGTCGTTGGCGGAGAAGGTGGTGAGGTCCTTCTCCGGCGCCGCCTTCTTCAGCTTGCGGGCGGTCTCGGCGAACTGGTCCCAGGTCGTCGGCACGGTCAGGCCGTACTCCTTGAACAGGTCCTCGCGGTAATAGAACATCATCGGCCCGATGTCCTGCGGGACCGCGTAGACCGCGTCCGTGCCGAGGGTCGTCTGCTGCCAGACGCCGTCGGCGAACTTGCCCTCCGCCCCGCCGACGTTCTTCGAGATGTCGGCGAGCGCGTCGTTGCTGACCAGCGTGGGCAGCGCCTGGTACTCCGCCTGCACCAGGTCGGGCGCCTTGCCCGCCTTGTGCGCGGTGAGGATCTTGGTGACCAGCGTGTCACCGGACGCCTGCTTCTTCACCGTGACGGTGATCCGGTCCTTCTTGCCCGGCCCCTTGTTCCAGAGGTCGACGACCTTGTCCATGCCGGGCGTCCACGTCCAGTACGTCAGCGAGGCCGGGCCCGACTCGGTGTCGCCGTCCGCGGATTCCGAGCCGCAGGCGGCGAGGGTGGTGGCGCCGAGGGCTATGGCGACGGCGGTTCTCACGAGGCGGCGGCGCTTCGTGTACGGCATGGATCTCTCCCCTGACCTGGGGTCCTCGCCTGCTGCGAGGACCTGCCACGCTTCTGTGAGCGTTCACAGTAGAGAAACATCCCGGACACTTGTCAATGGTTGTTGCTGTGCGGTTATGTTGGCCTCCGCACTGCGCCGCTGTGTGTGCACGTTCCCAATCTGTCGATCGACCGGGAGACCATCCATGCCGGAGACCACCCCCAGGGGCCTCACCAGGCTCGCCTTCGGTGGGGACTACAACCCCGAGCAGTGGCCGGAGAGCGTCTGGCAGGAGGACGTCCGGCTGATGCGGGAGGCCGGCGTCACGATGGTGAGTGTCGGGATCTTCTCCTGGGCGCTGCTGGAGCCCTCACCCGGCCGTTACGACTTCGGCTGGCTGGACCGGCTCCTGGACCTGCTGCACGGGCACGGCGTCCGCGTCGACCTCGGCACCCCCACCGTCGTCCCGCCCGTCTGGTTCTACCGGGCCCACCCCGAAGCGCTGCCCGTCACCGCCGAGGGCGTGCGCTACGAGTTCGGCTCCCGCGCGGCCATCTGCCACAGCAACGCCGACTACCGCTCCGCCGCAGCGGCCATCACCACGAAGCTCGCCGAGCGCTACGCCGACCATCCGGCCCTGGCGATGTGGCACGTCCACAACGAGTACGGCGTCCCCGTCTCCGCCTGCTACTGCGCGTCGTGCGCCGCCCACTTCCGCCGCTGGCTGGCCACCACCTACGGCACGGTCGACGCGGTCAACGAGGCCTGGGGCACGGCCTTCTGGAGTCAGCGCTACGGCGGCTTCGAGGACATCAACCCGCCCCGGCTCACCCCCGCGGCCGTCAACCCCGGCCAGGCGCTGGACTACAAGCGGTTCGCCGACGCCACCATGCGCGAGAACTTCCGCATGGAACGGGACATCCTGCACCGCCTCTCACCCGGCGTCCCGGTCACCACCAACTTCATGACGGCGCTGAGCCAGTGCGACTCCGTCGACTACTGGGCCTGGGGCCGCGAGGTCGACCTCGTCACCAACGACCACTACCTGATCACCGACGGCCGCCGCACCCACGTCAACCTCGCGATGGCCGCCGACCTCACCCGCTCCGTCGCGGGCGGCGCCCCCTGGCTGCTCTTGGAGCACTCCACCTCGGGCGTCAACTGGCAGCTCCGCAACCCCGCCAAGGCCCCCGGCCAGATGGCCCGCAACTCCCTCGCCCATGTGGCGCGCGGCTCCGACGGCGCCCTGTTCTTCCAGTGGCGCCAGTCCCGGCGCGGCGCCGAGAAGTTCCACTCGGCGATGGTCCCGCACGGCGGCACCGACACCCGCGTATGGCGCGAGGTTGTCGAACTCGGCGCGGACATCGAGGCGTTGAGCGAGATCCGCGGCACCCGCACCGAGGCCGACGTGGCCGTGCTCTGGGACTGGCACTCGTGGTGGGCGCAGACCCTCGACTGGCGCCCGAGCGTCGACCACGACGCCCGCGAGCGCGCCGACGCCTTCTACGAGGCCCTCTACGACCGTCACCTCACCGTCGACTTCGCCCACCCGGAAGCCGACTTGTCGAGGTATCCCCTTGTCGTCGTACCGGCCCTGTACCTGATGACGGAGGCGGCCGGGCGCAACCTCACGGCGTACGTCGAGCAGGGCGGCACGCTGGTCGTCTCCTACTTCTCCGGCATCGTCGACGAGCACGACGCCGTCCACGAGGGCGCCTACCCGGGCCCGCTGCGGGACGTCCTCGGCCTCACCGTCGAGGAGTTCTCCCCGCTGCTGCCCGGCGAACGGGTGCGTGTCACCGGCCCCGACGGGACGGAGCTGTCCGCCGACGTGTGGACGGAGTTCGTGGTGCCGCGCGGTGCCGAGACCGTCCTGACCTACGCCGACGGTCTCACCGCCGGTCTGCCGGCCGTCACCCGGCACCGCCGCGGCAAGGGCACCGCCTGGTACGTCTCCACCCGGCTCGGTGCCGACGGCCTCGACGCGCTGCTCGGCATGGCGGGCGAGGACGCGCGGCTCGCCCCGCGCACCGACCTGCCGAGGGACGTCGAGGTCGTCCGCCGCACGGGCGCGTCGGGCACCTACCTGTTCGCCCTCAACCACACCGGCGCGGACGCCAAGGTGCCGCTGGAGGTACCCGGCACCGAACTGCTGACCGGAGAACGCGCCGCCGGATGCCTGGCGGTCCCGGCCGGAGCCGTCCGGGTCGTCCGGCTCGGCGGCTGAACCGACTCCCTCCGCCCGCGCGAGCCACGAGCCGCGGGCGGAGGGCCCGCCCCTCACTCACCTCCTGGTGAGGCCCCCCATCCCCACGTCGAAGGGACGACGGACGACGATGTTCCATCCCAGACGCACCCTCAGGGCCCTGCTGCTTCCCCTCACCGCGGGCCTTGCCCTCACCGCCCTGCCCGCCACTTCGGCACACGCCGCGAGCACACTGACCAACGGCGGCTTCGAAGCCGACGGCGCGGGCGCCGCGACCCCGAGCGGCTGGTCCGAGTACGGCGACACCGGCGCCTCGTTCACCGAGTCCGGCGGCCACGGCGGCAGCCACCGCCTGAGCCACTGGTCCGCGTCGGCCTACAAGGTCGAGACGTACCAGTACCTCTCCGGACTCACCAACGGGAACTACAAGCTCACCGCCTGGGTGCGCTCCGGCGGCGGGCAGAAGTCGGCGTACCTCGCGCTGAAGAACTGCGGCGGCGCCGAGCAGCGCACCGATCTGCCGGTCTCGGCCAGTGGGTGGCTCCGGATCGTCGTGCCTGTCCAGGTCACCGCCGGCCAGTGCACGATCAGCGTCAACAGCGACGCGAACGCGGGTAACTGGATCAACGTCGACGACCTGACCTTCACGTCCGGCACGTCGGGTACGTCGATCAAGGGTGCCGACATCTCGTCACTGGCCAAAAGCGAGGCCAAGGGCGGCGTCTACCGGAACAGCTCGGGCAGCGCCGCCGATCCCCTGGCCGTCCTCAGGTCGAACGGCATGAACTACGCGCGCCTCAAGGTCTGGGTGAACCCGGCCGACGGCTACAACAACAAGGCCCGCGTCCTGGCCACGGCCAAGCGCGTCAAGGCGCAGGGCATGAAACTGCTGGTCGACTTCCACTACTCGGACTTCTGGGCCGACCCGGGACGCCAGGACAAGCCCGCCGCCTGGGCCGGACACGGCTACGGTCAACTGAAGACGGACGTGTACACCCACACGTACGACGTGCTGAACGCCCTGAAGGCCCAGGGCACCACAGCCGACATGGTTCAGGTCGGCAACGAGATCAACGGCGGCATGCTCTGGAACGAGGGATCCACCTCCAACTGGACGCAGCTGGCCGGTCTGCTCAACTCCGGCTACGACGCCGTCAAGGCGGTCAGCTCCTCCACCGCCGTGGCCCTGCACCTCGCCGAGGGCGGTGACCTGGAGGGCACCCGCTGGTGGTTCGACAGCGCGCGCTCGAACGGCGTGAAGTTCGACGCGATCGGCCTGTCCTTCTACGGCTACTGGCACGGCACGCTGTCCGACTTCCAGACGACCCTCGACGACGCGGCAGTCCGCTACGGCAAGCCGGTCTTCGTCGCCGAGACCGCCTACCCGTTCCGTCTGGACAGCGACGACGCCCACGAGAACATCATCGACACCGGCGACGAACTGGTCACCGGCTACCCGGCCAGCGTGGCCGGTCAGACACGGTGGATGAACGACATGACGAGCATCGTGGAGGCCGTCCCGAACGGCCGCGGTCTGGGCCTCTTCTACTGGGAGGCGACCTGGACCGCGGTGGGCGGCAACGGCTGGGACCCGACCGACTCGGCCTCCGGCAACGCCTGGGAGAACCAGGCGCTGTTCGGGTACGACGACCGGGCGCTCTCTTCGATGTCCTGGTTCCGGCACCGCTGAGCCCGGGGGAGGGGCCTGCCTTTCCCTGCCTTGCGGGCCCCTCCCTTCCCTTCTCCTGCCCGCTCGAACTCCGCCCTGCGACAGGGCAGTCAGGTATCGGTCAACGATGCCGAGTGCCGGACAGGACGGCGTCGACTGCGAGACAGTGGGAAGGTGCGGTGAGAGGGCGAAGCCGCGAGGCAGGGGCACGACATGCTGAGGACTCCCACGGGCGAGACACGGCTGCGCATCCTGGCCTGGCTGAAGGAACCCGGTCCCGCGGCGGACGGTGTCACCGCGGACGACGTCGCCGAGCGGTTATCGATACCGCGCCCGGTCGCCGTCACCCATCTCCGGCTGCTGGAGGCCACCGGCATGCTGCGCACCAGCAGGTCCGCGGGCGGTGTGCGCTACCACCGTGACGACATGCGGATCGCCGAGGTCGCCCGGATGTTTGAGAAGGCCTGGTAGGCGACCCGGTACCGCGGTATCGCCCCGACGATGAAGGACACACGCGCAATGGACCGTCCCACGGCACTCGTCCCCCGTCACTACATCGCCGTGGGCCCCGGCCCCGAGGACGTGGTCGCCGACCCGCGCGGCCGCGTCCTCACCGGCGTCGCGGACGGCCGCATCCTGCGGCTCGACGCCCTCGCCGACCCGGTCGCGGCCCGCGTCGAGGTGCTGGCCGAGACCGGTGGCAGGCCGCTCGGGCTCGAACTCCTCCCGGACGGGGACCTGTTGGTGTGCGATGCCGAACGCGGACTGCTGCGCGTCGGCACCGGCGACGGCACGGTCCGGATCCTCGCCGACTCGGTGGCGGGAGAGCCGCTGCGGTTCTGCAGCAACGTCGTGTCCCTCTCCGACGGGAGCGTCTACTTCACCGTCTCCAGCCGTCGGTACCCCCTGGAGCACTGGATCGGCGACATCGTCGAACACACCGGGACGGGACGGCTGCTGCGGCTCGCCCCCGGCGCGGACGCACCCGAGGTGGTGCTGGACGGCCTGCAGTTCGCCAACGGGGTCGCCGTCGGCGCGGACGAGGCCTTCCTCGTCGTCGCCGAGACCGGCGCCTGCCGGCTCCTGCGCCACTGGCTCACCGGGCCGCGGGCGGGGCGGAGCGAACCGTTCGCCGAGAACCTCCCGGGCATGCCCGACAACCTCTGGCGCGGCGCGCCCGACGGACCGATGTGGGTCGCGCTCGCCGGGCCCCGCGTCCCGCCCCTGGACCTCCTCCACCGCGGCGGGCCCGGCGTCCGGGCCGCCGCCGCGCGCATCGCCGTACGCGCCCCGTTCCGGCCCACCGGCACGATCGCCCTCCAGGCCTTCGACGACGAGGGCCGCGTCGTCCATCACCTCAGCCGCCACCACTCCGGCTATCGCATGCCCACCAGCGTCTGCGAAGCGGGCGGGTACCTGGTCCTCGGCAGCATCTGGGAACGGGGCGTGGCGGTGTGCGAACCGCCCGCCCCGAAGTGACCTCCACCGCCCGCCCCGAGATGACCTGTACCGCCCGCCCGGAAGCGACCTGCACCGCCCGCCCCGAGATGACCTGTACCGCCCGCCCGGAAGTGATCTCCGCCCTCCGCCTCGGAGTGACCCCACCCCGCCCCCGGGGTTAATCTGAACTCCGGCCGCGGCACTGTCGCGGCGCGGCGGTGGGGCCCGCCGTACCCGAACCGCGGCAAGGACGCCGCCAACGGTCCCTACTTGCGACGGCGCGCGCCCGCACCACCCCGGGCTCCCGGCGAGTAGGAGACACATCCCCATGACATCCCCCGAGAGCCTCCGCGTGCGGGCCGCCACCCCACGGCAGTCCTCCTGGCGCACCCAGGCGCCCGTCGTCGGGGTCGTGGCACTCGGCGGGGGAGCGGGGGCGACCGCCCGCTACGCCGCCTCCCTCTGGTGGCCCACGCCCGCGGGCGGCTTTCCCTGGACGACCCTCTGGGTCAACATCGCCGGCTGCGCCGTGATCGGCGTGTTCATGGTGATCATCACCGAGGTCCGCACCGCCCACCCCTTGGTCCGCCCCTTCTTCGGCACCGGCGTCCTCGGCGGCTTCACCACCTTCTCGACGTACGCCGTCGACTTCCAGAAGCTCATCGACGGCGGCCGTCCCGGCACCGGGCTGGCCTATCTCGCCGCGACCCCGCTCGCGGCCCTCGCGGCGGTGTGGCTCGCGGCCGGGGCGACCCGCCGCGTCCTGAAAGGGAGGCGACGATGACGAAGCTGACCGGCAGGGCCCTGCGCCTGACCGTCCTCATCGGCGAGAGCGACACCTGGCACCACAGGCCCCTCCACTCGGAGATCGTCCACCGGGCCCACGCGGCGGGCCTGGCGGGCGCCAGCGTCTTCCGCGGCATCGAGGGCTTCGGCGCCTCCTCCCTGATCCACACCTCGCGGCTGCTCTCGCTGAGCGAGGACCTGCCGGTCGCCGTGGTGATCGTCGACTCCGAGCCACGCGTGCGCGCCTTCCTTCCGCAGCTCGACGAGATCGTCACCGAGGGGCTCGTGACGCTCGACGACTGCGAGGTGACCCGGTACGCCGGACGCGGGGACGATCCCGGCACAGCGGACACGAAGGGTAAGAGTTCGTTGTGAACTGGCTGCTGGTCGTGTGCGGCGCGATGGTCGGTGCCCCGCTGCGCTACCTCACCGACCGGGCGGTCCAGTCCCGGCACGATTCCGTCTTCCCCTGGGGCACCCTCACGGTGAACGTCACCGGCTCCCTGATCCTCGGCCTGCTCACCGGAGCCGCCGCCCACCTTCAGCTGCTGCTCGGCACCGGCCTGTGCGGGGCCCTGACGACCTACTCGACGTTCTCCTACGAGACGCTGCGGCTGGCGGAGACCGGGGCGCGCCTCCAGGCCGCCCTCAACGTCGGCGTCACCGTGGCGGTCGGGCTCGCCGCGGCGTTCGCGGGAGCGGCACTGGCGCGTATGTGAGACGCGTCCATGAGCTCCGTTCTCGTCCGGGTGTAGTAAGACGGTCCCCTCCGCTCCCGCCCCCGAGCAGAACTGGATCCCATGAGCGTCATCAGCGTCGGTCAGGCCGTCGTCCTCGGAGCCGTCGAGGGGGTGACCGAGTTCCTGCCCGTCTCCTCGACCGGCCATCTGAAGATCGTCGAGGGGCTGATGGGCATTCCCGTCGACGACACCGCCGTGGTCGGGTTCTCGGCGGTCATCCAGGTGGGCGCGATCGCCGCGGTGCTCGTGTACTTCTTCAAGGACATCGTGCGGATCGTCTCCGCCTGGGGGAGGGGCCTTCGCCACCGCGAGGAGCGGTACCACCACGACTACAAGTTCGCCTGGTGGGTCATCTGCGCCACCGTCCCGATCGTCGCCGTCGGACTCGCCGCCAAGCCGCTCATCGAGGGTCCTCTCGCCTCGCTGTGGGTGGTCGCCGGGTCGCTGATCGCCGGCAGCGGCGTGATGTGGGCGGCGGACCAGATGGGCCGGCACAAGCGGGGCGAGGACGACACCTCGTTCAAGGACGCGATGCTGGTCGGCAGCTCCCAGATCCTCGCCCTGCTCTTCCCCGGCTTCTCCCGCTCCGGCGCGACCATGTCCACCGCGCTGATCCTCGACCTCGACCGCGTCGCCGCCACCCGGCTCTCCTTCTTTCTCGGCATCCCCGCGCTCACCGGTGCCGGTCTCTACGAGCTCAAGGACGCCCTGGGCACCGGGGTGGGGGCGGCGCCGCTCGCCGTCGGCACGGTCGTCTCCTTCGTCGTGGCGTACGCCTCCATCGCCTGGTTGCTGAAGTTCGTCGCCAAGCACTCCTTCAACGCGTTCGTGATCTACCGGATCGTGGTGGGAGTGCTGCTGTTCGGGCTGCTCGGAGCGGGTGCGCTGCACAGTTGAGCGGTCTGCCGGGAGGAGCCGTCGGTCGGCTGCGGCGCCATCGTGGCTCGTCGCGCGGTTCCCCGCGCCCCTTGGGGGCGCCCCTTGACAGCCGCCTCCCGTCGGCCGGAGTATCACTCCCGTGAACCTGTCAGACAGCCGGACAGCCGGACAGCCTGTGCGTCGCGTCAGTGCCATGGAAGCGGTGCTGGCGTACCTGCGCGGCGCCATCGAGCGGGGCGAGTACGCCATCGGCGACAAGCTCCCCTCCGAGGCGGAGCTCTGCCGCACCCTGGAGGTCTCCCGGCCCGTTCTGCGCGAGGCGCTGCGAGCGCTGCAGACCATGGGCCTGACCGTGTCCAGGACCGGCAAGGGCACCTTCGTCGTGGCCAGTACCGTCGAGGACCCCACCTTCGGCGACTACTCCGCCAGCGACCTGCTGGAGGTGCGCCGCCATGTCGAGATCCCGGTCGCCGGGTACGCGGCCAGGCGCCGTACCCCGGAGAACCTCGACCACTTGGCCCACCTGCTGGACCGGATGGAGCGGGAGACGGACACCACCGCGTGGGTCGCCATGGACACGCTGTTCCACCTCGCCGTCGCCGAGGCCGCCCAGAACCCGGTCTTCCGCCGGGTCATCGAGGAGATCCGGGACGCGCTGGCCCGCCAGTCCGCCTTCCTCAACGAGCTGGGCGGCCGCCGCGAGCAGTCCAACCGCGAGCACCGGGCGATCGTCGAGGCCCTGACCGACGGTTCCGAGACCGACGCGGTGGAGGCCATGGCCCACCACCTCGACCGCGTCGAGACCACCCTCACCGACATCGTGCGCCCCTCGCGCACGGACACCCCTACGGAAGGCGGAACCGAGGCGTGAGCGAGCAGTCCCTGCACGACGGTGTGCAGAAACGTTCCATCCATGTCGATGCCGGAGACGCGGGCTACAGCAAGTCCCTGAAGTCCCGGCACGTCAACATGATCGCCATCGGCGGAGCCATCGGCACCGGCCTGTTCCTCGGCGCCGGCGGCCGTCTCGCCGACGCCGGCCCGTCGCTCTTCATCGCCTACGCCGTCTGCGGCCTCTTCGCCTTCCTCGTCGTGCGCGCCCTCGGCGAACTGGTGCTGTACCGGCCCTCCTCGGGAGCCTTCGTCTCGTACGCCCGCGAGTTCATGGGGGAGAAGGGCGCCTACACCGCGGGCTGGATGTACTTCCTCAACTGGGCGACCACCGGCATCGCCGACATCACCGCCGTCGCCACCTACACCCACTACTGGGGCATGTTCTCCGACATCCCGCAGTGGGTCATCGCGCTGATCGCGCTGGCCGTGGTGCTCACCGTGAACCTGATCTCGGTGAAGATCTTCGGCGAGCTGGAGTTCTGGTTCGCGATCGTCAAGGTCGGCGCCCTCGTCGTCTTCATGTGCATCGGCATCTTCCTGCTCGTCACCCAGCACCCCGTCGACGGCCACACCCCCGGCCCGTCCCTCATAGGCGACAGCGGCGGCGTCTTCCCGCACGGCCTGCTGCCCATGCTGCTGATCATCCAGGGCGTCGTCTTCGCCTACGCCTCCGTCGAGCTGGTCGGCGTCGCGGCCGGTGAGACCGAGAACCCCGAGAAGATCATGCCGAAGGCGATCAACTCGATCATGTGGCGCGTCGGCGTCTTCTACGTCGGCTCGGTCGTGCTGCTGTCGATGCTGCTGCCGTGGAACAAGTACACCGCGGGCGAGAGCCCCTTCGTGACGGTGCTGTCCAACATCGGCATCCCCGCGGCCGGCGGCGTGATGAACCTCGTCGTCCTCACCGCCGCCATGTCCTCCCTCAACTCCGGTTTGTACTCCACCGGCCGCATCCTGCGCTCCATGGCCATGTCCGGATCCGCGCCCAGGTTCACCTCCGTGATGAGCCGCAGCCAGGTCCCCTACGGCGGCATCCTGCTCACCAGCGGCATCTGCGTCCTGGGCGTCGGCCTCAACTTCGTCGTTCCGGCCGAGGCGTTCGAGATCGTGCTGAACTTCGCCGCGATCGGCATCCTCGCCACCTGGGGCATGATCATGATCTGCCACCTCCTCTTCTGGCAGAAGACCCAGAAGGGCGAGCTGACCCGCCCGGGCTACCGGCTCCCGGGCTCCCCCTGGACCGAGATCGTGACGCTGGCGTTCCTCGCCTCCGTCCTGGTCCTCATGTACGCCGACGGCGGCGCGGGCCGCACCACCGTGCTGTGCCTGCCGCTGATCGTCGGGGCCCTGGTCGCCGGATGGTTCGCCATCCGCGGCCGTATCGCACGCAAATCCACCACCGGAGCCGACGCGTGACGAACGCGCCGCTCCCCGAGAAGCAGGCAGTGATGTTCAGCAGTTCTCTCGCGGACGCACCCCTTGTCCGTGAACCCCTCCACGCCCCCGTCGCCCACCTCGTCCGCGGCGGAATCGTCGAAGGCATCCACTACGGCTCCGTCGTCGTCCTCGACGCCGACGGAAGGGTCGCGCTCCAGATCGGAGACATCGAGGCCGCCTTCTACCCCCGTTCGGCGATCAAGCCCGTCCAGGCCGTGGCCATGGCCCGGGCGGGGCTGCCGCTCGACGGAGAGCTCCTGTCCCTGACGGCGGCCAGCCACTCCGGCGAGGAACGCCACCTCGCCGGTGCCCGGCGCATCCTCGACCTCGCCGGGCTCACCGAGGGCCATCTGCGCAACGTCACGGACATGCCGTTCGACCCCGTCGTCCGGGACGCCTGGGTGCGCGAGGGCCGGCTGCCCTCGCGGCTCGCGCAGAACTGCTCCGGCAAGCATGCCGCCATGCTCTACACCTGCATGCTCAACGGCTGGCCCCTGGAGAACTACCTCGACCCCGGCCACCCGCTCCAGCAGGCGATCGCCGAGATCGTCGAGGACCTGACCGGGCAGCGCATCGCCCGGGTCACCGTCGACGGCTGCGGCGCACCCCTGTTCTCCATCTCGCTGCACGGCCTGGCCCGCGCAACCGCCCGGATCGTCACGGCCGCCCCGGGTACGCCCGAGGCCCGGGTCGCCGACGCGATGCGCGAACACGCGGAGATGGCCTCCGGCTCCGGGCGGGACGTCGCCGCGCTGATGCGGGCTGTGCCGGGGCTGTTGTCCAAGGACGGCTTCGAGGGCGTGCAGGTCGCTGCGCTGGCCGATGGGCGGGCCGTTGCGGTGAAGATCGCGGATGGGGCTAACCGGGCGCGGGTCCCCGTGACCGCCGCCGCGTTGGCCCGGGCCGGTGTCGACCCCGAGCTGCTCACGGAGTTCCAGGGCGAGCCGCTGCTGGGCGGTGGGCAGGAGGTCGGGCGGGTGCGGCCCGTTCGTTCGCTGGAGCCGCTTGCCGGTGCTGCCCGCGCCTGATGCCGTGCCGGATTCTGCCGTCCGGCGGCTGCGGGGCGCATGTGGCCGGTCGCGCAGTTCCCCGCGCCCCTGAAGGGGCGCACACCCACCCTCACCTCCCTCAGAAAGAGGACCCTCACCGTCATGACCGCCGCCACCCGTTCCGAGCACGATCTGCTCGGTGACCGTGACGTTCCCGCCGAGGCGTACTGGGGTGTGCACACCCTGCGGGCCACGGAGAACTTCCCCATCACGGGCATGCCCATCTCCGCCTACCCGCACCTGATCGACGCCCTGGCCGCCGTCAAGGAGGCCGCCGCCCTCGCCAACGAGGAACTCGGCCTGCTGGAGGCGAAGAAGGCCGCTGCCATCGTCGAGGCCTGCCGTGAGATCCGTGACGGCAGGCTGCACGACCAGTTCGTCGTGGACGTCGTCCAGGGCGGTGCGGGCACCTCCACCAACATGAACGCCAACGAGGTCGTGGCGAACCGGGCGCTGGAACTGCTGGGCCACGCCAAGGGCGAGTACGCCTTCCTGCACCCCAACGAGGACGTCAACCTCGGCCAGTCCACCAACGACGTCTACCCGACCGCCGTCAAGATCGCGACGGTGTTCGCGGTGCGCGGGCTGCTCGACGCGATGTCCGTCCTCCAGGACACGTTCGCGGCCAAGGCCGTCGAGTTCCGCGAGGTGCTCAAGATGGGCCGCACCCAGTTGCAGGACGCGGTGCCCATGACGCTGGGCCAGGAGTTCTCGGCCTATGCCGTCATGCTGGACGAGGACCGGTCCCGTCTCGCCGAGGCCGTCCAGTTGATCCATGAGATCAACCTCGGCGCGACCGCGATCGGCACCGGCCTCAACGCCCCCGCCGGATACGCCGAAGCGGCCCGCCGACACCTCGCGGCCATCACCGGGCTCCCGCTGGTGACGGCGGCCAACCTGGTCGAGGCGACCCAGGACTGCGGCGCCTTCGTGCAGATGTCCGGGGTGCTCAAGCGCATCGCGGTCAAGCTGTCCAAGAGCTGCAACGACCTGCGGCTGCTGTCCTCCGGCCCGCGCGCTGGCCTCGGCGAGATCAACCTGCCGCCCGTGCAGGCCGGTTCGTCGATCATGCCCGGCAAGGTCAACCCGGTGATACCCGAGGTCGTCAACCAGGTCGCCTTCGAGGTCATCGGCAACGACGTCACCATCACCATGGCCGCCGAGGCCGGACAGCTCCAGCTCAACGCCTTCGAGCCGATCATCCTGCACTCCCTGTCGGAGTCCATCACGCATCTGCAGAGCGCGTGCCTGACCCTGGCCGAGCGCTGCGTGTCCGGCATCACCGCCAACACCGAGGCGCTGCGCGCTAGCGTCGAGAACTCCATCGGCCTGGTCACCGCCCTCAACCCGCACATCGGCTACACCGCCGCCACCGACATCGCCAAGGAGGCCCTCGCCACCGGCCGCGGCGTGGCAGAACTCGTCCTGGAGAAGGGCCTGCTGCCCGCCGAGACACTCGCCGGCCTGCTGCGCCCCGAGGTTCTCGCCGGCAGCGGCCCGGCGCCGGCCTGACCTGCCGGAGCGCACCGGGACCGGCGGAGGGACAATGGCGATCATGACGTCGTCGACGACCTTCCAGCCGGTCCTGGAGCGCATCGCCGAGGAGATCGAGCGGACCCCCGGCCGTGGCCGGCCCGCCGACTACATCCCGGCGCTCGCCGCCCGCGACCCGCGCAGCTTCGGCATGGCCGTCGCCGAGCCGGACGGCACGGTGTACGGGGTGGGGGACTGGCGGCAGCCGTTCTCCGCGCAGTCCCTCACCAAGGTCTTCACCCTCGCTCTCGACCTGGCCCGCGAGGGCGACGCCCTGTGGGAGCACGTGGGCCGCGAGCCCTCCGGCAACCGCTTCAACTCCCTGGTCCAGCTGGAGCACGAAAACGGCATCCCGCGCAACCCGTTCATCAACGCGGGCGCCCTCGTCGTCACCGACCGGCTGCACACCCGCACCGGCGACGCCTCGGGCGAACTGCTGGCGTTCCTGCGGACGGAGAGCGGCAACCCCGGCCTGACCTTCGACCAGGAGGTCGCCGCGTCCGAGACCGCCCACGGCGACCGCAACGCCGCGCTCGGCCACTTCATGGCGTCCTACGGCAACATCGACAACCCCGTTCCGACGCTGCTGGAGCAGTACTTCCGGCAGTGCTCGATCGCCGCGTCCTGCGCCGACCTCGCCCTCGCCACGAGCTTCCTCGCCCGGCACGGCATCCGCGCCGACGGCACCCGCCTGCTCAGCCGCAGCCAGGCCAAGCAGATCAACGCCATCATGCTGACCTGCGGCACGTACGACGCGGCCGGCGACTTCGCCTACCGCGTGGGCCTGCCTGGCAAGAGCGGAGTGGGCGGCGGCATCATCGCGGTCGTACCGGGGCGCTGCACCCTGTGCGTGTGGAGCCCGGGCCTGGACGAACGGGGCAACTCGGTGGCGGGCGTGGCCGCGCTCGACCGGTTCACGACGCTGACCGGTCTGTCGGTGTTCTGACCGGCGCCTCCGCCCAGCCCGGGAGCCCTCAACCGAGGAACTCCTCCAGCATCGGCAGCAGCAGCTCCGTGCGCCGCATGAGCGCCATGTGGGTGGTGTCCGGGAGCACCGCCAGCCGGGCGTCGGGGATCAGGTCGCGCATCTCGGCGGCGTGCTCCACGCGCAGGAAGTCCGTGTCGCCGAGCACCAGGAGCGTGGGCGCGGCCAGAGCGCGCAGGTCGTCCGCGGTCCAGGGCAGCGGGGCGTGCGCCGCCGTCCCGCACTTGGCCATGAAGTCCGCGAAGTGCCCGGGGTCCGGCGCGACGGCCGCGTAGGCGTCGGCCATCTCCCGGAAATCCGCCTGGCTCGGCAGCCGCGGTGAGGCGTACTCCGGGTCCCGGACCTCCTCGTAGTAGCCGTCCTGCCGGTAGTGGGTGGCGGCGAGGACCAGCCGTCCCACGCGATCGGGGTGGCGCACGCCCACTTCGAGGGCGGTCAGGCCGCCGAGGCTGAAGCCCAGGAAATCCGCCCGCTCGATGCCCAGCTCGTCCAGCAGGGCGACCACGTCCGAGGCGAGGTCCGGCACGCTCATCTCCCGCTCGATGTCGGCCGTGTGCCCGTGGCCCTGCAACTCGGGAGCCACGACCGGGCGTGTGGCCGCCAGAGCCGGCAGGAGGGCCCCGAAGGACAGGCCGATCGTGAGCACCCCGCCGTGCAGCAGCACCAGGGGCCGCCGCCCGCCGCCGGCGCCGTGCAGCTCGTAGTACATCTCCAGGCCGTTGACCTTCGCGTAGGCCGAGGTGCCGGTCATGGGATCACGTCCGTTCGTCGGTGTGCTGACGCCGGTAGGACTCTCGCCCCGGCGGGAACTCATCGGCCGGCGATCACCGGCCGGTCACCGAGGGGCCGCCCTCCGGAGAGCGGGGCGTCCCGTTCCGGCCATCCGCCGTTGACACGCTGCCCGAGTGTTGGCCATGGCTTTCCCCGTCGATCTCCGCCGCTGCCAGATGCTCGGTCTGGCCGGTACCGCCTGCCTCGCCCTGGGCGGTGAGACGGCCGGTGCCCTGCCCGTGGAGGACCTTCTCCACCCGGCCTCCGCTCGCGCCGCTCTCGGCCTGGTCGGCGCGTACTTCGGCGTCGTCCTGCTGATCGCGGCCTGGGCGCTGCTGGGCCGGCTGGTCCGAGGGCCGAGACCACCCGCGCCGCGCGCCCTGCTGCTCGTGCTCGCGACCTGGGCGGCCCCGCTGCTGCTCGCCCCGCCGCTGTTCAGCCGGGACGTCTACAGCTACCTCGCCCAGGGGGCGATGGTCGAGGCGCACCTGGACGTCTACGCGCACGGTCCGTCCCTGCTCGGCGGTCCGCTCGCCGCCGAGGTCGCCCCGCTCTGGCGGCACACCGGCGCCCCGTACGGGCCGGTGTTCCTGGCCGTGGCGGCGGCCCTGTCGGCTCTGACCCGCGGCGAACTGCCCGCCGGACTGCTGGGGATGCGGCTCGTCGCCCTCGCCGGCGTGGCCCTGATGGCGGCCGCGCTGCCCCGCCTCGCCCGCCACAACGGCGCCGACCCGTCCGCCGCGCTGTGGCTGGGGGCCCTCAACCCACTGGTCTTGCTGCACCTGGTGGCGGGAGCCCACAACGACGCCGTCATGCTCGGCCTGCTCGGTGTCGGTCTGGTGGCCGCGCTGGGCAGGTGGCCGGTCCTCGGCGCCGTCCTGGTCACCCTCGCGGCTCTGGTCAAGGCACCCGCCGTGCTCGGTCTCGCGGCGGTCGTGGTCCTCCAGGTCCGGGGCGGCCGCGGTCCGGCGAAGGCCGTCGTGACGACCACCGTCGCGGCCGCGGGGACCACCGTCGCCGCGACGGCCGTGGCCGGCACCGGATACGGCTGGGTCGGCGCCCTGAACACCCCGGCCTCCCCGCAGAACTGGGCCCTGACCACCCTCCTCGGCCGCGCCACCCAGGCCCTGCTCACGCACCTCGGCAGCGACCTCGCGCCCTTCGCCGTCCCCGCCTGGAACGTGCTGGGCGTCGTGACCGCCGTGGCCGTGATCGTGCTGATCTGGCGGCGGCTGCGCCTGCGGCCGGTGTACGCGCTCGGCCTGTCCCTGGCCGCGGTGGCCGCGTTCGGCCCGGCGATCCGCCCCTGGTACGCCCTGTGGGGCCTGTTCCTCATCGCCGCCGCCGCACCCAGCACCTCCGTGCACCACCGCACGGCGGCGGTGACCGGCGTGCTCGCGCTGTCCGTCCTGCCCAGCGGCGGGCCGGCGGACTCGGGGCAACTCGCGCTGGCCGTCTGTGGCGCAGCACTCGCGGTCGTCGTGCTGTGGCAAGCCCACCAGGCCGAACTCGCCCCGGCGCCGGGACGCGCGGCATGACCCCGGCCCTGCCGCGCACCGAGCGGGGCCGGCTGCTGCTGGTGTCGGCCCTCGTCGCACTGGTGACGGTCTTCACCGTGACCGTGCCGCTGCTGCGCGACTGGTTCGACCTGCGCGTCTACTACGGCAGCATCGACAGCTGGGTCCACCACGGCGGCCGCATCTACGACTACCGGGTCCCCGGCACCACATACGGCTTCACCTACCCGCCGTTCGCCGCGGTCGCCATGCTGCCGATGGCCCTGCTGGGGCTGCACACCGCGATCGCCGTGGCCCTGCTGCTCAACCTGGCGGCCCTGGCCGTGATCCTGCGGCTGCTCGCCGGACCGGACTGGCGGCGTCACGGCTGGTTCGGCTGGGCGCTGACCGCCTGTCTGCTCGCCCTGTTCGAACCGCTCCGCGACACCCTCAGCTTCGGTCAGGTCAACCTGCTGCTGCTGGCACTCGTCCTCGCCGACGCGACGCTGCTCGCCACCGGACGCGGACGCCTGGCGGGTGCCGGCATCGGGCTCGCGGCGGCGGTCAAGCTCACTCCCGCGCTGTTCATCGGTCTGCTGCTGGTGGCCAGGCGGTGGCACGCGGCGGCGGTCGCGACGGCCGTCGCCCTCGGGGCCACGGCCCTGGCGGCCTGGGTGGACCCGGACGCGTCGCGCTTCTACTGGACCGAGGCGCTGTGGGACACCGGCCGCGTGGGGCGCCTCGACTACGTCTCGAACCAGTCGGTGCAGGGCATCCTGGCCCGGCTCGGTGAAACGGACCGCACCGTGTGGGCGGTGGTGGTCCTGGCGGTCCTCGGCGTATGGGTGCTGCGGACGCGCCGGGCGGTCGCCGCGGGGGACTGGACGGCGGCGTTCGCCCTGACCGGCCTCGCCGCCTGTCTCGTCAGTCCGATCACATGGGTGCACCATCTGGTGTGGCTGCTCCCGTCCTTCGCCGTGCTGGTCCGGGCGGGGCGCCCCCGGATCGCGGGCGCCCTGTACGCGGTGCTGTGCACCAGCGTGGTGTGGCTGTGGTTCGACGACGCCTCCGGCGTCGACGGGTTCGTGGGCAGCAACACCTACGGCTGGATCACCCTGGGGCTGCTGCTGTGGCTGCCGGCCGGTCAGCTCCGGCCCGGTCTGCGAACCGGGAGCCGCAGCACCAGCACCACGACCGCCGCCCCCGTACCGGCGGCACCCGCGATGAGCCCCGCCTCCGTCCAGGCGGAGGTGTGCTCCTCCGGTACGGCCGCCGCGACCGCGGGAGGCGTCGTCGTCGGCCGCGTGGACGTGGGCGGCGCGCCGAGCGAGCCCACCGCCTCGACCTTCCCGGCCGACCTGAAGCCCCAGTCGAGCAGAGAGCGGGCCTCCTCGTACACGGTGGAGCCGCCGCCGTCCTGAGGGTTCATCACCGTCACGACCAGGGTGCGCCCGTCCCGGCGCGCCGCCGCGACAAGGGTGCTGCCGGCCTTGCTGGTGTAGCCGTTCTTGATGCCGATCAGCCCGGGGTACGGCTTCACGCCATTGGCACCGCTCAGCAGCCGGTTGGTGTTTTGGATCGGGTACGTCGACGTGCCGCTGCCGGGGAACGTGGCCTCGACGGTGGCGCAGTACCGGGCGAAGTCCGGGTTGCGCAGCCCCACCCGGCCGAACACCGCCAGGTCGTACGCCGACGACACCTGGCCGGGGGCGTCGTAGCCGTCGGGCGACACCACGTGGGTGTCGAGGGCGCCGAGGGAACGTGCCTTGGCCTGCATTCGCTCGGCCGTGAGCCGCCAGCCGCCGTTGAGCTCGGCCAGGACGTGTACGGCGTCGTTGCCCGAGTTGAGGAAGACACCGCGCCACAGGTCGGCGATCCGGTACGAGCGGCCTTCGGTGACGCCGACCAGGCTGCTGCCGGCACCGATGCCCCGCAGCTCCCGCGCGCGGACCGTGTGCCGGACGCCCGCCGGCAGCCCGGGCAGCACGGTGAGGGCGAACAGGGTCTTCAGGGTGCTGGCCGGGGGCAGCCTGCGGTGCGCGTTGTGGGCGGCGAGCACTTCGCCGCTGCGGGCGTCGGCCACGAGCCAGGACAGCGCGGAGACCTCCGGGAGGCGAGCCACGCCGGTGCGCGGGCGGACCTGGATGCCGGGTCGGTACAGCAACGAGGGGTGCGGGGCCGCGGCCCTCGGCCCGCCCGGCGGCGTGGGCTCCGCGCCACCGGGGTCGGCCGCCGCCGCGGGCGTCAGCGCCAGGAGCCCTGCCACGCAGAGCGCACCGGCCGACGCGGCCACCCGGGAAGAGAATCCGATGATCATATGATCAACGTAGGAACGGACCTGCTCCGCACGGCGACGGCGGGGCCGCATTCCGCGCGCTAGCACCCGGATGGATGATCTCCCCGCGTCAGGTCGAGGGCAGGGTCGGCTGGACGCGCCGCAGGAACGTCGCGTTGTCCGGTGTCTCGCGCATGCGCTCCAGGAGGGTCTCCAGACCGCCTTGCCCGTCCCGGTCCCGCAGCACGCGCCGCAGACCGTGGACGGCAGCCAACTCCGGTCGGTCCAGCAGGAGTTCTTCGCGGCGTGTGCCCGAGGGTGTGATGTCGACGGCCGGGAACACCCGGCGGGACGCCGGGTCCCGGCTCAGCCGGAGCTCCATGTTGCCGGTGCTCTTCAACTCCTCGAAGTAGAAGTCGTCGGCCCGGGAGCCGGTCTCGACCAAGGCGGTCGCGAGGATCGTGAGGGAACCGCCCTCCTCGGCCGACCGGGCGGCGCCGAAGAACCGCTTGGGGCCGGTCAGTGCGGACGCGTCGACGCCCCCGGTGAGGATGCGGCCCCCGGAGGAGGCGGCGTTGTTGTGCGCCCGGCACAGCCGGGTCAGCGAGTCGAGGAGGACGACGACGTCCTCACCGGCCTCGACGAGCCGCTTGGCGCGCTCGATCACCAGGTCGGCGAGCGCGATGTGCTGCTTGGCGCCGCGGTCGAAGGTCGAGGCGTACACCTCGCCCTGCACACTGCGCCGCATGTCCGTGACCTCCTCGGGCCGCTCGTCGAGCAGCAGCATCATCAGCCGGCACTCGGGGTGGTTGCCGGTGACGGCGGCGGCGAGCTGCTGGAGGAGGACGGTCTTGCCGGTCTTGGGCGGGGCGACGAGGAGCCCGCGCTGGCCCTTGCCGACGGGTGCGATCAGGTCGACGACGCGGCCGGCGAGGCCGGCGGCCGGGTGCTCGAACCGCAGCCGCTCGTGCGGGTGCAACGGCGTCAGGTCCCGGAAGTGGCGCCGGCTGCGCGGGTCCCCGGGCGTACGGCCGTCGACGCGTGCGACATCGGTCAGGCCGCGCCGGTCTCCGGTCACGCCCTCGACGAGGTCGCCCTTGCGCAGGCCGTACCGGCGGATCAGCGAGGGGGAGACCGCCGTGTCGGCGGGCGTGGGCGTGCAGTCCTCGCCGCGCAGGTGTCCCTTCCCGTGCGCGTCGATGTCGAGGACGCCGGACACGGTCCGGGCGGGGGACTGCTGCTGTACGGGCGGGTTGTCGAGTGTGGTGGTCATGGTGGTGGGTGTCCTTTCACGGACGGCAGGCATGAGACGTGCGAAGGGAAGGGAGAGTGCCGCGAAGGGAAGGCCTGTGGCGCGCTTCCGGGCGGCGGGGGACAGCACCGCGGATACGACGAACACGTCGTGGTGCTGGAAATGAAGGAGAGAGATGAAGAACGGCACCGGCGCCCGCAAAGAGGGGCGTGCACGAGTGCTCTTCGCAATGTACCACCGAAAGCGGTGGATGGGGATGGACCTACCTCAGCGGGGGTGGGTCAGCGCGTCGCCAGCAGCCCGTACAGCAACGGAATCCGCGGCTCGGGCAGTCGCCACCAGCCGGACTCCGTGCGGACCATCTGCGGCCAGCGCGGCCAGGGAAGCTCGTCGCCCTCCCGAAGTCGCCGCACGGCGAGTCCCGCTCGCGTCAACGCGTTCACGACCTCGCCCATTCCGTGCATCCACTCGTAGCTGTCCGTGGCCCCTTCGACGGCCGGACCGTCCGTGTAGGTGTGGGTCCCGTCGCGGTGCACCGGGCCACCGCCGCCCAGGTAGTCGTGGCGCAGCAGCAGCTCGGGCCCCTCGCCCGGAGCGGGCTTCGGGCCGAGCGAGTTGAGCAGGGGATGGAATTCGACCACGTACAACAGGCCGCCGGGACGCAGGAGCCGGGCGATGATTTCCGCCCACCGGTCCAGGTCGGGGAGGTAGCACAGGGCGCCCTTGCCGGTGTAGACGACGTCGAACCGCCGCCCGTCCAGGGCCTCGACGGCGTCGTACACGTTCGCTCGGACGTACGTGACGTCCGCGCCGGCCTTCGCCGCGATGTCCTGGGCGGCGGCCACCGACGCCCCGGAGAAGTCGAGGCCGACGGCGCGGGCGCCGCGCCGTGCGAAGGCGATCGTCTCCGTACCGAGGTGACACTGGAGGTGCAGCACGTCACGCCCGGCGAGCTCGCCGAGGTCCTCCCACTCGAACGGGGCGAACCAGCGCTCGGGTTCGAGGCCCTGGTCGAGACCGTAGAAGCGGCTGGCGAGGTGGACGGGTGTGCGGGCGTCCCAGTTCGCCTGGTTGGCCCTCATCAGCCGGTCGTGCTCGACGGACGTCATGAGGACATGAAACCGTGAACCGGCCGCGGGTGCCGGGAGAACGCGGGAACGGAACTCGGTAGGTGTCGCTCAGACCGGGCGGGTCCGTGCCTCCTCGGCGATCCGCTCGAACTGCTCGCCCATGGCCGCCGCGAGCGCCTGGGCCGCCGACAACGGGCGCACCATCACCGTGAATTCGTCGATGAGGCCGTCCTCGTCGACATGGATGAAGTCGCAGCCGCTGATCTCCCGGTCTCCCACGCGTGCGGCGAAGACGAGGGCGTGGTCGCGGCCGTTCACGTCGTTGATCTCGCGCACGTAGCGGAAGTCCTGGAAGACCTCGGAGACGGCACGCAGGATCGCCGCCGTGATCGCCTTGCCCGCGTACGGCTTGAACACGACGGGGCTGGTGAAGACGACGTCCGGCGCCAGCAGCGCCTCAGCGGAGTCGAGGTCGAGCTTCTCGATCGCCTCACGGAATGCACGCATCGAAACCGCCTTGGTCAATTTTTTGAGTAGGTGCGGAGTAGAATAATCATCCGTTGGTACGGTGTCCACATGTCTCTCAAGTACGCCGTTCTGGCGGCTCTCCTGGAGGGCGAGGCCTCGGGGTACGAGCTGTCGAAGGTGTTCGACGTGTCGCTGGCCAACTTCTGGGCCTCGACCCCGCAGCAGCTCTACCGGGAACTGGAGCGCCTCGCGCAGGACGGACTGATCGAGGCCAGGGTGGTGCGCCAGGAACGGCGGCCCGACAAGCGCATGTTCACGCTGACCGAAGCCGGCCGTCAGGACCTGGGCACGTTCGCCGCCACGCCGCCCCGGCGGCCCACCACCATCCGCGACGAGCTCCTCATCAAGATCCAGGCCATGGACGGCGTGGACCCGGATGCGACGCGTGCGCTGGTCGAGGAGCGCGAGGCGTGGGCCCGCGGCAAGCTCGCGCGCTACCGGCGGGTGCGCGAGCGCCTCCTGGCCGGCCGCAGCGAGGAGGAGTACCTCCGGGAGGCCGACCGTGTCGGTCCGTACCTCACCCTGATGGGAGGCATCGGCTTCGAGGAGGAGAACCTCCGCTGGTGCGAGCGCGTACTCACCGTCCTGAAGCAGCGGGCTCCCCTAGGCTGAGCCGATGTTCAGCCCCGAAGGCCCCAGTGTCCGCGAACTCGCCGTCCAGGCGCTGTCGTCCGTCGAGCGTGGCTACGACCTCCTGGCGCCGAAGTTCGACCGCACGCCCTTCCGGACACCCGACGCGATCCTCGACGCCGTGGGCTCGGCCCTGCGGTCTGCCGGGCCCTTCGCCGCCGGACTCGACCTGTGCTGCGGTACGGGAGCGGGCGTCGGTGTGCTGGCAGGGGTGTGCGGGGAGAGGGTCACCGGCGTCGACTTCAGCGCGGGCATGCTCGACGTCGCACGCGAGCGGGTCGGGCCGACGGGCCCGCCGGTCTCCTTCGTCCGGGCCGACGCCCGCGCGCTGCCCTTCGCGCCCGCCTTCGACCTGGTGGTCAGTTTCGGTGCCTTCGGGCACTTCCTGCCCCGCGAACTGCCCGGGCTGTTCGCGCAGGTCCGCTCCGTCCTGCGACCGGGCGGCTGTTTCGCCTTCCCACTGGTCGCCCCGCCCCGCCCGGGCTCGCTCGGCTACTGGGCGCTGCTCGGCTTCGACACCGTGATGCGGGTGCGCAACGTGCTCTGGCGGCCTGAGTTCGTCATGTACTACCGCACGTTCCGCCTCCGGGATGTGCGGCGCGGACTCGCGGCGGCCGGTTTCGGGGTGGAACTCCAGCCGCTCCCCGAGTTCGGGCGGCGGCCGGACGGAAGCCCCAGGGTGCGGCTCGTCATGGCCCGGCTGCCGGGCTAGGCCCGGGCGCCGGGGTGTTGCTCAGCCGCGCAGGAAGTTCAGCAGATCGTCGTCGAACGCCTTCTCGAAGTCGCCGACCAGGCCGTGCGGGGCGCCCGGATACACCTTCAGCGTCGCGTCCTTGACGAGCTGGGAGGTCCGGTGGGCCGAGGCGGCGATCGGCACGATCTGGTCGTCGTCCCCGTGTGCGACGAGCGTCGGCACGTCGATGCGCCGCAGGTCCTCCGTGAAGTCGGTCTCCGAGAACTGCGCGACGCAGTCGTAGGCGCCCTTCAGGCCGGCCTGCATGCTCCACATCCAGAACGCCCGCCGCACGCCCTCCGACGCTGCGGCGCCGGGCCGGTTGAAGCCGTAGAAGGCCTCGCTCAGCTCCCAGTAGAACTGCGAGCGATCCGCCGCGACACCGGCGCGGATCCCGTCGAAGGCCTCCTTCGGCGTCCCCTCCGGACTGGCCTCCGTCCGCAGCATCAGCGGCGGCACCGCACCGAGCAGCACGACCTTGGCGACCTGCGCCGTCCCGTGCCGCCCGATGTAGCGGGCCACCTCGCCGCCGCCGGTCGAGTGGCCCACCAGGACCGCATCGGTGAGGTCCAGTGCCTCGATCAGCTCGGCCAGGTCGTCGGCGTACCGGTCCATGTGGTTGCCCTGCCATGGCTGGCCCGAGCGGCCGTGTCCGCGGCGGTCGTGCGCGATCGCCCGGAAGCCGTGCTCGGCGACCAGCCGGGCCTGCCCGTCCCACGCGTCCGCGTTGAGGGGCCAGCCGTGGCTGAACACCACGGGCTGCCCCGCGCCCCAGTCCTTGTAGTAGAGCTCGGTTCCGTCGGAGGTCGTGAACGTGGTCATGGGGATCCTCTCGGGGTTGCCTGGGGAGCCGTGCCGTCTCTCGATGATCTCCGTCATCTCCGGGAACCCGCGTCGGCAGTCCGCCGAACGGGTGACCGACGGCTTTCGGGCGCAGGCGGCGCTGCCCGGCCCGGCAGGGAGAACTCGTATACCGGTGCGTCCTGTTGGGCGTCCACGAGAAGGTCGGTGATCTCCAGCGGGCGCGCGTACCGGTCGTGCACCCGCCGGGTGACCCGCACCGACGCAGTGCTCGTGAGACGGGCGACGGCATCGCGGTGGTGCAGGGTGAGACCGGCGCGGCGCATCCAGTCGCAGGCCCGCCGCAGCTGCGCGGCGGCGGTGCCGTCGGCGCGGTCGCGCACCGATAGCGGTGGACCAGGGTCGGGTGGCCGGGAGCCAGACCCAGGGCCTCGGCGTGATCCGCCGGGGGTCGTACGGGGTGGTGCGGGCCATGCCGCCCCTCCTGGGGGTGACGTTTGCAGCCGTGCGGGCTCGGTGCGCCACCAGATCCAGCATTGGTCTGAACCAGCCAGGAAGGGGGGCAGGGCGGTTCGGCCGGAACCGGCCCGCCCGCGCCCGCCCTCACAGCGCGGCGTACAGGGCGTCGACCAGCGCCGTCTTTCGCGGGTCGTTGGCGATACGTGGCCCCATCCGGTTCATCACATAGCCGAGGGACACCCCTGCCTCCGGGTCGGCGAGCCCGCAGGAGCCGCCGAAGCCGTCGTGCCCGAAAGCGCGCGGGTTGGGTCCGTACGAGCCGTCGGGGCCGCTGAGCCAGAGCCCGAGCCCCACCTCCGTCTCGTGCTCGAAGCCGGCGCCGAGCACCAGGTCCCGGCAACCGCCCTGCCCCTCGCGCACCCGCTCGGCCGACTCGGGGGACAGCAGACGGTGACCTCCGTAGGCACCGCGCCCCGCGAAGACGCCGTACAGCGCGGCCACCGCACGGGCGGTGCCATGCCCGTTCGCCGCCGGGATCTCGGCGGCCCGCCACTCCGGGGTGTTCGCCGCGGCGGCGGACACCGCCGGGTTGGTCAGCGCGGCGATGGCCGCCGGCGTCAACTGGGCGAAGACCGCCGCCTGTTCACTGCTCGCGGTGACCGCCGGCTGGACCAGCTCGGCCGCCCGGCCGTAGTCCCGCTCCGGCAGGCCGATGCGGAAGTCGATGCCGAGCGGGCCGGTCACCTCCCGCGCCAGGAAGGCCCCCGGTGGCAGCCCCGACACCCGGCGTACGACCTCGCCGACCAGATGGCCGTAGGTCAGCGCGTGATAGCCGGACCGGGTGCCCGGTTCCCACCAGGGCTCGGTCGCCGCGAGCCGCTGTGTGGTGAGCTCCCAGTCGCAGAGCTGCTCCAGCGAATGGGGCTCACGCAGACCGGCCAGACCGGCGCGGTGCGACAGCAGATGCCGGACGAGCACCTTCTCCTTGCCCGCGGCGGCGAACTCGGGCCAGTACAGGGCCACCGGCGCGTCCAGGTCGAGCAGTCCGCGATCGGCGAGGAGGTGCGCGCACAGGGCCACCGGACCCTTGGAGGTGGACCACACGTTGACCAGGGTGTCCCGCTCCCATGGCCGGGAGCGCGCCGCGTCGGCCCAGCCGCCCCACAGATCCACCACGGTCCGGCCGCCGACGGTGACGGCCACCGCGGCGCCCAGTTCACCGCGCTCCCGGAAGTTCTCCTCGAACGCCCTGCGCACCCCCGTGAACGCAGCGTCGCAGTGACCGTGCACCTTTGTCCCGATCTCGGACATGAACCCCTCCGCCGACCGCCCCGGACCCGGACCGCCGCGTCGCGGCCCGGGCGCGATGAACGTACCGACTGGTCGGACCGAGCGGAAGCCCGGCGGAGGCGAACGGCCGGATCAGATGTACGACCGCATCCAGCGCAGCTTGGCCGCCTGCTGGAAGGGGCCGCCGCCCTCGTGGTCGTTGAAGTCGTAGACCTCGATCGCCTTGTCCTCGTGGCTCCAGGCGTTGAAGGCCGCGAAGACGGTCGAGGGCGGGCAGGTCTGGTCCTCCAGGGCGGCCGAGAAGAGTGCCGGCGCCCGGCCGCGGGCGGCGAAGTGGACGCCGTCGAAGTAGGACACCGTGCGCAGGGCGTCCTCCGTGCGGCCGCGGTGGGTCTTGAGATAGAGGCCGATCTCCCGGTACGGGTGCCGGTCCGTGATCGTCGTCGCGCGCGGGAAGTCGCACAGGAACGGCACGTCCGGCGCGACGCCCGCCAGGTCCGGGACGAGGCCGCCGACCGCGATCGTGATGCCGCCGCCCTGGCTGGAACCGACGGCCACCGTGCGCGCCGGGTCGGTGAGGGGGTGGGAACGGGCCGCCTCCACGGCACGCACCGCGTCCGTGTAGACCCGGCGGTAGTAGTAGTTCTCCGGGGCGTCGATGCCGCGCGTCATGAAGCCGGGGTACGCGGGCGCGCCGCCCACGGGGTCCGCCGTGCCGCCGCCCCCGCCCCAGGCGCTGCCCTGCCCGCGGGTGTCCATCACGAAGTGCGCCCGGCCCGAGGACGCCCACAGCAGGTGCTCGTGCGGGAGCCCGCGGCCGCCGCCGTAGCCGACGAACTCCACCACGAGCGGCAGCGGGCCGTCCGCGTCGGCCGGGAGCGTCAGCCAGCCCTTGACCGGGTGGCCGCCGAAACCGGCGAAGGTCACATCGAAGACCTGGACGGTGGACAGGCCCGTGTCGACCGGTTCGAAGCGGGTGTCCAGGTCGTGCAGGCGAGCCTCCTGGAGGGTCTTGGACCAGAAGGCGTCGAAGTCCTCGGGCTCGGTGGCCGCGCTGCGGTACTCGCGGAGCTCGTCGAGCGGAAGGTCGAACAGGGCCATGCAGGACCGCCTTGGGTGAGAAGCAGCTACAGGGGCAGATCGAACGATCACATTACGTGCGTGGCGGGAGGACTGGCCAGGCGTTTGTTCGGACGTCCCGGGGCCCCGCGCCGTCACGCGTTGCGATGCGTCCACTCCGGTTCGATACGCGCCCACGCCCGGTCCCACTCGGCCAGCCGGCGGCGCAACGCCACCCGTCGCACGAGGAAGTGACCGAAGAGCACCACCGCCACCGCACCGCCCGTGGCACAGGCGCCGATGGTGAGGGTGTGCTGCCAGACCGCCGTTTCGTCCATCGGCGGCAGCGCACTGCGCCCCTTGCGGTCGAACCAGACGTCCACCCTGTCGCCGCTCCGGGCGTCCGCGGGGACCCGGGCCGTCGCGGTGCGCGTGGCGCCGCCCGGTTCCGTCCATCGCACGGTGGCCCGGTACGCGTGCTGCCCGCCGGCCCGCACCGACGGCAGCGAGTCGTTCCCGCCGATCACCTCGGCCCGGACCCGATGCCGCTCGGCCCGCTGCTCCACCGACAGCGAACGCGCCTCGCCATGGGCCCACCGGGCGGCCGCCGCCCCGGCCAGGGGCGCGCCCACGAGGACGAGGACGGCGACCACCAGCACCGTCCACGCTTCGACGACATCCGACCGGCGCCGCAGCGGACTGCGTCGCCGACGCCATGCGTGCATCGGGGTGCGCATGCCCACCTCCTCGCCGACACCGCAGGGAGGCCGGACCGGCCGTGCGGCGCGCCCGCTCCCGGCTGGGTGCCCGGCGCGAGCGGGGCGAAACACCGGGTCAGCCGAAGCGCTCGATGCGGATCCGGTCCACCGGCTGACCTGCGGTCACCAGCAGGCGCGAGGCGTGCTCGGCGAAGGAGTCGGAACCGCACACATAGGCCTCCCACCCACCGGGAGGCTGCTCGGCCACGAGCGGCGCCACATGTGCGGCAGCCATACGTCCGACCGCCACACCCTCCGGCGCGCTCCGGGTGAAGACGGTGGTGGTCTCCGCACCCAACTCCCGGGCATAGAGGAGCTCCTCGGGGCTGCGCGCGGACACCACCAGCCGCAGCGGCACGGTCAGGTTCCGCGCCCGGTGGTGCCGGATCATCGACATCAGCGGCACGACGCCGGAGCCCGCGCCGATCAGCAGCGCGGGGCGGTCGCCGGGCCAGGCGAAGAAGCCGCTCACGGGGCCCCGCACCTCGACCCGGTCGCCGGGCCGGGCGACGGTGTGGAACCATCCCGAGACCTCGCCGCCCTCGACGTGATCCAGGGTCAGCTCGACCTGCCCGGAGTCGTCCGGCGCGGACGCGATCGAGTAGTGCCGCTGGGCGGCGTAGCCGTCCTCGGCGGTCAGCCGCACCATCAGGTGCTGGCCGGGCAGATGCCCCGGCCAGCCCGGCACGGCGAGACGGAAGGTGGACACCCGTGGGGTCTCGCGCCGGATCTCGACGAGAGTGGCGGTCTGCCACTCGGATGCGGCCTGCTCGTGCACGGCGATGCGCCCGGGCACGGCGAACCGCGTGGGCGGCACGAAGGTCTCAGTCACCGGAGTACCTCTGTTCCTCCCAGGGGTTGCCCCGCTCGTGATACCCGTTGCTCTCCCAGAAGCCCGGCTCGTCGTGGTCGAGGATCCGCAGACCCGCGATCCACTTGGCGCTCTTCCAGAAGTACAGGTGCGGCACCAGCAGCCGGGCCGGGCCGCCGTGCTCGGGGGCGAGCGGCTGCCCCTCGTACTCCCAGGCGATCCAGGCGCGCCCGCCGGTCAGGTCGGCGAGCGGGAGGTTGGCGGTGTAGCCGGTGTGCGAGTAGGCGACGGCATGGGTGGCCGACTCATGGGGCCGGACCACGTCCAGGAACGCGTCCAGGGACACACCCGCGAACCGCACCCCGAACTTCGACCAGCTCGTCACGCAGTGAATGGCACCCTCGTACGCCGACGGCGGAAGCCGGTGCGCCGCCTCCCAGTCCCAGGTGCGGGGCTCGGCCACCAGCCCGTCGACGCGAAAGGTCCAGTCGGCGGCCGCCAGCTCGGGAGTGACCTCGGCCGACAGCACGGGCCAGTCGTCGCCCGCGTCGTACTGGCCGGGCGGCAGTCCGGGGTCGGCGACGCGTGGGCGTCCGGTGAAGCCTCGGGTGATGTGCATTGCGGTGGTGCCTCCGGGCCGGTCCGGCGGCGCCCCGCCGGACCCGGTGTGCTCAGTGTTTGCGTATCAACCGTACGTGCAGGGTGCCCTAGTCCTGCCGACCGGGACCGGGCGACGCGTTGTACCGCACGAGGTAGTCCGCGAACCGGCTCAGGTCCTCCGCGGGCCAGTCGGCCAGACGCTCCCGGAAGGCCGCTCGGCGGCTCTCGGTGACCTGGGCCAGGATGTGCCGCCCGGCCCCGGTCAGGTGGAGCACCTGGACGCGCTGGTCCGCCGTGTCGGGGCGGCGCTCGATGAGTCCGGCACGCTCCAGCCCCGCCACCTGCCGGCTGACGGTGGACTTGTCCAGCGCGTAGTGGACGGCCAGATCCGTGGCCCGGCACCCACCGCTCTCCTCCAGATGCCCGAGCAGCGTGTACGACACCAGCGACAGCTCGGGGTGCATCCGGCCCGCCGCGGCCCTGGCCCGGCGGGCGAAGACCGTCATCTCCCGCTGGATGGTCTCCACGGCGTCTGCGGTGTGCACGGGCCCTCCCTCACCACGGTGCTGCTCGGCTTCTTCCATGGTTGCACGACCCAACCACCCGGCCCGGCGCCGTCGTGAACGCCGTGTCGTCGGGCGGCCCGTCGGGTAGGGTTGCCGTCCGGCCGGTCAGGACCCGGCCGTCGGAAGCCGAGGAGGTGAGACCCATTACCGCTGTGTCAGCTCGGGTGCTCTCCTCTCGATGTCGCGCGGATCGCCGGTCGTAGGCGATCGCCGGAGCGCCCTTCGGTTCCCGAAAGGCTCTGGGCTTCCATGCCGTCTGTGTCCGCTGTCCCCCCTTCCGCACCGCCTTCCCGTGACTGCGTCGTCCTCGCCCTGCGCGCCGCGGGCTGTGTCTTCGCCGAGGACGAGGCCGAGTTGATCCTCTCCGCCGCCCGCACCCCGGCCGAGGCCGCCGCCATGGTCGAGCGTCGCGTCGCGGGCCTGCCGCTCGAACTCGTCGTCGGCTGGGCCGGGTTCCGGGGCCTGCGCATCGCCGTCGGCCCGGGCGTCTTCGTGCCGCGCCGACGTACCGAGTTCCTGGTGGAGCAGGCCTTGGAGCGGGCGTCCGGTGCCGCCGTCGTCGTGGACCTGTGCTGCGGCTCGGGCGCCGTGGGAGCCGCGCTGGCCGCCGCGCTCGGCCGCGTCGAACTGCACGCCGCCGACATCGACCCGGCCGCCGTGCGATGCGCCCGCGGCAACATCGCCGCCCTCGGCGGCCATGTCCACCGGGGCGACCTGTTCGAGGCGCTGCCCCGCGCGCTGCGGGGCCGCGTCGGCATTCTCGCGGCCAATGTGCCGTACGTGCCGAGCGACGAGATCGGACTGCTGCCGCCGGAAGCCCGGGACCATGAGCCGCTGGTCGCCCTCGACGGTGGCACGGACGGCCTCGACGTCCTGCGCCGGGTCGCCGCGGAGGCGCCCCACTGGCTCGCCCCCGGGGGCTGCGTCCTGGTGGAGACGAGCCGGAACCAGGCACCGGCCGCCGTCGAGGCCTTCGAGCGCAACGGCCTCACGACGCACCTGGCCGTGTCGGAGGAGCTGTACGCCCACGTGGTGATCGGCGTCAGGCCGTAGGCCGAGTCCGCGAAGTCCCGCCTGCCCCACGACGCCTGGCACGCTCCCCCAAGCTCTTCGAGCAGGGGGTACCCCCACTCGCCGCACCGGACGAAGCCCCGAGTACATATCCAGTACGAGGGATTCCGCCCGGCACGCCGAGAGCACGCACCAGACGCCGCGGGTCCCGCCCTCCGGGCGGACGCCGGGACTTTGCGGACACGACCTAGGGCACACCTAGGACCTCTCACTCCGGTGCGGTCGCCCGCGCGATGAGCAGGGCCACGTCGTCGAAGTTGTCCGGCTCGTGCAGCGTGCGAAGCAGCAGGTCGCAGACGTCCTCCAGCGGCAGGTCGGGCCCGTCGAGCAGGGACAGCAGTGTCTCGAGCCGTTCGTCGATCGGGTCGCGCCGGGTCTCGACGAGACCGTCGGTGTAGAACACCAGCCGGTCGCCGGGCTCGAGTTCGACGGTGGTCGTGGAGAAGGCGACACCACCCACCCCGAGCGGCACCCCGGTCGGCAGGCCGAGCAGCTCCGGCGGCCGCCCGGCCCGGACCCGCACCGGCGGCAGGTGCCCGGCGTTGGCGATCCGGCACTGCCGCAGATGCGGGTCGTGGACGGCGTAGACACAGGTGGCGATGGCCTGTTCGAGACCCGCGGTGATCTTGTCGAGGTGTTCCAGGAGCACGTTCGGATCGAGGCCGAGAGAGGTGAGGGTGTGGGTCGCCGTGCGCAGCCGCCCCATCGCCGCCGCCGCGGGGATGCCGCTGCCCATCACATCGCCCACGACGAGCGCCGTCCGGCCGCCGTCCAGCGGGATCACGTCGAACCAGTCGCCGCCCACCTCGCTCGTGGCCCCCGCCGGCTGGTAGCGGGAGGCGACCTCCAGCCCGCCCGTCATCGGCGGATGGCTGGGCAGCAGGCTGCGCTGCAGGGTGAGCGCGGTCTCCCGGGCGCTCTGGTACCAGCGGGCGTTGTCGATCTGCACGGCGGCCCGGGCGGCCAGCTCGCGCGCCAGCAGCAGGTCGTCCTCGCTGAACGGCAGCGGATTGCGGGTGCGCTTGAGGTCCAGGGCTCCCAGCACCTCGCCGCGCGCGATCAGCGGCACGGCCAGGTACGAGTGCACCCCGGCCCGGCCCAGCAGCTCGGCCGCCTCCGGGGAACGGGCGATGTGCACCAGGTCCTCGTCCTTGACCTCCGGCAGCATCACGGGGCTCGCCGTGCGCACGCACCGGGTGACGAGCCGGTCGGGTGCGTACCGGGCGACCTGCCCGGGAGGGTCGGCCGCCTCCAGTGCCTCCGCGGAGTCGTACCCCTGGACCGCCAGCGCGCGGATCACGGCCGACTCGGCGGGGCCCAGGCTGGTGCGCCGCCCCTGCACCACCGCGTCCAGCAGGTCGACGGCCGCGATGTCCGCGAGCTCCGGCACGGCCACGTCGGCCAGCTCGCGGGCCGTGCGGTCCAGGTCCAGCGTGGTGCCGATCCGGCCCGAGGCGTCGGCGATCAGGGCCAGGCGCCGGCGCGCCGCCTCGGCCTCGATGCCCGCCCGGTACTGCTCGGTGACGTCGACGATCGAGACGGCCACACCCAGCACGGTCCCGAAGGCGTTCTCCAGCCGGTACAGCGAGATCGACCAGGCGTGGTCCTGGTACGGATCGGCCGGAGTGCGGCCGATCGTGGACTGGTCGACGACCGGCGTGCCCGTCTCCAGCACCCGGCGCGTCGCGGTCTCCAGGGCGTCCACGTCCATCCCGGGCACCACCTCGCGGGGAGTGCGGCCCAGGTGCTCCTCGACCGGTACGCCGTTGATCTCCTCCAGCGCCTTGTTCACCGAGACGTACCGCAGCTCGGTGTCCAGCACGGCCAGCCCGATCGGGGACTGCGCGATCATCCGCGTCGACAGCGCCACCTCGCGTTCCAGACGGCGCACGGTCCGCTGGTCGGCGCACAGCCCCAGCGCGTAGACGTCGCCCTGGTCGTCCAGCAGCCGCATGTTGCGGAACTCCACGAGCCGGGTGCCGCCGTCCTTGCGGCGGATCGGGAAGGCTCCCGCCCAGCTCTGACCGGTGCCCATGACGTCGGCGAACAACTTGACCACGAGGTCGACGTGCTCTTCGTGAACCATGATCCGGGCGGCGTACTGCCCGAGCGCCTCATGGGCGTCGTACCCGAACAGCTCCTCGGCCTGCGGGCTCCACAGCACGATGCGGCCCTCGGCGTCCAGGACCACCGAGGCCACGCGCAGCACGTCCAGCAGCCCGCTGGGGCGGGCCGATCCGCGCACCGGACCCTCGCCCGCGGATTCGGGAGACCCGGCTGCACTCATCCCACGCCCCGCCTTCGCCGTCCTCGCGGCACGCCGTCGTGTGCCGACACCCCATGTTCTACCGCGCGGAGCCGTTCCCGAAGGCCCCTTCCGTCACCTTCCACCATCTCCCAACCCGGCGCGGACCGCCCCGCAAAACCGGCACCCGGAGAACCGCACCGCCGGTAGTGCTCGCCGGAAGGTGGTGCTTTGCTGGGGTAGGGGCGGGACACGGCAGCCGGTGGCCTCGAGAGGAGCGATCACGATGGCGATGGACCACGAGCGACCGCACCCCCACTCCGTCTCGGTGGAGATCAGCGGGTGCAGCAAGCACGACGCCCGGATCGTGTTCGACGCACTGTGCTCCTGCTTCGAGTCCGACCGGTGCGCCGACGACGTGCCCGAGGAACTGCACGAGACCCGCCCGACCGTGTGGCTCGGCACCTTCGACGTAGCCGACGAGCACGAGGGCGCGCGGCCGGTTCACCTGTCGTCCTCCGTCGAGGCCGACCTGCACGGCGGTTACTGGGCGATCGAACGGTTCCGCACGACCCTGGACGCGCTGTTCGACGTGCACGATCTCAGCACGGTCTCCGGCGACCAGGAGAAGGAACTGCACGTGCGTCTGCAGAGCCGCTGACCGCCTCCTGACTCCTCACCCCCGCGAGCAGGCCGAGGAACGCCCGCCGTAGACGCCATGCGCCCACGGGCGGGTCAGTCAGGCGCACCGGTTCGTCCACGCCGTGCCCGAGGTCCCTGGCCATGGCCCCACTGTGCCCTCCATCACCTTATGCAACTAGTTGCATAAACCGTCGGTAGTCCTCTACAACTACAGGCACGACACCGCGCACGGAGGGCCCGATGAGCCGTTACCCGCACCTGCTGACCCCCCTCGACCTGGGCTTCACGACCCTGCCCAACCGGGTCCTCATGGGCTCCATGCACGTCGGCCTGGAGGAGGCCGAGGGCGGCTTCGCGCGCATGGCCGCCTTCTACGCCGCCCGCGCCCGCGGGGGAGTGGGCCTGATCGTCACCGGCGGCATCGCCCCGAACGACGAGGGCCGGCCCTACGAGGGCGGCGCCAAGCTCACCACCGAGGAGGAGGCCGAGCAGCACCGGGTCATCACGGACGCCGTGCACCGCGAGGGCGGGCGGATCGCGATGCAGATCCTGCACTTCGGCCGGTACGCCTACCACAAGGACCTCGTCGCCCCGAGCCCCGTCCAGGCACCGATCAGCCCCTTCCCGCCCCGCGAGCTCACCGACGCCGACATCGAGCGGACCATCGACGACTACGCCCGCGCCGCCCGCCTCGCCCGGCAGGCCGGCTACGACGGTGTCGAGATCATGGGCTCCGAGGGCTACCTCATCAACGAGTTCATCGCGCAGCAGACCAACCACCGCACCGACGGATGGGGCGGCTCCTACGAGAACCGCACGCGCTTCCCGCTGGAGATCGTGCGCCGGGTGCGCGAGGCCGTCGGCGAGGACTTCATCGTCATCTACCGGCTCTCCATGCTCGATCTGGTCCCGGGCGGCTCCACGCTCGACGAGGTCATCACCCTCGCCAAGGCCGTCGAGGCCGCCGGGGCGACGATCATCAACACCGGCATCGGCTGGCACGAGGCCCGCATCCCCACCATCGCGACCTCCGTGCCGCGCGGCGCGTACACCTGGGTGACCAAGCGGCTCATGGGCGAGGTGTCCGTCCCGCTCGTCACCACCAACCGCATCAACACCCCCGAACTCGCCGAGGAACTGCTCGCCGAGGGCGCGGCCGACATGGTGTCGATGGCCCGCCCGATGCTCGCCGACCCCGACTTCGTCACCAAGGCCGCCGCCGGCCGCCCCGAGGCGATCAACACCTGCATCGGCTGCAACCAGGCCTGCCTCGACCACACCTTCAGCGGCCTGATCACGTCCTGCCTGGTCAACCCGCGCGCGTGCCACGAGACCGAACTGGTGCTCTCCCCGACCCGGTTGCGCAAGCGCGTCGCGGTCGTCGGCGCCGGCCCGGCCGGTCTCGCCTGTGCGGTCTCCGCCGCCGAACGCGGGCACGACGTCACGCTGTTCGACGCGGCGAGCGAGATCGGCGGCCAGCTCAACGTCGCCCGCAAGGTCCCGGGCAAGCAGGAGTTCGACGAGACGCTCCGCTACTTCCGCACCCAGCTCGACTGGCACGGCGTCGACATCCGCCTGAACACGCCCGTCACGGTCACGGACGTCGACGGCTTCGACGAGGTCGTCGTCGCCACCGGCGTCACACCCCGCACCCCGGAGATCCCCGGCGTCGACCACCCGAGCGTGGTCGGGTACCTCGACGTCCTGCGCGACGGTGCCCCGGTCGGCGACCGGGTCGCGATCCTCGGTGCGGGCGGCATCGGCTTCGACGTCGCCGAGTTCCTCACCGACGGCGGCGACAAGGCCCACGAGGACCCGGCGACGTACTTCAGGCAGTGGGGCGTCGACATGGACTACAGCGGCCCCGGAGGCCTCGCCGCGCCCGAGCGGCCCGCCCCGTCACGCACCGTCCACCTGCTCCAGCGCAAGACCTCCAAGGTCGGCGCCGGCCTGGGCAAGACCACCGGCTGGATCCACCGCACCGAGCTCAAGCACCGGGGCGTCACCATGGTCCCGGGCGTGCGCTACGACCGGATCGACGACGCCGGACTGCACATCACCGTCGGCGAGGAGAGCACGGTCCTGGAGGTCGACACGATCGTGCTGTGCACGGGCCAGGAGCCGCGCCGCGGGCTGTACGAGGAGCTGCTCGCCGCCGGGCGCAGCACCCACCTCATCGGCGGCGCCGACGTGGCCGCCGAGCTCGACGCCAAGCGCGCCATCAAGCAGGGCACGGAGCTGGCGGCCGCCCTGTAGTGCGGATACGCGTCCCTAGGATGAGGCCATGTCACTCCCGCACGCGATCCTGACCGCCCTGCTCGAGAAGCCGTCGTCGGGCCTGGAGCTGACCCGCCGCTTCGACCGGTCGATCGGCTACTTCTGGTCGGCGACGCACCAGCAGATCTATCGCGAGCTCGGGAAACTGGAGGCCGACGGCCTCATCAGGGCCCTGCCGTCCGAACAGCCGGCCCGCGGGCAGAAGAAGAGTTACGAGGTCCTGCCCGCGGGCCGCGCCGAGCTGGCCCGCTGGACCTCCGCCTCCCAGGACCCCAAGCCGCACCGCGACGCGCTGCTGCTGCGGCTCAGGGCGGCGGCCGTGGTCGGCACGGCGGGCCTGGAAGCCGATCTGCGGCGCCATCTGGAGCTGCACGAGCGGCAGCTGGCGGAGTACGAGGAGATCGAGAAGCGCGACTTCCCGCCCGGCCGGGACGGCGCCGAGGTACGGCTGCGGCATCTCGTGCTGCGGGCCGGCATCGACCTGGAGACCTTCTGGACCCGGTGGCTCGAGCGCGCCCTGGCGGACGTCGCCGACCTCCCGGACGGCGAACCCACCTGACGGACCCGGCCGACCCGGCCGACCCGGCCGCCCCGGACACGACATGACGGCGGCCCGTCCGCCCGGAGCGCTTCGGGTGAGCGGGCCGCCGTCCGTACCGGGTCAGAGCCGGTACGGCTTGTTGCGCCGGCGCAGGTACCAGGCCGTCCCGATCAGGCCCGCCCCGACCAGCGTGCCGCCCGCCACCAGCGTGACGGTCCCGTAGTCCGTCGTGCTGCCACCGACCCCGCCCATGACGCCGCGGGACGGCGAGACGGAGGGGGACGCGGACCGCGAGGGGGAGGGGGCGGTGGAGACCACGACGGACTGCGTGCCCGCGGTGGTGCCGTCCGAGCAGACGACGATGACCGTGTACGTGCCCGGGGAGACGTTCGACCAGGCCGCGGACTGACTCGTGGGCGTCCCCGACAGCGTCACCTGGCGGCCCTGGGCGAAGCTGCCCTGACTGCTGGTGAGGAGCGAGGCGGTGCCCCAGCTGCCGCTGATCTGGGTGCACGAGCTGGTCGTGACCGACACCGTGGACCCTGTGGTGCTCACGGAGATACCCGGGGCTGCGACGGCGGGCACCGCGGCCAGGGCGAGGGGCAGCGCGGCGACTGCCACGGTCAGGCCGGAGCGGAGAACTGACGATGAGTTGCGCATGTGGACTGCCCTCCGGCGGCACGGTCGGCGGTACATCCTTGCGCCGCCGAGGGTCGGGGAGCGCCCGTGCTGCCTCGGGGTCAGCCAAAGCGCCCCCGGGCACGGCCGCACTCCGAGCGCCCCCGTGCAGGTGACGGGTTCCTCCGCCCGGCCGATGCCGCGGAGGACGTCAGGACCCCGTCGTCACCGTCCGCTCCGCCGAGAGACCTCCCCAGGTGCCGTCCGGCAGCATCGCCCTGATGCGGACCCGGTGGGTGACACCGGCTCTCCGCCCCCCGTAGAAGCTGTACGTGGCCCGGTCACGTGGGGGGCTGCCGCCGAACACGAGGGATGTGGCGGGCCGGCCGTCCAGCTGGATCCGGTACTCGGTGACCTCACCGTCCACGCGGGGCGGCACCCAGCTCAGGTCCAGGTGGTACGCCCCGTCCGCACGGTGGCTCGTCGCCCGGAAGCCGGTGGGGGCGGTGGCCCGGCCGTCGTCGGTGCCCGGGGTGGTGAGGCGGACGGTGGGTGTGGCGGGGGAGACGTTCCCGGCCGCGTCCCGGGCCCGGACGGTGAACGCGTAGCGCGTGCCCGGCCGCAGCCCCGTGAGCACGGTGGCCGTCTGCCCTCCGCCCACGCCGTGGATCTTCGTGCCTCCCTGGTGGATGTCGTACGACACCACACCCCGGTCGTCCGTCGAGGCGGACCACGACAACCGGACCGCCCGGCTTCCCACCGCCCGGCCGCGGGGCGCCGACGGGCGGGTCGGCGCGGAGCGGTCGTCCGCCACGGCCGCGGGCGTCCTGGCCCGCACCCTTCGGCTGGGCGGCCCTAGCCGTCCGTCGGAGCCCCGCGCCCGTACGGAGAAGACGTACAGCATGGAGGGCCGGAGCCCGGTGACATCCACCATGTGCTGCGAACCCGGCACTTCCTCGACCTTCGTGGTGCCCCGATACACCTCGTAGACATCGGCCCGATCGGTCGTGTTCCACATGACGTGCACGCTCGTCGCGCTGCCCGCCGCGGCGGTGACACCCGTCGGCGCACCGGGCACACGTCCGCCGTCCCCCTCTTCCGCACCGGCCGGGCCGCAGGAGGCGACCAGCGCGAGGGTTCCGCACAGCGCCAGGCGGCGGAGAAGGGGTGAGGGAGCGGAACGTCCTCGCACGACACTGCCTCCATGGGGTGGTCGGCCGGCCGGTGGACGGCAATGGTCCGGACCAATATGACCCTGTTGACGGGACCGCATCAAGAGGGGCGTCCGGTCGAACAGGGACGGTCCGGCCGGGAGGGGTGCACGCCGGGCCGTGCGTGACCACCCGGGATCCTCACGCATGCTGAGACCTCGCGGTCGAACTCGGGCCCAACGGGCAGGAGTTCGGCCCTGTCGCGCGGACCCGCCGTCGTCACAGAACCTGTGCCGGCCCGGGTGGCCGGGCTGCCGGAGTCTTACTCGGGCTCAGGCGCCCGGCGCCTGTCGGGGGTTGAGGACGTGAGCCGTACGGCCCCTCATCGGTGGCCGGGTGATCGTCGCGGGAACAGATTGGGCTGAGTGCCCGTCAGGTCCCCCATGAGAGGCCCCGTATCGTGCGTGTCCAGTCGCTCACCCTGGCCGCGGCCAGCGCCGCCCTGCTCGCCCCGACGATACCTCCCGCCGCCCACCCGCAGCCCGCGGTATGGCGCGAGAGCACCGTGAGCGCCTCCGAGCTGCTCGCCGAGGTGCGCGACTGCACTCCCGTCTCCCGGGGCCGCTACCGCAGTGACAACGGCGCACCCGCGAACATCCCCGTCTGCGGCACCCGCGACGTCGTGTTCTGGAAGGCCGACATGGACATCGACTGCGACGGCCGGCCCGGACCCCGCTGCAACGTCCGCACCGACCCGTACTTCGCCGCGAGCACGGCCTACCCCCAGTCCGACGGCCGCCCGTTGAGCGCCGAACGCCTGCCCTTCATCGTCGTACCCGCGCCGAGCCGCCGCTGGGACTACCGGGACCACGGCATCGGCGGCGGTTCGGTGGTGGCCGTCGTGTACCGCGACCGCGTGCGGTACGCGGTCGTCGGCGACGCCGGCCCGCAGGGCATCATCGGGGAGGCGTCCTACGCGACTGCCAAGGCCCTCGGCATCCGCGCCGACCCGCACGGTGGCGGCGCACCCTCCGGCGTCACCTACATCGTCTTCAAGAACACCAGGGTGTCGCCCATCGAGGACCACGCCGCCGCCGTGGCGGAGGGGGAGCGGGTGGCGAAGCGGTTCGCGACCGGAAGCCGGACGGACGGGGACTGAGCGGCTGACGGCACCGCGGTTCCAACGGGAAGCCGGACGGGCGGGGGACTGAGCGGCTGACGGCACCGCGGTTCCAACGGGAAGCCGGACGGGCGGGGGACTGAGCGGCTGACGGCCGCTCACCGGCACGACTGCGGCCGGGCACACCGCCGCTTCGGCGTGCCCGGCCGCAGGCGGCGCTCAGACCTTCCGGTAGGTGTACGCCTCCGTGGCGGCCGCCTCCACCGCCGCCAGGTCCGCCCCGGTGGACGCCGTGACGACCGCGGCCACGGCCCCCTCCACGAAGGGGGCGTCCACCAGGCGTGTCGACTCGGGGAGTTCGTCGCCCTCCGCCAGCAGTGCCTTCACCGTGAGCACCGCGCTGCCCAGGTCGGTCAGGACGGCGACTCCGGCACCGCGATCGACGGACGCGGCCGCCGCGGCGATCAGTTCGGAGCTGGTGCCGAGCCCGCCGCCCTCGGTGCCGCCCGCCGGAGCGACGGGCACCACCGGGCCACCGCCCGCGAGCCCCTTCGCCAGCTCCGCGACCGACGCGGCCACCTCCGCGCTGTGCGACACCAGCACGATTCCCACCAGCTGCTCGTCACTCACCGGCGGCCTCCGCGAGTCCGGCGATCAGCAGCGCCGACGACGTGGCGCCCGGGTCCTGGTGGCCGATGCTGCGCTCGCCCACATAGCTCGCCCGGCCCTTGCGCGCCTGCAGGGGCGTCGTCGCCACCGCGCCTTCCTCCGCGGCGGTCCGGGCCGCGGCGAACGAGTCGCCGAGCGCGTCCACCGCGGGCACCAGGGCGTCGATCATGGTCTTGTCGCCCGGGGCCGCGCCGCCGAGGGTCATGACCGCGTCCACCCCCGCCCGCAAGGCCTCGGCGAGCTGCTCCGCACTGACCTCTTCGGCATCGCCCAGCGCCTTGCCGGTACGGCGCAGCAGCGTCCCGTACAGCGGGCCCGACGCGCCGCCGACCGTCGAGATCAGCTGGCGTCCGGCCAGGGTCAGGACCCCGCCGGGTGTGCCGGGGGCCTCCTTCTCCAGGACGGTCACGACGGCCGTGAACCCGCGCTGGAGGTTGCTGCCGTGGTCGGCGTCCCCGATGGGGGAGTCGAGGGCGGTGAGCCGCTCCGCCTCGCGGTCGACGGACGCGGCGGTCGCCGTCATCCAACGGCGGAAGAAATCGGCGTCGAGCACTGGATCTCCTTGCCTGGTAGGTACGTGGTGATCCTCTACCCCCTGTGGGTCACACGCCCCAGCGCAGGCCCGGGGTCTTGACCGGCGCGTCGTACAGCCGCAGCAGCTCCTCGTCGACCTGGCACAGGGTGAGCGAGGCGCCCGCCATGTCCAGGGAGGTGACGTAGTTGCCCACGAGGACACGGGCCACGGGGACGCCGCGCTGGGCGAGCACCCGGTGCACCTCGGCGTTGAAGCCGTACAGCTCCAGCAGCGGTGTCGCGCCCATGCCGTTGACCAGGACCAGCACCGGATTGCGCGGCTGCAGGTCCTCCACCACCGCCTCGACGGCCGCCTCGGCGATCTCGCCGGAGGTCATCATGGCGCGCCGCTCCCGGCCCGGTTCGCCGTGGATGCCGATGCCCAACTCCAGCTCGCCGGGCGGCAGATCGAAGGTGGGGCTGCCCTTGGCCGGGGTGCTGCAGGCGCTCAGCGCGATCCCGAAGCTGCGGGAGCTCTCGTTCACCTGCCGGGCGATGGCCTCGACCCGCTCCAGGGGCATGCCCTCGGCTGCGGCGGCTCCCGCGATCTTCTCCACGAACAGGGTCGCGCCGGTCCCGCGCCGGCCTGCCGTGTACAGGCTGTCGGTCACCGCCACGTCGTCGTTCACCAGCACCTTCGCGACCCGGATGCCCTCGTCCTCGGCCATCTCGGCGGCCATGTCGAAGTTGAGCACGTCACCGGTGTAGTTCTTCACGATGAACAGCACGCCGGCGCCGCTGTCCACGGCGGCCGCCGCGCGCAGCATCTGGTCGGGCACGGGGGAGGTGAAGACCTCGCCCGGACAGGCCGCCGACAGCATGCCGGGGCCCACGAAACCGCCGTGCAACGGCTCGTGCCCCGAGCCCCCGCCCGAGACCAGCCCCACCTGTCCGGCGACAGGAGCGTCCCGCCGCACGATCACCCGGTTCTCCACGTCCACGGTCAGCTCCGGGTGGGCAGCCGCCAGACCGCGCAGCGCATCCGCGACCACGTTCTCCGGGACGTTGATCAGCATCTTCACGGGTACCTCCTAGACAACCTAGTAGATGAGCCCTCGAACTCCAGCTTCGCAGCTCACATCACGTTTGACCAGTTGTCGATCTTGGCTTCTCGTAACGGTCGTCTCGGACCGCAACACCCTGCGGGCCGAGGTCGACCGCGCCTGTGAAGGACGCGGACGGCCTCGGTCCTGGTGTCGGATCGGCCAGGCACAGAACGCAGGAAGGACCCGAACCGATGTGGGATCAGTAGCCGTAGATCATCTTGTAGGCGACCTCGGGGAGGAACTGCCCGGCCGAGGAGCCGCCTCCCACGCCGCAGTTGCCGTCGGACTCGCCGGGAACCTTGATCCACAAGAGCATCTCGGCGCCCCCGCCCAGCCGGGTGGGAGTGCCGATACGGCGGCCTGACGGGTTGCACCACTGGCCGTTCGAGCCGTTGCCGTTGCGGCTGGTGTCCACGACGAACGGCTTGGTGTAGCCGTACCGGGTGCTGAGTTCCCTGTTGACGGCGTCGGCGTACGCGGTGTTCTCGCCCGTGGTGAGGTAGTTGGAGACGTTGAGCGAAAAACCGTGTGCCTGCCGGACGCCGGCTTCGTGCAGACGCCGGGCCATGGTCGCCGCGCTCGCCCAGGCCGGGTTGCCGGCGTCGAGGTAGACCCAGGTGTTGGGGGCTCGGCGGTTGAACTCGGTGAGCGCACCGGTCAGCATGCGCTCGCGTTCGTCGATCTGCGCCTGGTTCATGCAGCCGTAGTCCCCGAGGGAGTCCGGTTCGAGGACGACGACGGCCGGGCGGGCGGCGATCCCGCCCGCGAACTGGGCGATCCAGTTCGCGTAGGCGGACGGCGACGAGGCTCCGCCCGCGGAGTGTCCGCCGCAGTAGTCACGGTTGTAGATGTTGTAGGCCACGAGGAGGGGCAGCTTGTCCCGGGCGTCCGCGGCGCCCGCGTACGCGCCGGTGGCGGTCCCGATGCTGCCGCTCCAGGAGCCGAACCAGCGGGCCGTCGGGGTATTGGCGATGGACGCGTTGATCGCGGAGGCCCGGCCGTCGCCGGGGTTGGCGGCGACCCACCGTTTCGCGCTGGAGTCGGGGTCCACGTAGAACCCGTTGGTCATGGTCGTCGGGTCGGCCGCGTGAGCGGTCGGGGCGGCGGCGAGCGCCAGCGGCAGTGAGGAGAGCGCTGCCACCAGGGCGAGGAGTCTGCGGCGCATGACGGGTACCTCGGCTTTCTGACAGGGGGCGGGCGAAGGGCAGGGACGAGCCGGGGAGGGGGAGCGCTCCCAGCACAAGCGCTCCCCATGGCACGGTCGGTCAGCAGGACGAGTTCGTCTGGGTGAGCAGGCCGAGCCGCCACGGGAGCAGGTTGTAGTCGCCACCCGCGTTGGGGTTCATGCCTTGGTAGAGGTACTGGAGCCGGCAGGCGGGGATGGTCAGTGTCTGGTCGTAGCCGGCCCGGATCATCTCGCCGTGGCTGATGTCCCGGGTCCAGGCGCCCGAGGGGAAGGAGACGTTGCCGGCCCGTGCGAAGGGGTTGCTCTCCGACGCGGCCAGGGGCGTCCAGGAACCGGCCAGGCTGCCCGAGGTCCAGGACCGGAAGTAGCGTCGGCCGTCCGATCCGATGGCTTCCACCAGCAGCAGGTACTGGTTACTGCCCTGCACCTTGTACACGTTGCTCGCCTCGAACAACGCGTATTTGGAGTCCTGGGCCGCGATGACGGTATTGGTGAACCCGTTCGGGAACTGACCGGTGGTCGTCCGCGAGCGGTACAGGTGTCCGTTGTCGTCGGATGAGAACAGGTAGCAGTCGCCGCTGTCGCAGATCACCCACATGTCGACCCAGTGACCGTTGCCGATGTTCTGCCGGATGATGTCCGGCATCGACGAGTAGAAGTTGCGCGGCGCGCTCCAGCCGTTCGGGTTGGAGATGTCGGGGTTGGTGGAGTACGAGGCGTTGCCGGTCTGGTAGACGAGGTACCACAGGCGTTGCGGCGCGTAGTAGAAGACCTGCGGCGCGGCCCGGTACCCGCGGCCGATGGCGGTGCGGTCGAGATAGTGGTGCGTGGCCGAGCCGGCCTGGGACCAGTCGCTGAAGTTCAGGTAGACCAGGTTGTATCCGGAGGAACTGGCGGTGCTGGCGAACACGTGGTACTTGCCGTTGTACTGGACGACCGTCGGGTCCTTGATGCCGGCGATGTTGTGCGTCGAGTCCGGCTTCGGCGAGATCAGCGGGCCGCTGGAGCTCCACGAGTAACGGTTGGGCAGAGCGGCGGCGTTGGCGGCGCCGCGTGAGCCGGCGGGCGTGCTGCTCGTGACGGCAGGTGTGCCGCGGCCGGTCGTGGGTGTGCCTCGGGTGGCAGGAGGAGTACTGCCGGTCGCGGTGGGCGTGCCGCCCATCGTCGTCAGTGTCGCGTTGTACGCCGGTTTCTTGTTGCCGTTGCGGTCGAACAGCAGCGGGTTCTCGCCGCTGCGCCAGGAGTCGCTGTCCCGGATGCCCCAGACCGTGATGCCGGTGCAGCGTGCGACGTTCATGCAGGCCCGCACCGTGTTCGCGTAGGCCGTCGTCGATGCCTGCGCGATGTCCAGCTCGGTGATCTGGACGTCCACCCCGAGGGCGGCGAAGTTCGACAGCGTCGTCTGGAAGCTGCCGGGCGGGCCGCCGGCGCCGAAATGGGCCTGGAGGCCGACGCAGTCGATGGGCACCCCGCGCGCCTTGAAGTCGCGCACCATGCGGTAGACGCCCTGGGTCTTGGCGTCGCTCCAGTTCTCGATGTTGTAGTCGTTGTAGCAGAGCTTGGCCGCCGGGTCCGCCGATCGCGCCGTGCGGAAGGCCTGTTCGATGAAGCCGGTGCCCAGCACGTCCCGGAAGACCGAGCTGCGCATCTGGCCGCTGCCGCCGTCCGCGAAGGCCTCGTTGACCACGTCCCAGGAGTGGATCCGGCCCTTGTAGCGGTTCATCACGGTGGTGATGTGGTTGTTCATCACGCCGCGCAGCGTGTTCGCGTCCCTGATGGAGTTGACCCAGCCGGGCAGTTGGGAGTGCCAGACCAGGGTGTGGCCGCGCAGGCGCTGACCGCGGGCCTGCGCGCGATGGGCGATCTGGTCGGCGCGGCTGAAGGTGAACGAGCCGCGGGACGGCTCGGTCGCGTCCCACTTCATCTCGTTCTCGGGAGTGACCGAGTTGAACTCACGGTCCAGGATGCCGGTGTACGTGCCGTCGCCGAGCCGTCCGGCGGCCACGGCGGTTCCGAAGTACCGTCCGGACTGGGCCGCCTGGGCGCCCAGGGTGGAGGCCTGTACGGCGTCGGGCGCACCGGTCGCCGTCCCCGGTGTCACCAGGAGGGTCGCGGCCAGCAGGCTGAGGACGGAGGCGCGGCGACAGCCGAGCCGTTTCAGTGGGTTCATGGTTAATGGGTTCATGGTTTTCCTCGTGGAGGGGGTGGGGGGTTGCGTGGTGCGATCGGGTCGCTTCAGGGCGCGGACAGCTCGAACCGCCGTGATGTGCCGTGGTGGAGAAGGGCGAATCGGTAGCCCATGACCCTGGAGGTGCCTTGCCTCATGCGGGTGGAGCACTGCATCGGTTCGATATTCCGAACATGCATCGATACGTCGAGCATCCTGGATGATAGGAGGCTCTCGAGTCCCGTCAATCCTTCTCGCAGTATTCGATTTCTTCTACGAAACATTCGAAGCCTTGGCGGCTGAATCGCCGCAGGTAGATCGCTTGCTCGGAACGGATGCTCGGGCTGTTGACATGTTCGGGCCTCCGTCTACCATCCCTGGCATCACGAGTTTCGGAATGGCATGCGAAATTTCGAACCCAGGGGAGTGTCATGCACGTGACAGCCATAGCGGTCACGGCTCATGGCGCCCGTCCGGCTGAGGAGGCACCGGTGCCCAGACGATCAGGCGGTCCCGCGGCGTGACGCGGCGGGCGACCTGCGGGCGGGAACACCGCTGGTCCCGTGGACCTGCAACGGGCAGGCCCACCAGGAATGGAGCCGCGCGTGAACCGCGGTTCCGGTAGGGGAGTCTCACGATGACGAGGAGCAGATCCCTGTTATGGAGCGCCGTTCTGGCGGTGCTGGTCGTCCTGAGCATGGGAGGCACGGCGCTGGGCCACGGCCGGGGCGGAAACACTCCGCTCACGGTTTCCGCCGCCGCCGCCCCGAGCTCAGGGTGTGGCAAGGCCCCCACCCTGACGAGTGGAACGCACACGATCCGCAGCGGCGGCAAGAACCGGACCTTCGTCCTGCGCGTCCCCGACGGCTACGACCGCAACCGTGCCCACCGGCTGGTCCTCGGCTTCCACTGGCTGGGCGGCACCTCTACCGACGTCGCCACCGGCCGCACGGTGGAAACGGGCACCTGGGCCTACTACGGACTCCAGCGCCTGGCGAGCAACAGCACGATCTTCCTGGCGCCCCAGGGCCTCAACAACGGTTGGGCCAACACCGGCGGAGAGGACGTCACGTTCGTCGACGACATGCTCAGGCGCGTCGAGACGGACCTGTGCGTCGAGACGACCCAGCGCTTCGCCCTCGGGTTCAGCTACGGCGCCGCCATGTCGTACGCCCTCGCATGCTCCCGTGCGACGGTCTTTCGCGCGGTCGCGGTGCAGAGCGGCGGGCAGCTCAGCGGATGCAGCGGCGGTACCCAGCCGATCGCCTACCTCGGAGTGCACGGCCTCAGGGACAACGTCCTCGGCATCGCCGGCGGACGGGCGATGCGGGACAGGTTCGTCAGGAACAACGGCTGCGCTCCCCAGAACCCGCCCGAGCCGGCGCAGGGCAGCCTGACGCACCGGGTCACCACCTACTCGGGCTGCTCGGCCGGGCATCCGGTCGCCTGGGCCGCGTTCGACGAAGGGCACATCGCGGCACCGCAGGACGGGGCCCCCGGGGACAGCGGCAGGAGCTGGCTGCCGGGCGAGGTCTGGAAGTTCTTCACGCAGTTCCAGGGCTCCGACCCGTCGCCGGGGCCGGCGACCTGCCGGGTCACCAGCACCGTCAGCGCCTGGAACACCGGTCTGACGTCGAGCATCACCATCGCCAACACCGGCACGACCACGATCGGCGGCTGGTCCCTCGCCTTCACCCTGCCCGAGGGCCAGACCATCACCGCCGGATGGAACGCGGACTACTCGGCCGCCTCAGGCCGGGTGACGGCCCGAAACGTCGCCCACAACACCACCATCGCTCCGGGCGCGTCGGTCGGCATCGGTTTCCAGGCGGCTCACACCGGAAACACCGCCCCGCCGACGTCCTACACCCTCAACGGCACCGCCTGCGCTGTCTCCGACGGCCCCCGGTAGCCGTTGCCCGTACTGCTGCCCACCCCTCACGTGTGACGAGTCGCCCAACGGCATGATCCGCAGCGTGTCGGGGGCGGCGGAGCGGGAGCCGCGCCCGCGACCGTCGCCCCCGACACGGAAACGACGAGCGCAATCAGAGGAGAAACCAGGTCCTTTCACGCAGCGTCCTCTCCTGGGAGTGATCGGCGGACGAACTAACCAGCCGGTCCGGGTGGCCGACGGGTTCACGAGGTGCTATTCAGGGGGCCACCGACGGGCGGTCGAGGCTTTCTGCGGCGGGTTCCGTATTCGTCCCCGGAGCGATACGTCACATGGACATGAGGGGGAGCGGTGGAAGCGACCGGTTCACAGATGCGGGTGCGGCGACGCACCGTGCCTCCGGTGGTTGCGGCGCGGTGGGCGCTGTGGACGTTCGTCGTGGGCAACTTGGCGATCGTCGAGGCATTGTTCCTCGATGCCGGGACCGGGAAGAACGGGGTACTCACCGTCGCCAAGTTCTTCGGCCTGCACGCCGCTGTGCTGATGCTGTTCCAGCTGCTGCTGGTGGCCCGGCTGCCGTGGCTCGACCGCCGTATCGGCATGGACCGGCTGACGGTGTGGCACCGATGGGTCGGCTTCGCCCTGTTGTGGACCGTCCTCACCCACGCTGTTCTGGTGGTGCTGGGCTTTTCCCGGCTCGACGACGCGTCGATGACGAAGACGTTCTTCGCGCTGGCGGGAGTGCCGGCCTCGCTGCTCGGGATGGGGGCCGCGGCGATCGTCGTCGTGATCGGTGCCGTCTCGGCCCGGTATGTGAGGCAGCGGCTGCGGTACGAGACGTGGCACGGCCTGCACTTGCTGCTGTACCTGGCGTTGGGGCTGGCCTTCGTCCACCAGTTGCAGGAGACCACCACCTTCAGCTCCTCCACGCCCGCGAAGATCTACTGGTGGGCCCTGTGGCTGTTCGCGTTCGGTGCCCTGGTCGCAGGCCGGATCGTCCTGCCCGCGTGGCGCAACGCCTACCACCGGTTCCACGTCACCGCGGTGGTGCCGGAGTCGGACGACGTGGTGTCGGTACACGTCACCGGCCGCCACCTGGACAGGTTTCCCGCCCGGGCGGGCCAGTTCTGCATCTGGCGATTCCCCGGGCACCACCACTGGTGGGCGGCGAATCCGTTCTCGCTGTCGGCGGCGCCCGACGGCCGCAGCCTTCGCCTGACCGCCAAGGCGGTCGGCAGCGCCAGCGCCGGCCTGCGGCACATCCCGATCGGGAGTCGCGCATACGTCGAGGGCCCGTACGGGGCGTTCACCTCGTTGCATCGCACGCGGCCCGGTGCGCTGCTGATCGCCGGAGGGGTGGGGATCACGCCGGTCCGTGCCCTGCTGGAGGAGGAACCGGCCGGGGACGTCGTCGTGCTCTACCGGGTGCGCGACGAGCACGACGCCGTGCTGGCCGACGAGGTGCGGGCCCTGGTCGCGGACCGGGGCGGGCAACTGCACCTGCTCACCGGCCGCACGAGGGAGGGAAACCAGTCCTTCGCACCGGACGGTCTCCGTGCTCTGGTCCCCGACATAGCCGAACGCGATGTGTACGTCTGCGGCCCGCCGGCGATGACCTCGGCCGTGCTCGGCGCCCTGCGCGGGCTGAAGGTCCCTCATCGGCAAGTCCACGCCGAGCGGTTCGGCCTGGCCTGAGCGCCCCTGCGACGGTACGAGCCCCTCAGCCGAAGTCGCGTGAACGCTCGCCGAGGTTGACCGGGCGGCCATCACGCACCGCATGCGGTGCGTCATCGAGGAAGAGCAGGAGGTCGCGAGCAGCGACGCGCAGGTACGTCATCCGGTCGAAGTCTTCTGCGTTGCGTTTGGCGAGGGGTGTGTCGACCGGTGATGAGAGGCCCCGCGACGACGCCCGGGGGACGTGGCAGCGTCGCTCGCGTCGTGCGCCTGCCGACCCGGCGATCACGCCCTCGCTCGGGCACGGCTGAGTGAAGAGATCAAAAACTAGTAGCTGTCGTAGCTGGGCTTGCCTGTCGGCCGGTAGACGCCGACGACGGTGCCGCTCTTCGTCGTCGAGACGCTGACCGGCTCCAGAGAGGTGGGGACCGCTCCGTCGGCGAACAGCCGCTTGCCGGTACCGATGATCACCGGATGGATCGTCAGCCGGTACTCGTCGACCAGGTCGTGCCGCATGAGCGTCTGGGCGAGGTCGCCGCTGCCGACGACGTTGATGTCACCGCCGTCGGAGGCCTTCAGTTCGCGCACGGCGTCGGCGACGTCACCCTCCAGCAGCGTGGAGTTCTCCCACTCCAGGGACGTCAGCGTCCGGGACGCCACATACTTGCGCATGCCGTTCATCCGCTCGGTGAACGGGTTGCCGGGATCGGCGGCCGGCCAGTACGCCGCGAAGATCTCGTACGTCTTGCGGCCGAGCAGCATCGCGTCGGAGCGCTCGTACCAACCGGCGACGGCCGCGCCGACCTCGTCGTCGGAGACCGGCTTCTGCCAGCCGCCGTGCTCGAAGCCGCTCTCGGAGTCCTCGTCCGGACCGCCCGGCGCCTGCATGACGCCGTCCAGCGACAGGAACGTGCAAATGATGATCTTGCGCATGGTGCGCTCCCTTCGTGTCGAAGGGTGGACCGCGCGACCACCGGAAACTCATCGGCTGGGCCTTGCCGACGCGGAGCTGCCGGACCTTGATCGTGGGCGCGAGCACGGCGGGGGGAGTCCGCCGCCCGTTTCTGCAGCGGTCCTTGTTCCGGACGAGGTGATGTGCCCGTTCCACCGGCTACTACGGCTGGCGCCGCGCGTCCAGCAGCTGGTACGTGGCGCCCTGCCCCCAGGATCAGGCGCGTCAGCGGCGAGCACGGTCGCCGAGAGCCGCCGGGGGAATCACGGTTCGATCGTCGCTCCAAGGGCCTGGTCGGCCTTCGCGAAGCGGTGTTCCGTCGGCTTCAGCACCCCATAGAGGTGACTGAAGTACTCCGTCTCCGCGGTTCCGGTGAGCACCGCCAGGAGAAACGCGAGACACCCCATGTCGTGGTGCTCCCACAGGGGCCCGCGCCCCTCGTTGTACAGCACGGTCCAGTCGTCGGGGGACTGCCCGGGCCGCGCCAGCCAGTACAGGAACGCTCCCGTGCCCTCTTCCCATGCCCACGGCAGGACCCTCGCCCCCGCCTCATGCAGGCCGGCCGGCTTGTCCTCGAACTCCCACAGGTCCGCCAGGATCTCCTCCCGTTCCCTCGTCTGTGCGTGCAGGTCGCAGTCGGCGTAGGCGGAGTAGGGGACGATCAGCCAGATCGTCTCGTCGAAGATTCCGTCGCCGTAGGTCTCGACGAGCTGCTTGTAGTCGGCGGGCAGAGCCGTACCGAGGTCGCTCTCGGCTTGCGCCCAATCCACCGGATGTGGTGACTCAGCGGGCGGTGGGCAGAGCCGAACAAGCATGTCGAGGTCGATCATGAAACGGACGGTACCGGCACCCCGGCCAACCCCGTAAGGGCGGCAGACTGAGCGAAGACCCATGGCTGAGCCCGGCCGGTACCGCCTGCCTGAGTGGAGTCACACTGCTCGCACGTGCGCTGCCCGAAGAGACCTCCCGGCAGCTCCTGGAACCTCTGGCACATATGGCCTGTCGACGCCGCCGGGTCTCCGGTGCTCAGCCGCGGGTGAGCACGTCGGCAACCCGGGCGATCATCTGGCTCTCCTCCCCGTTGCGAGCGGTCGTCGGGTTGTAGGCGAGCACGAAGCGGCGCTGCCCGTCACGAGTGGAGAACGCGGCGTTCTTGTAGCCGTACGTCTCGCCGGTCTTGCCCCAGAACGTCACGCCGTTGACGTCGGCCCGCTGAAGCCCGGTGCCGTAGCGGGCCGGGGAGCCGTCCAGCATGCGCACGTCCTCCGGCGGCAGCGTGAACATCAGCTGCAGCAAATCCGGCGGGAGCAGTGGGCCGGAGAACAGGACGGCGAGCATCCGGTCGAGGTCGCCCGGGGTGGAGATCATGTCGCCCTCGCCCCGGCCGGCCGACTGGTCGTACACGGTGACGTCCCTCAGGTCACCGTCGGCCATTTCCAGGTAGCCGTGCACGTGTCGGCCGTGGATGCGGGGATCGTCGCCGGGCACGACGGTGCCGGACAGGCCCAGCGGGCGCAGGATGCGGGCCGCGACGGCCTCTCCGTACGGGCGTCCGGTCACCTGGTCGATGATCAGTGCGGCCAGTACATAGTTGACGCCGCGGTACTCCTGCCGCGTACCCGGGGGGAACTTCAGTGCTCCCTGAGCCGCTGTCGCCACCCACTCCCGTGGCGTCCAGTGGTCGAAGCGGTGGTGCAACACCTCTTCCGCACTTGTCGGTTCGGGGATGCCGACGTGGTCCGGCAAGCCGCTGGTGTGGTTCAGCAGATGCCCCACGGTGACAGGCGAGAAGCGGGTCGGCAGCAGTCCCGGCAGGATGTGCTGAACGGGCCTGTCCATTGCGACCCGGCCCTCCGCCGCCAGTTGCAGCACCACCGTGGCTACGAAGACCTTGGTGATGCTGCCGATGCGGACGTTGTCGTACCCCGTCACCGGCCGCCGCGTCCTGATGTCGGCCACACCCGAGGAAGCATGCCAGGAGCCGGCCGCGCCGCCGACGCGCAATTGAGCTGCGGTCGACGGCGGATGCCTCAGATCACTGATCGCCGCCCGAAGCGCGGCGGTATCCAGTGGTGGGAGAGGGGTGGTGGCCGCGGCGGATGCCATGGCGCTTCGCGCGGGCAGTACCGTGAGGGCGGCCAGCGCGGCGGCTCCCGACAGGGCAGCGCCCGCAAAGGCCCTTCGTGACGAGGGGGTTGAGGTCATGAACCCTACGCTTCCAGCGGGTGGGTGACCATGCATCGGGGGCGCCCCGGAAGGATCCCCGATCGCACCCTGACCCCCTCCGTACACGAGTGACCTTCGCGGGGTCCGGCACCTGCGTGCGTTCCTGCTTGAGAACAACGCCTACCGCCGTGAGGACATGACTCCGGCCCACGCGAAGGACCGCCCAGCGGGAGGCCGGCCAGCATCGGGCCGGTGCTCGAGAGGCTGTGGGAGCGGCGGAAGCGGGACCCCGAGACCGTGCGGACGGCACTGCTCCGGCTCGGCTACGAGCCGGGAGCGCGTCACGGAGGACGTCAGGCGCCTCGGCGGCACGCTCACCGTCACGGGTATGTCCCCGCGCTGGAAGGACGACGGCTACGTCGCGCCCGAGGGGACGCGGGTCGCCCTGCGCGTGCACGACGACGCCTGTGTGTCGGGGTTCGTGCAGAAGTCGAACGTCGAGGAGCGGGCCAACGGCCCGTACCCGGAGACCGGCTGCTTCGAACCGCCCCACGGCCCCTGAGGCCACCCGCCCGGGCGTGGATGAAGCAGCCGTGACCGGGTACCCGGCGCCGCATGATCAGGCGTGCACTGTGGCAGGGGCTGGTCGCCGGGACCGCTGGGGGAGTGGTGATGACCCTCGGCGAGAAGATCGAACAGGTCGTGACCGGCCGCCCCGACTCCCATGTGCCCGCCCGGGTTCTCCAGCGTCTCACCGGCCTGCCCGAACATCCCGGCAGCCAGCCGCTGCCGCTCAACTGGGCCATGCACTTCGGCCAGGCCGCCCTTCTCGGAGTGCTCCGCTCGGTCATGGCCCATGCCGGGCTGCGCGGGCCGGTCGCGTCCGCCGAGTTCACGGTCGTCCGCCTCACCAATGATCAGATCCTGGAGAACGCCACCGGAGTCGGTGCCCCGCCCGCCACCTGGCCCCGCACGGAACTCACCGTGGACGTCCTGCACAAGGTGGTCTACGGCTTCGTCACCGGCGCCGTGGCCGATGCGTTGGCCGCCCGGGAAGGCCCCGGCCCGGGTGAGCTCCACGCCGCCCGCCGCCCGGGCCGCCGTTCCGGTGCCGGGCCGCCGGCCCGCGAGAACGGCTACGGCCGCTGAGCCCGGCCCTCGGCTCAGCGGATCAGCACACCCGCCAGCGCCCCCGCCCCCGCGGCGCAGGCCAGGACGGCACAGGCACCGGCCGCGTGGCGTCGGAGCAGGGCGCGCCGGAGATGGGCGTAGCGGCTCTCGTACTCCTGTCGCAGCTCGTCGGCGCGTCGCACGGTGCCGAGCATCAGCTGCCGGGTGACGTCGAGACGCCGGCGGACGTAGTGGCCGGTGAGTTCCTCCACCTGGGCCGTGGTCAGCCACGGCATCCGTGCGCAGAGTTCCCCGGCCTCGCGCTGTGCCTGGTCGCGGTGGGCGTGGGCGATGAGGAAGCCCTCGGTCTCGTCGGCCAGGGCGCTGCGCTCCTCGCCCACGGGCGCCTGCTGCCTGCCCCGTCTCACTGCCGCTCGCCCTTGTGCCCCTCGGCGTCGACCACATCGCGCTGCCCGGTGTTCTCCGCCTCGTCCAGGCTCGCCACGTCCGGGTGGCGCAGGTCGAAGGCCGGTGACTCGGAGCGGATCTTGGGCAGGGTGAGGAAGTTGTGGCGGGGCGGCGGGCAGGACGTGGCCCATTCCAGCGAGCGGCCGTAGCCCCAGGGGTCGTCGACCTCGACTTTCTCGCCCTTCTGGGCGGTCCTGTACACGTTGTACAGGAAGGGCAGGGTGGACAGGCCCAGCAGGAACGCGCCGATCGAGGAGACGGTGTTGAGCGCGGTGAACCCGTCGGCGGCCAGATAGTCGGCGTAGCGGCGGGGCATGCCCTCGGCGCCGAGCCAGTGCTGGACCAGGAACGTGGTGTGGAAGCCGACGAACAGCGTCCAGAAGTGGATCTTCTCCAGGCGCGTGTCGAGCATGGTGCCGGTCATCTTCGGCCACCAGAAGCTGAATCCTCCGAACATCGCGAACACGATCGTCCCGAACAGCACGTAGTGGAAGTGGGCGACCACGAAGTAGCTGTCGGTGACGTGCCAGTCGAGCGGCGGGGAGCCCAGGATCACGCCGGTCAGACCGCCGAAGAGGAAGGTGACCAGGAAGCCGAGTGCCCAGAGCATCGGTGGTTCGAACGACAGCGAACCCCGCCACATCGTGCCGATCCAGTTGAAGAACTTCACACCCGTCGGCACGGCGATCAGATACGTCATGAAGGAGAAGAACGGCAGCAGCACCGCGCCGGTGGCGAACATGTGGTGCGCCCACACCGTCACCGACAGCCCGGCGATGGAGACGGTCGCGCCGATCAGACCGGTGTACCCGAAGATCGGCTTGCGGGCGAAGACGGGGATGATCTCGGTGATCACCCCGAAGAACGGCAGCGCCAGGATGTACACCTCCGGGTGGCCGAAGAACCAGAACAGGTGCTGCCACAGCACCGCGCCCCCGTTCTCCGCGTTGAACACCTGCGCGCCGAAGCGCCGGTCCGCCTCCAGCACCAGCAACGCGGCGGCCAGGACCGGGAAGGCCAGCAGCACCAGCACCGAGGTGAGCAGCACGTTCCAGGTGAAGATCGGCATCCGGAACATCGTCATGCCCGGGGCGCGCATGCAGATGATGGTGGTGATGAAGTTGACGGAGCCGAGGATGGTGCCGAAGCCGGACAGCGCCAGCCCCATGATCCACAGGTCCCCGCCGACGTGAGGGGTGCGCTCCCCACCGCTGAGCGGGGTGTACGCGGTCCAGCCGAAGTCGGCCGAGCCCTGCGGGGTGAGGAAGCTGCCGAGCACGATCAGGCCGCCGAAGAGGAACAGCCAGTACGAGAACATGTTCAGCCGCGGGAACGCCACGTCGGGTGAGCCGATCTGCAAAGGCATGACGGCGTTGGCGAAGCCGGCGAAGGTGGGCGTCGCGAACAGCAGCAGCATGATCGTGCCGTGCATGGTGAACGCCTGGTTGTACTGCTCGCTGGAGACGATCTGCAGCCCCGGCCGGGCCAGCTCCGCCCGGATGAGCATCGCCAGCGCACCCGCGACCAGGAAGAACCCGAACGACGTGATCAGATACAGGTGTCCGATCTTCTTGTGATCGGTGGTCGTCAGCCAGGAGACGACCACCTTCCCTCTGCCGCGGCGCTCCACCGCGGGTACGGGTGAAACCGGTTCAGTGTGTGTCGCCATCAGTTCCTCGATCGGCAGCAACGCGGCGGACGGTCATCCACCCCGGAGGAACCTATTCGGTGCGGTTCGTCACCCTTGTCCGCCGTCGGGTGTCCCTGAGCCGAATGGCGCAATGGAATCCATTCGACCGAGCGGTGGGGTCATCGCCGTTTGCGCACGACCGCGGCGACCGCGACGGACATGAGGAGGCCGGCGATTCCGGTCAGGACCCTCTTCGCCACACCGCCGACGCGAAGATCGGTGCCGGCCCGTCGCGTATCCAGTCGTGGAGACTGAGCGGCACGCCCAGGAGTGCGTTGCCGGGAGGGCGTCGCGGGACGATCGGGTGGGGGTGCGTGGGTGCGCTCCTGCGTACCGTCTCCCAGGCGGTGCCGACCCGGCGCAACCGAACGGTGTCCAGGGCTCCTTGCAGCCGAGGCAGGAGCGGGTCCTCCTCGTCGCGGATGCCTGGCGGATCAGGGCGAAGACCCGCTCCACCTTCTCCTCGCGTTCAGGGCTGCCGGGACCCAGACGCTCGATGTCGACGAGATCATCGGACCGCCCCCTTCCGCGGACCGGCGAGAGTGCCGGCACCGGTGGCGGCAGGCTCGACCGCCGGTGGCGCGAGTACCCCGGGACGCCGGTCGGCACCGGTCGGCGCCCTTTTCCCGTGTAAGCGGTTTCCGCCTCTGTGTCATGTTTTGTTCCGGCCGGAGCGCGGCACTCGACAGTGCACGAGCGTGCCCCCTGAGAGGTGACTTTCGCTGTGTGAGGTGCGGCGCTGACCCGCGCCGGAACCCGGCCCGGTCTCCGGGCGGAACAGAGGATGGTCGATGACGACGATCGGCGTGGAAGAGGAGTACCTGCTGCTCGACCCGGTCACGGGCCTGCCGGTACCTCAGGCGGACAAAGTGCGCGCCGCGGCGGGCGTGGGGCACCTGGTGACCGACCAGGAGGTGCAGTACGAGCTGCTCCAGGCGCAGGTCGAGGTGGCCACGCCGGTCTGCGCCACCCTGGAGGAGGTCGGAGGCCATCTCCTGCGTCTGCGGCACGCCGTCGGCGTGGCCGCCGAGGAGCACGGCTGCCGCATCGGGGTCTGCGGAACCCCGCCGCTGCGGCACGGCCGCCCCATCGCCGTCACCGACCAGGCCCGCTACCGGGCGATGGTCACCCAGGCCCCCCAGCTGGTGGCGGAGCAACTGGTCAACGGCACGCACGTACACGTCGCAGTGCCGGACCGGGAAGCGGGCGTGCAGGTGATGAACCGGATCCGCTCCCGGCTGCCCACGCTGACGGCCATGGCGGCGAACTCCCCGCTCTGGGACGGCCACGACACGGGCTTCGCGAGCTGGCGCACCGTGATCTTCAGCCGGTGGCCGGTCAGCGGCATGCCCCCGCACTTCCGAGACGCCGCCGACTACGACCGGCGCGTGGAGCGGCTGCAGGAGTCGGGTCTGATCTCGGACGTCGGGCAGCTGTACTGGCAAGCCCGCCTTTCCGCCACCTACCCGACCATCGAGGTGCGGTGCCTGGACGTCCAGCTGCGCGCGGACGAGGCGGTCATGCTCGCCGCGCTCATCCGGGCCCTCGTGGAGACCGCCCTGGCGGAAGCGGCCGCCGACGCGCCCCTGCCCGACATCGCGCCGGAGCTGCTGCAGGCCGCCATGTGGCACGCCGCCCGGCACGGACTCGGAGACACCCTCCTCGACCCCGGCGGTGCCCCGCACCGGGCCGGCGACGTGCTCTACGAGTTCCTGCGGCACGTCGCTCCGGCCCTCGACGCATCCGGCGACTCCCGGCAGGTCACGTCTTTGATCCACCGGCTGCTGCAGAACGGGACCGGCGCGGACCGGCAGCGCGCCGCCCTCGCGCACGGCGGTCTCCGCGCGGTCACCGAGCTGATCAGCGCCCAGAGCACGATGCCGTGACGCCCTGGAACCGATCCTCAGGCCACCGCGGCGTAGGCGGCGGCGACAGCGGTGTCCGCGCGGGCGTGGATGACCAGTCGAGTGCCGCCGGTGTCGGCGTCCGCCTCGAGCGCGCGCCGGACGGGCGCACTGTGCGTGGCCACCGACATCAGCGTGCCCAGCCGGCTGCACAGGTGATGGACCCGGAGGATGACGCTGACCACCGCGCTCCGAGCGGCCGGCTCGTCGAGGACGATGACCACGGGTGCCGGCCGGTAGGCCTGGACGAGGGCGCTGATCCTCGTGAGGAGCGTGGCACGCCCGCCGATGCCGGGGTCCCGGTGGACCGTGATGACGAGGACTCCGTGATCGAACGAATGGGACAGCAACACGGCCTCCGTTCCTCCATTTCCTTCGCCGACGGGGCGCTCCGCCGTGGAAGTACCCGAGCTAGGCCGTTCGAAGCGGCACCGAGCCCGCCCCGCTCCCGCACCGTCCTCACCACGTGGCCCCGCCCACGGCCTGCGGAGGCCCGTGCGCAAGGCGCCGTCGAGAGCGCGGCGAAAGGAGATGGACGCCGATGGAACGCAGCGGCGAGGGCGGCCGGCGGATGCTCGCCGAGCCCTCGCCCTGGGCGCCTGCCGCAAGACCCGCCGCCAGGGCGTCGGCCTCGTGGACAAGGCCGACGCGGTCGAAGCCGCCCTCGTCGAGCACTGCGACCAGCGGCGTTACGTCACCGGAGTGCCGGCCACGCTCGACACCCGCACCGGTGTCCTGCAGTGGGTCAACCGCGGCCACCGTCCGCCGATCGTCATCCGCGACAACCGCTGGATTAGCCATCTCGCCTGCCCACCGGCCCATCCGATGGGCACCGGCCTCGGTCTGCGCAGCACTTCCTGATCCGCCACCACGCCGACGGCCTGCCCGTCCCCGAGACGCTGCGCCGTCAGGCCGTCCTCGTGTATCACGACGGCCGCCTCCAGGACGATGCCACCGTCCTGCTGTGCGAGTGGATCGGCCCGTACCTGGAGCCGGCCGACACCGCGGCCGGCTTGACCGGTCTGTCGAGGACCGGCCCGTGCGATACGGGCGGACCGGCCGGGGGACCCATGCGGTGAGCCCCCGTTCGGGGGATGTGCGATGGCCGGAAACCGGCCCGGCCGAAAGAGTGGGGGAGGCGAACCCGTTCCCTTCGGCCCTGGCGGGGCACTCCGTCGGCGCGCGAGTTCCTGCACTCCCAGGAGACCAGGAGACCGTCCCATGACCTTCAACCCGTTGGAACAGCGGGGCATCCCGCTCGACCGCCAGCTCCGCAGCTGGCGCGAGCTGAACGTGCAGCCCATCGACCCCGACCGCTGCGACCCGTACACCCGCTGCCGCATCATCGCGATGAACGGCATCGAGGTGGAGGCCATCCTCTTCAGCCACCAGCTCGCCCGCAACACCGTCGACCCGGAAGTGAAGCGGCAGCTCGCCCGGACCCGCTACATCGAGGCGCAGCAGCAGAAGGTGGTCAACTGGCTGCTGCCCGGCGTGTCCTCCGTCCTGGAGACGACCATCGCCTACGAGCAGGTCGCGGTGGACCTGACGGCGTGGGTGGCGCGGATGGAGCCGGACCCGTACCTGAAGCAGGCGTACCAGTTCGGGGTGCTGGAGGACTTCGACCATCTGTACCGGTACGCCAACCTCTACGAGATGATCGAGCACCGCAAAGCGGAGTCGATCGTCGACGACCTCACCGAGGTGATGCCGGGCCGGCCGACGAAGTACCACCACCGTGACCCGTACGACAACGTCCGTGACCCCTACGACAAGAGCGGCACGAACCCGCTGTCCAAGCTGCACGCCCTGACGATCATGGCGGCGGAGCAGCAGACCATGAACTTCTACATGAACACCGGCCCCACCTACATGGAGCCGATCGCCCGGCAGCTCTACCAGGAGATCGGGCTGATCGAGGAGGAGCACGTCACCCACTACGAGTCGCTCGTCGACCCGGGGGAGACGTGGTGGGAGCAGCTCGTCAACCACGAGTACAACGAGTGCTACCTGTACTACTCCTTCATGGAGCAGGAGAGCGACCCGAGGGTGAAGGCGATCTGGGAGCTGCACCTGAACATGGAGCTGGAGCACCTGCACACGGCCTGCGACCTCATGCGCCGCCACGACGGCCGGGAACCGCAGGAGGTCCTCGCGCCGGAGCTGCCGAACGTGCTCACCTTCGAGCCGAACAAGCAGTACGTGCGCGAGCTGCTGGACACCCAGATGGACCTGACCACGCTGGGCGCCGGATATGTGCGCGAGGCGCACGAGCGGTTCGAGAAGATGCAGGAGCAGATCCACGGTGGTGAACAGCCGCCCAGCGAGCGTGTGATGGTCCAGCACGACGAGATGTTCGGCCGCGAGTACCGCGTGCAGACCGAGGGCGAGCACCCCGACCCCGCGATGCGCGAGAAGTGAGGCGACCGACCATGCCCGAGACACACACTCACCGGGCCGGTGACGATCACGCCGCGGACACCGACGTGGTCGCGCTCCTCGTGCGCCAGCACGGCGACATCCGCAACCTGTTCGACGAGGTCGAGCAGAGCCGGGGCGAGGAACGCCGTGACGCCTTCCGCCGCCTGGTGCGGCTGCTGGCCGTGCACGAGACCGCCGAGGAGGAGGTCGTCCACCCCTTCGCACGGCGAGCCCTGCCCGGTGGCGAGCAGGTCGTGGAGGACCGGCTCGCCGAGGAGCGGGCGGCCAAGGAGACCCTGGCCGCCCTGGACGAACTGGACACGGACGATCCGAAGTTCATGCTCCAGCTGATGAAGCTGCGCAAGGACGTGCAGGAGCACGCCCGGGCCGAGGAACGCTACGAGTTCACGCACATCCGCCGCAGCACCGACGCCGACGGCCTCGCCACCTTGGCCCAGGCGGTGAAGGCCGCCGAGGCCATGGCACCCACCCGTCCCCACCCCGGCGTCGAGTCCGCCAAGGCCAATGTGGCCCTCGGCCCCGTCGCAGCCCTCGTGGACCGCACGAGGGACGCCGTCCGCAAGGCAATGGGCAAGGACTGACCTGCGCGCGGAGCCGGCCTGCGTCAAGTGGCCCGCCGGGCGTCGGTCGTATCCCCCGTGCTCCCGGTCCTCTCGGCGTTCGCCGGCTCGTAGGCGGTGATGTCGTAGCGCGCTTCGTCGTCGACCGCGTTCTCCTCCCAGTCCAGGACGATGCGCACGGGGTGCCCGTCGGCCGCGTATCCCGCCTCGGCCGTGTCCGCGTCGTCCCGGCGCGCCTGCTCCAGTTCCGCGAGGAGTTCGCCGAGCGTGGGCACGGCGTCGGGGGCGTGCTCGACCGTGCTGCGCGCGGAGTCGTCCAGGCCCACCGCCTTCACCACGGCCCCGTCGCGGACCGAGATCCGGAAGGTGCCGAGCAGGCTTCGCTCCCCCTCGCTCGACCGGAGCGTGTAGGTGTAGGAGGCGGGCTCCCGCCAGTCGCCTCGAACGTGTCCGGGTGCGCTTTCCGCCTCGGGGGACGTCGATGCCGCGGTGCCGCAGGCGGCGACCGCGCAGACGATCCCTCCGATCAGTACGGCACGGGAAACGGCTCGGGCTGGGGCAGTCATGGCGGAAGTCCCTTCGACGGCGGATACCACTATGACGCCGACCGTCCCGGGAACGTTCGGCGGCCTCGGCCACCGGACGTCCCCGGGATCCACGTCCCGTTCGCGCCCGTCGTCGATCAGCGGGACGGTGCACCGGCGGCAGCCGTCGGTCCGCGGCTCCGTGCCCGAGCGGCGTGCACAGGCTGCCGCCGGTCGTCGCGTGGTCAGGCGGGAAGGACGAAGGGAGGGTGCGCCCCGTTGAGGAAGTAGTCCCCGACGTCCTGGAGCCGGTGGGCGACGGGCTCGTACAGCGTGTGCGTACGGGCGTTGCGCCAGAACCGGTCGAAGCCGAGCCGGGCGGAAGCGGAGCGGGCGCCGATGATGTCCAGGGCGCGAGCGGTGGACTCCTGGGCGGCCTTGGACGCGGCGGCCTCGGCCATCGCCACCAGGACGGAGATCTCCGCATAGTCCTCGTAGGTGAGGTCCTCGCCGCGGTCCAGCCCGCCCTGCACGGCCCGGCGTGCCTCGTCGGCGAGTGCGGACGCCGAGCGGGTGAGCACGGTGAGCTCCCCGTACGCCGTCAGCACCTGTGGGTCCTGAGGGGAGCCGACGGGCCAGTCCGGGTGCCAGTGCGAGTGGCCGGACCTGCTGTACTCGCGGGCCTCGGCGAGCACGCCCTCCGCCATGCCGAGCCGGAGCTGCGCCGACAGCAGACGACCGACCGGTGACACCAGGGCCGTCGGGGGCGACAGGACGTCCTCGTCCGCCGACAGGGAGCCCAGCACGTCGTCGGCGGCGATCGGCACGGCGTCGAACTCCGCGCTGCCGCCCGCCGCCAGCCGCTGGCCGAAGGGGTCGGCGTCACCGTCGACGACCACACCCGCGAGGGCGGAATCGACCACGAGTGCGAAGGGTTCACCGGTGCCGGCCCGCACCGCACGTACGGCGAGGCGGTCGGCGACCAGAACGCCGGCGGCGTAGCTCTGCCGCCCGTTCAGCACGTACCCGCACGTGTCGGGGGTGAGGGTCAGCGCCGGTTCCTGGCGCGCCAGGCCGCCGCCCCAGCACCACTGCTCCGCCGCGGACCGCCGCTCCAGCCGGGCGGCGAGGGCGGGACCGGCGAACGACCGGACGCTCCAGGACGTGAAGTAGTGACAGCCGAGGAGCTGCCCGATGGCGCCGTCGGCCGCCGCGATCTCCCGGACCACGGCGTACGCCTGGGTCCAGTCGGCGCCGCCGCCCCCGAGTTCGGCGGGGACGAGGAGGGTCAGCAGTCCGGACTCGCGCAGCCGGGACACCTCGTCGAAGGGAGGCTTGCCCGCCTGGTCCCGGGCGACGGCGTCCGTGGCCAGGTCCTCCGCCGTCTCGCGTGCCACACGCGACCAGTGCGCGCTGCCGGTCCCGGACTGGTCGAACTCCGCGGCGGGGCCGGATGGCGCCAGGGCAACGCCCATCGCAGGAATCTCCTCAAGTTCGTATGCAGAACGGGGTGTTGAGCCTCACGGGCGGAAAGATGTGTGGGCCATCCGCATCATCCTGCGCAGGAGCGCAAGGCCCCGTCAATACTTTCCTAGTAATTCGATAGGGAACGTAGGGAACGGCGGTGTGCGGCAAGCCGGGCCCTCAGCCGCTGCACGGGCGCGGGCGGCAACGCACGGGCGGCGCCGCGCGCATAGTGCCGCTCCACATAGAACTGCCCCACACTGAGCACGGTCGTGACAGCGATGTACCAGAGCGTGGCGACCAGCAGCAGCGGGATGACCTGGTACGTCTGGTTGTAGACCAGCTGCACCGAATACAGCAGGTCGTGCACGGCCAGCACGCTGACGATGCTCGTGCCCTTCAGGGTGCCGATCAGCATGTTGCCGGCGGTCGGCACGATGGAGCGCATCGCCTGCGGCACGACGATTCTGCGCAGGGCGCGCGCCCTGCCGATGCCGAGCGCCTGCGCGGCCTCCGTCTGCCCGGCGTCCACGGAGAGGATGCCGCCGCGCACCACCTCGGCGGCGTAGGCGGCCTCGTGCAGGGTCAGGCCGATGACGGCCGTCAGGGCGGGGCCGAGCAGGTTCACCGTCTTGACGGTGACGAACTGCGGCCCGTAGGGGATGCCGAGGCCGAGCGTCGGATAAAGGGCTCCGATGTTGAACCAGAGCAGCAGCTGCACCAGCAGCGGAGTGGACCGGAAGACCCACACGTAGCCCCAACTCAGAGTGCTCAGCACCGGGTTGGCGGACAGTCGCATCACGGCCAGCGGGATGCCGAGCAGGAAGCCGAGCACCATCACCACGCCGGTCAGCCAGAGGGTGAGCAGCAGCCCGTCGAGCACGGCGGAGCTGGTGAAGTACCCGGCGACCACGTTCCATTGGAAGGCCTGGTTGCGGACGACGGAGTCGACGAGCAGCGCGAAGAGCGACAGGGCGACGACGGCGGCCACCAGGCGGCCGATGTTGCGGCGCGGCACGATCCGCGGCACGTCGTCGCCGGCCCCCGGGGCAGGGACCCGGCCGGGGGTTCTCGGGCCTGCCACGGACAGGTCGGGAGCGGATGCGGTGAGGTCGGAAGGCGAGGCCATCAGAAGGCTCTCCAGGGGAGGGAGGCACGGCACGGGTACGGGACCGGAGCCAGGCTTCGGCGTCATCACGCTCGCCGCGTCCCTCAACGCGGTGCGCCCGATCGTAGGGGGCCGGCACACACAGGTGTCAACCACACCCGGAACCGCAGGGCGACTCGTCCCAACTCCCGTCCGTCATCCGGGCTGCGGTTGACGAGACGCGAGTCGCCCTGCTCAAGTAGTCGCATGAATGCCGAGCAGCGCCTGGTCACCCGTGGCCACATCGACTTCGGTCGGGTGTGGTCCGCGGCGTGTTGCGCCTGACGCGGCAGCGGGCCGTCTGACCGGCCCTTCCCTCCCTCGGTGCCCCCGTCGCGGGCCGGCGCTGCCGCCGCTCCACCCTGCCCAGGGCCCAGGCCCCGGCGCCATCACCTTCCTTCGTCACCCCCTTCACCGCCCCCTTCGCCACGCCCTGAAGCGCCGTCGCACCCCGACCGTGCCGCGGGCCGCCCCGCCGTGCCCCGCCCTGCCCCGCCGTGCCGCGACGCTTTCCCGGCACGGCGCCGGACGACTTGAGGAAAGGCCAGAACCCATGCCTGTGGAGTTCCTCGGCATCGCCGCCACCCACGACGGATCCGAAACCACGCCGCGCTCCGGCGCCGCCTTCGACAAGGACTACACGCTTCGGCTCGCCCGGGCCCACGAGGAACACGGCTGGGACCGGGTCCTGTTCGCCTACGGCTCCGGCTCGCCGGACCCGGCACCCGCCGCCGCGTACATCGCGAGCAGGCTGGACCGGCTCCAGATCCTCCTCGCCCACCGGCCCAACGTGTCGTACCCGACGTTCGCCGCGAAGACCTTCGCCACCCTCGACCAGATCAGCGAGGGCCGCCTGACCGTCCACTTCATCACCGGCGGCAACGACCGGGAACAGGGGCGTGAGGGCGACACCCTCACCAAGGACGAGCGCTACGCCCGCACCCGTGAGTACATCCGGATCGTCAAGAAGATCTGGACCACGCACGAGCCGTTCGACCACGAGGGCGAGCACTACCGCTTCCACGACTTCGTCAGCGACGTCTTCCCGGTCCAGCAGCCGCGCCCGAACGTGTCGTTCGGCGGCTCCTCGCCCGCCGCGTACGCCGCCGGTGGTGCCGAGGCAGACATCTACTGCCTGTGGGGAGAGCCCCTGGAGAAGACCGCCGAGCAGATCGAGAAGGTCAAGGCCGCCGCGCGGGCCGCGGGCCGTACCGATGTGCCGCGCATCCAGGCGGCGTTCCGGCCGATCATCGCCCCGACCGAGGAACTGGCCTGGGAGAAGGCCCACCGCACGGTCGGCCTGATCAAGGCCCGCAGGGAGCGCGGCGAGGCGATCACCAAGCGCCACAACGGCTCCGCGCAGCCGCAGAACACCGGCTCCCAGCGACTGATCGCCATCGCCGAGGCGGGGGAGCGCTACGACCGCGCCCTCTGGACCCCCACCGCCGCCGCGACCGGCGGCGCGGGCAACTCCAACGCCCTGGTCGGCACCCCGGAGACGGTCGCCCAGGCCCTCCTGGACTACTACGACCTCGGCGTGGACATCCTCTCCGCCCGCGGCTACGACCTGCTCGGCGACGCCATCGACTTCGGCCGGCACGTGATCCCGATCGTCCGCGAGGAGGTCGCCAAGCGCGACGCCGAGCGAACGGTCCACGACCCGCAGTCCCTCGCGGCGGTGAACCCATGACCTCCGCACCAGAACTGACGGCCATTCAGGTCCCGGTCTCCGACCCCAGGGTCGCACCGCTGCTGCGTGAACTCGGTGACGAGTACTCCAGACGCTACGGCAGGGACGCGCACGCCGAGATCTCCCGCTACCCCGACGAGGAGTTCACCGCACCGCACGGCGGTCTGCTCCTGCTGCTGCTGGAACGCGGCGAACCCGTCGCGGGCGGCGCCTTCCGCCGGTACGACGAGGCCACGGCCGAGCTGAAACGGATCTGGACCCACTCCGCCCACCGCCGCCGCGGTCTCGCCCGGCGCGTCGTCGCCGAGCTGGAACGCGAGGCGGCGGGCCGTGGCTACCGGCGCGTGTATCTCACCACCGGCCCGCGCCAGCCCGAGGCCCGCGGCCTGTACCTGGCCACCGGCTACACACCCCTGTTCGACACCGAGGCCGACCCGGAGACCATCGGCCCGCTGCCGTTCGAGAAACACCTGCGAGAGGTCCCCGAGCAGTGAACAGAACCCGTCTGCGCAGCACCGCCGCCCTGGTGCTGCTGCCCGGCCTGGCCCTCACCGCCTGCGGCTCCGGCACCACCCCCGGCGCCGCACCGGCGGGCGCCCAGGCGTCCCCCGCCCCCACCGACGACCCGGTCGCCGCCGTCCGCACGGTCGACTCCGTCACCGCCCTCCTGCCCGCCGACGTCCGCGCGTCGGGCACGCTGCGCATCGGCAGTTCCGTCGGTCTCCCGCCCGGCGCCCACTACCCGAACGGGCCCGGCAAGGCGCCCGCGGGCCAGGACATCGACATCGCCGACGCCGTGGCCAAGGTTCTCGGCGTGAAGCTCGACCGGCAGGACGCCTCCTTCGAGACGATCCTGCCCGCCCTCGGCAGCGGCAAGTACGACGTGGGCACCGGCAACTTCGGCGTCACCAACCAGCGCCTGAAGACCGTCGACTTCGTCACCTACATCGACGACGGCCAGGGCTTCGCCGTGAAGAAGGGCGGCACCGCCGTCCAGAAGAAGGTCACCGACCTGACCCAGCTGTGCGGCCTGACCATCGGCACCGGCGCCGGAACCACCTTCGAGTCGACCCTCGCCGCGCAGAAGGACATCTGCGCCAAGGCAGGAAAGAAGCCCTACGACGTGAAGGTCTACTCCGAGAACGGAGCGACGCTCACCGCACTCCAGCAGGGCCGCATCGACGTGATCATGTCGACCATCAACGGCCTGCGCTACCAGGCCGCCCAGCCCGCCGCGCAGACCACGTTCCTCGGCGAGTACCACCGTCTCGATGTCGGCTTCGCCTTCAAGAAGGGCTCCCCGCTCACCAGGGCGTTCCGGGCCGCCGTCGACGAACTGATCAAGAACGGCACGTACGCCCGGATTCTCAGGAAGTGGGGCACCTCCGCCTCCGCGATCGACGCGTCGCGGATCAACCCGCCCGAGCACAGGTGACCCCATGAGCAGCGACACGATCACGGAACCGGCCGCACGACTGGCCGGGCATCACGAAGATCTGAAAGTCGTACCCACCCGCCACTACGCCCGCTGGGCCGCCGGCGCGGCCGTGGTCGTCCTGGTCGCGCAGTTCGCCCACGGCCTGGTCACCAACCCCGTCTGGGAGTGGAGCGTCTTCCGCGACTACGTCCTCTCCGAGACGATCGTCCAAGCGGTGTGGGTGACCCTTCAGCTCACCGCCTACGCCACCGTCCTCGGCTTCCTCCTGGGCGCGGTGCTCGCCTTCATGCGCCTGTCGCGCAGCCCGGTCCTCTCGACCGTCGCCTGGACCTACATCTGGGTCTTCCGGTCCATCCCGATGATCGTCCAGCTGGTGTTCTGGTTCAACCTCAGCGCCCTGTACAAGGAGTTGGGCGTCGGCATCCCCTTCGGGCCGGTGTTCTGGTCGGTCGACAGCAACACCCTCATCGGCACCATCGGCGCCGCCGTCATCGGGCTGACCCTGCACCAGGCCGCCTACGCCGCCGAGATCGTCCGCGGCGGTGTCATCGCCGTCGACCAGGGACAGCTGGAGGCGGCGGCGGCCCTCGGCATCCCCCGGCTCCGGCAGATCCGCCGGATCGTCCTCCCGCAGGCCATGCGCGCCATCCTGCCCACCGCCGGCAACGAGATCATCGGCCTGCTCAAAGGCACCTCGGTGGTCTACGTCATGTCCATCGGCGAGCTGTTCTACCAGGCGCAGGTGATCTACGGCCGCAACGGCCGGGTGATCCCGCTGCTGCTGGTCGCCACCGCCTGGTACGTCGTGCTCACCTCGCTGCTGTCGGTCGCCCAGTACTACGTGGAGCGCCGCTACGCCCGCGGCGCCGACCGTACCCCGCCCCCCACCCCGCTCCAGCGCGCGCGCAGGTTCGTCACGTCCCTCACGAAGGAGAGCGCATGAGTGCCGTCATGGTCGACGTCCACGGCGTCCACAAGAGCTTCGGTCCGCTCCATGTGCTGCGCGGCGTCGACCTGCAGGTGCGGGTCGGCGAGGTCACCGTGGTCCTCGGCCCGTCCGGCTCCGGGAAGTCCACGTTGCTGCGCACCATCAACCACCTGGAGAAGGTCAGCCGCGGCTGGGTCAGCATCGACGGCGAACTCATCGGCTACCGCCGGTCGGGGAACAAGCTGCACGAGCTGAGGGAGCGGGAGGTTCTGAAGCAGCGGACGGACATCGGGTTCGTCTTCCAGAACTTCAACCTCTTCCCGCACCTGACCGTCCTGCAGAACCTCGTCGAGGCCCCGGTCTCCGCTCGGCGCCGCCCGCGCAAGGAGGCCGAGGAGAGCGCCCGCCGGCTTCTCGAACGGGTCGGTCTCGCCGACAAGGCCGACGCCTATCCGCGGCAGCTGTCCGGTGGTCAGCAACAGCGCGTCGCCATCGCCCGTGCACTCGCCCTCGAACCCAAGGTGCTGCTGTTCGACGAACCCACCTCGGCACTCGACCCGGAGCTGGTCGGCGAGGTCCTCGACGTCATCAAGGACCTGGCCCGCACCGGCACCACCATGATCGTCGTGACCCACGAGATCGGCTTCGCCCGCGAGGTCGCCGACACCGTGGTGTTCATGGACGCCGGAGTCGTCGTGGAGCAGGGCCCGCCCTCGGCCGTGCTCGACGCACCGCGGCACGAGCGCACCCGCGCCTTCCTCTCCAAGGTCCTCTGACCACTCGCCCGTCCCTCATGCAAGGAGCACCACCGTGGCCACCACCTTCGTCACCCGGCGTACCACCGCCGCAGCAGCGCTGGGACTCGCCGGCGCTCTAGCCCTCGCCGGCTGCGCCAACCCCACCGACGGCGGCACCACCGAGGTCGCGGCCACGTCCGGCGGGAAGACGAGGATCAACATCAGCCCCGACCAGCACCGTGTCACCACCGGCAAGGTCGACTCCATAGCCGCCGAGGTGCCCGAGAAGATCCGCAAGAGAGGCACGCTGGAGATCGTCGACTCCTCCGGCTCCGCGGCGCCCCTGACCTTCCACGCCACGGACAACAGGACCGTCATCGGCGTGGAGCCCGACATCGCCTACCTGGTCGCAGACGTCCTCGGCCTGAAGCCGCACCTCAACACGGTGTCCTGGGAGAACATCTTCGTCGGCCTGGACAGCGGCAAGTACGACGTCGGACTCAGCAACATCACCGTCACCGAGGAACGCAAGGAGAAGTACGACTTCGCCACCTACCGTGAGGACAACCTGGCCTTCGAGGCGAAGAAGGGCAGCGGCCTGAAGATCGACGGGCCCGAGGACGTGGCGGGCCGGACCGTCGCCGTCGGCAGCGGCACCAACCAGGAGAAGCTGCTGATCGAGTGGTCCAAGCAGAACGAGAAGGCCGGCCGCAAGTCGGTGGACATCAAGTACTACCAGAACGACAGTGACACCTACCTCGCCCTCCAGTCCGGCCGCATCGATCTCTACCTCGGCCCCAACCCGACCGCCGCCTACCACGCGGCCACCACCGGGAAAACCGAGGTCGTCGGCACGTACTCCGGCGCGGGCGCCCGCCTCCAGGGCCTCATCGCGGCCACCACCAAGAAGGACAACGGCCTGGCGAAGCCGCTCGCCGACGCGCTCGACCACGTCATCGCCAACGGGACGTACGCGAAGGTCCTGAAGCGCTGGGGCCTGTCCGGCGAGGCCGTGCGGAAGTCGGAGATCAACCCGCCCGGCCTGCCGAAGACCGGCAGCTAGCCGGGCTTCCCTCCGTCCCCTTCCGCCGCCCCACGCTGAGGAGCACCGACCATGTCCGGCATCCCCCTCGGAGTCCTCGACCTCGTCCCGGTCCCGTCCGGAGCCACCGCCGCCGACGCCCTGCGCAACACCCTGGACCTCGCGCGGCAGACCGAAGCGTTCGGCTACAGCCGCTACTGGTTCGCCGAGCACCACCTCAACCCCGGTGTCGCCGGGACCTCGCCCGCCGTCGTACTCGCCCTGACCGCCTCCGCGACCTCCACGATCAGGATCGGCTCGGGCGCCGTACAGCTCGGCCACCGCACCGCCCTGTCCACCGTCGAGGAGTTCGGCCTGATCGACGCCCTGCACCCCGGGCGCCTCGACCTGGGCCTCGGCCGCTCCGGCGGACGTCCCCCCGGGCAGACGGCGAAGCCCCGGCCGACCACGACCCCCGTCGTCGACGGCCGTACTCCGGGCGGCCTCCGGATCCCGCCCCCGTTCTCACCCGAGCACCTGCGGGGCTCACCACGCCTCCGGCTCCAGCAGCAGCTGTTGCAGCAGCCGGGCGCCCGGCACCAGGACTACGGCGAGCAGATCGACGACATCCTCGCGCTGCTGCGCGGCGACTACCGCTCGGCGGACGGCCTCGAAGCGCACGCGGTCCCCGGCGAGGGCGCCGACGTGCAGGTGTGGATCCTCGGCAGCAGCGGTGGGGAGAGCGCCGACGTCGCCGGCCGCAACGGCCTGCCCTTCGCCGCCAACTACCACGTCAGCCCGGCCACCGTCCTGGAGGCGGCCGAGGGCTACCGGGCCGCGTTCCAGCCGTCCGACCACCTCGACAAGCCCTACGTCAGTGTCTCCGCCGACGTCGTCGTCGCCGAGGACGACGCGACCGCCCGCGAACTGGCCAGCGGGTACGGCCCGTGGGTCCGCAGTATCCGCACCGCCGAGGGCGCGATCCCCTTCCCCACCCCCGAGCAGGCCCGCGCCCACCCCTGGACCGAGCAGGACCGGGCGCTGGTCGCCGACCGCGTCGACACCCAGTTCGTCGGGTCGCCCGGACGCGTCGCGGACCAGCTCGAACAACTGCAGGAGGCCACCGGCGCCGACGAACTGATCATCACGACCATCACCCACGGCCACGCCGATCGGGTGCGTTCGTACCGGCTCCTCGCGCAGGAGTGGCACCGCAGGTGACGCCCACCCGCGGTGCGGGCGGTGGCACCGTGCGTGCTACCGGCCACCGCCGGGCCTGCCGCGCGAGACCGGCAGGCCGGCCACGCCGACGCACAGTGAGCGCCCGTCGCCCTTGTCCCCGCGGCCAGGGCGCGGTCGGGCGTGTGGACGCACGTGACGATGCGGTCACCACCTGACCGCATCCCGTGCGACCGTGAGCGCGCAAGCCGCCCGGACACCTGGACCGCGGGCCGGCACACGACGCGAAGGCCGAGGTGCTCCGATGACCGTTCTCGACGCCCGGGCGCTCAACCGGGCCACCCTGGCCCGGCAGTTGCTCCTCGAGCGCGCCGACCTGCCGGTCCTCGACGCGGTCGCGCACCTGTGCGGTCTCCAGGCGCAGGAACCGCAGGAGCCGTTCCCGGGGCTCTGGTCGCGGCTGCGGGCCTTCGACCCGGCGGAGCTGTCGGACCTGCTGACCGGGCGCCGTGTCGTGCGCACCCACCTCATGCGCCGCACCGTCCATCTCGTCACCGCCGACGACGTCGTGGCCTGGCGTTCCCGCCACGACGCCATGCTCCGCCAACGGGTCCTCGGCGTGTACCGGCGCGAACTGGCCGGGATCGATCCCGGCGAACTGGAGGCGGCGGGACGCGAGGTCATGGCCGACGGCGAACCCCGCTCCATGCCCGACCTCGCGCGAGCCGTCGCCGACCGCCGGCCCGGGGCGCAGCCACGACCCCTGGGCGAGATGCTGGTCGCGGCCCTCCTCCCGACGGTCCAGGTGCCGCCGCGCGGCCTGTGGCGCACCGGAGGGGGAGCGCGCTACGCGCTCATCTCCTCCTGGCTCGGCCGCGACGTCGACCCGCCCTCCCCGGACGTCTCCGACCCCGTGGGCCGGACGCTGGTACGGCGCTACCTGGCCGCGTTCGGCCCCGCCGCCTCCGCCGACCTGCGCGCCTGGTGCGGTCTCGCCGGACTGCCCGCCGCGGTCTCCGCCCTCCGCGGGGAACTCGTCGCCTTCCGCGACGAACGCGGCCGCGAACTGCTCGACCTCCCCGACGCGCCCCGCCCCGGCCCCGACACCCCGGCGCCGGTGAGGTTCCTGCCGGCGTTCGACAACGCGATCCTCGGCTATCACGACCGCAGCCGGATCATCGACGACGCGCACCGTCATCTGTCCGTCGCCGGCGCCCGAGTCGTCCTGGTCGACGGCCGGGTCGCCGCCACCTGGACCGTCGAGGCGGGCACGGTGCTCGTCACCCCGCTGCGCCGCTTCTCACGGAGCGACCGCAAGGGCGTAGCCGAGGAAGGGCGGGCGATGGCCTCCTTCCTCTCCGGCGACGCGAGCGACCGGGTACGGATCGCGGCCTCTCCCGGCTGAACCGGGACTCACGCCGCTCGGGAGGCGCTTTCTCCGGCTTTGATCGGCGGGCGTTCCCGGCGGACAGGCGCACACTGGAAGGGTGCTGCCGGTGCTCACGAGGGGGTGTCGGCCCATGGAAGCGTCAGAACGTATGACCGTGCGGTGGTGGCGGTGGCGGCGCAACGCGCTCAAACGGCGCGTCGACGTCGTCGAAGCCTGGATCGTGCTCGCCGGCTGGGTGCTCGCCCTGCTGGGCGGGCTGGTCGCGGGACTGCTCGCGGCGGGCACGGTCGACCGGGCCGTCGAGCGGCAGCGGGCCGAGAGCCGCCAGGTCCGGGCGACGGTGGTCGAGGACGCGCCCGGCCCGTCACCGGCCCGCGAGGCGAGCGACCACCGGGTGTGGGGCAAGGTGCGGTGGACCGCGCCCGACGGCTCGACCCACCGGGAGGAGGCCCGGGTACCGGCGAGAGCACCGGCCGGAAGCACCCTCTCCGTGTGGGTGAACCGGAGCGGTGACCTCACGACCCCGCCCGTGTCCGGCGGCGAGGCCTGGCTGCACAGCGCCATGGGCGGCGCGCTCGCCGGGATCTTCACGGGCGCCGCGGTGCTGGGAGCCACCTGGCTGACCCGCCTGGGTCTCGACCGGCACCGCATGGCCCAGTGGGACGCGGAGTGGGAGCGGATCGACACACGGAGGGGCTGGAAAACGGGCTGACCATGCTATCGGGGCGGCTGCGGGAGGGGAGAGGCGGACGGCAGGGGTGTGGCCGTGGGCAGCCGCGCGGTCGCACCCTCGACCTGCCGCACCGTGCTCTCGCCGGGCCGGTGGCCCGTGCCCGCGCCCGTGGACAGCTGTGACCAGGCTCCCAGGGCCAGCGCCACGGCGGCAGCGGTGGCGGCCACCCGTCCCGCGCGCCGGACCTTGGCACGGCGGTCCAGGTCCCGCCACGACACGCGGACCCAGAGGTCCTCCGGCTGCCACAGATCGCCGACGGCGTGCGGGGGTTGGAGCTGTCGCCCCGTCGCCCGCTCCGCGGCCGAGGGCTCCCTGGGAGCGGAGACGCGTATGGCGGACTCGCTGTCCGTGAGGAACCTCAGCCACACGTCGTCGGGGACCGGGCGAACGCCGGGCGGCTCATGGGGAGTTCTCCGCCCGTCCGGCTCTTCGGTGGTCACGTCCCGTCATCCCCTCTCCGGCCGTCGCCCGATCACTGCGCAGCGCAAGATCAGTATGCCGCCCGGGCACCGGAGCCGCCCCCCGTCCGGTCGCGGACAGCGCGTCCGAGACCGAGTTGGAACGTGCCGTGGGCGGGAGGGCAGGCCGCCTCCCGCCGCACCGCTCAGACCGTGGCCGGCAGGACGTGATCACCGACCTTGTCGGTGCTCAGGCACAGCGAACAGACGACCGCGTCGTGCGTCCGGCAGGCGGCCACGTCCGGCCGCTCGAACTGCTGCCGGCACACATGGCACTCGTAGGCGACGGCGCTGGGGTTGCCGTCCTCGTCCAGCAGCGGCTCGGCGATGCCGTCGTCGGTGCGGCGCAGGTAGTAACGGCCCTTGGTGATCACGGCCATCAGCGGTGTGAGGACGAAGGCGATGACGGCCGCGGCGACGGGGGAGTACGGCTGGAGCGTGTCGCCGAGGGCGTGGAAGTACATGGCGATGGACAGTCCCGAGGCGGCGACGAAGGCCACGACACCGACGGGATTGACGGCGTAGAGCATGCCGCGGCGGAACTCGGGGGCGTGCGGGGACAGCTTCAGCAGGTACTTGTTGATGCCGATGTCGGTGGCCACCGTGACCACCCAGGCGATCGCGCAGTTCGAGTAGAAGCCCAGGATGCTGTTGAGGAAGCTGAACATGTCGGCCTCCATCAGGGCCAGCGCGAAGCCCAGGTTGACCAGGACGAAGACCATCCGGCCCGGGTAGCGCCTGGTGACCCGGGTGAAGGAGTTGGTCCAGGCGAGGGAGCCGGAGTACGCGTTCGTCACGTTGATCTTGATCTGGCTGATGACGACCAGCACCACGGCCAGCGGGACGACGAGCCAGGACGGCATCATCGCGTCGAACGCGCCCTTGAACTGCTGGATCGGCTCGGGCGCGGCGGAGGCACCGACCTCGGCGATGATGTACACCGCGAGGAACACGCCGATGGCCTGCTTCAGCGCGCCCAGCACCACCCAGCCCGGACCCGCCATGAGCATGGCCGTCCACCAACTGCGCTTGTTCGCCTCGGTCTTGGGCGGCATGAAGCGCAGGTAGTCGATCTGCTCGCCGATCTGCGCGATCAGCGACAGGCACACGCCCGCGCCGAGCAGCACGGAGGCGGTGTTGATGCCGCCGTCCCCGTCGGTGCCCGCGTAGGCGAGGAAGCGGTCGACGGTGCCGGGGTCGGTGGCGACCAGGTAGACCAGCGGGCCGACCATCAGCAGCAGCCAGATCGGGGTGGTCCACACCTGGAGCTTGCTCAGGGCCGTCATGCCATAGATCACCAGGGGGATCACCATCAGCGTGGAGATCAGGTAGCCGAGCCAGAGCGGCAGTCCGAGGCCCAGCTTCAGGCCCTGCGCCATGATCGAGCCTTCGAGGGCGAAGAAGATGAAGGTGAAGCTGGCGAAGATGACGCTGGTGAGGACCGAGCCGAAGTAGCCGAAGCCCGAGCCGCGGGTGATCAGGTCCAGATCGATGTTGTAGCGGGCACCGTAGTAGGCCAGCGGGAAGCCGGTCACGAAGATGACGACGGCGGCGACCGCGATCGCGAGCAGCGCGTTGCCGGTGCCGTGGGCCAGTCCGATGCCGGCCCCGATGGAGAAGTCGGCCATGTAGGCGATGCCGCCGAGCGCGGTCGTCGCCACCACCATCGGGGTCCAGCGCCGGTAACTGCGCGGGGCGAAACGGAGCGTGTAGTCCTCGAGGGTCTCCTTGACGGCCTGATCCGTGCCAGGTGCTGCCTTTGGTGCGGGTTCCGGCTCGGCTACTGCGGCCAGTCGTGGCTCGGCACTCATGCCACGCCTCCTTGCTGCGGGTTGGGGTCCGACAAGGCAGGCACGGTAGGCAGTGGTCATTACCCCTAAATACTTCCTGCGTGAAGGGAATGTTTCGGAGCCATCTCACCGCGGAGCCATCTCACCGCGGAGCCATCTCACCGTGGAGCCATCGCACCGGACGCCGACAAGCCGTTCCTACGGCACTCCCAGCACGAACAGCACGTATCCCGCGTACGACCCGGAGGCCAGCGCGGCCGTGCCCAGGACCGCGGCCAGGGACGGCCATCGGAGCCGGCGCATCGCGAGAGCGAGGGGGACGAACAGCGGGAAGAGCGGGAGCAGATAGCGCGAGACGTTGCCGAAGTACTGCTGGGTGGTCATCACCATGAGGTAGGAGAGGACCGTGTAGACGACGAGCACGGCAGGCGGCCGCAGGCGCGTCAGCAGCACGGCCAGCACCGGCACCACCAGCACCACGCAGACACCGATCACGTCCTCGAAGGGCATCGCGAAGCGGTAGTCGAAGTGACCGACCGGGATGGACGTCAGCACGTCGAAGGTGTGGACTCCCCAGTCGAACTTGTGGGCCCAGGCGCCGTCCTGGAGTTTTGAGTAGCCGTTGATGTCGCCCATGCGGTAGTTGACCCAGCCGAGGTAGCCGAACAGGCCCAGGGGGGCGATCGCCACAGCGGCCAGGGGGCGGCGGACACCGTCCTCGCGTCGGCGCAGGGACAGCGCCGCCGCGACGGCGAGGGCGGCGACGAGCGCGACGGCGGTGGGCCGGCACAGCCCGGCCGCGCAGGTCAGCAGGCCGGCCGTGAGCCAGCGTCGGGTCATGACCGCGTGGCAGGCCCACGCGGCGAGGGCCGTGTAGAGGGACTCCGAGTAGCCCGACCATTCCGTGCCCGATCCGGGCCAGACCGCCCACAGCCCGGCCGCGACCAGGCCGGCCCGGTGGCCGCCGAGACGTTTCGTCACGGTGTAGATGCCGAGCGCGGCGGCGAACGAGGCGATGACGGAGACGGTCATGCCGGCGCCGTACAGACCCAGTCCGGTGCACTCCGAGACCAGCCGCATCAGCGTCGGGTACAGCGGGAAGAACGCCGCCGAGTTGCCCTCCAGCGTGATCAGGCCCGTCGCGCCCGGGACCGGCTTCAGGGCCGGGTCGTAGCCGTGCGCGGCGATCTGCTGGTACCACCAGCCGTCCCAGCTGGCCAGGACGTCCCACGCGTGCTCGCCGCCGCCGAAGCGCGGGTTCTTCTTCCGGAAGTCGCCCGCGGAGTCCAGCAGGAACATGAAGACGCCGAAGCCGGCCAGCTTCAGCACGCCGTAGGTCAGCAGCACGGGCCCGTAGCGCGCGGCGGCGGCCCGCAGCCGCGGCCTGAACTTCCGCGCGCCCTGCGGGACTTCGGGCTTCGCGGCACCGCCGGGCGGACGGCGCAGCTGGACGGTGCTCATGCGGCGGAGGATCCTGTCGTGCGGCGGGCCGGGAACACCCAGGCCCGGAAGAGGAGGAAACGCAGCAGCGTCGCGGCCAGGTTGGCGACGACCAGAGCCATGAGCTCGACCGGGCGGCCGGCCCCGGGCGCGGTGTGGTGGAGCAGGGCGAGCGAACCGCTCGTCAGGGCCAGTCCGATCAGGAACGCGGCGAGGCCCTTGAGGTGCTGGCGCAGTGCGCCGCCACGGCCCCGCACACCGAAGGTGAGCCGCCGGTTGGCCGCCGTGTTGCCGATCGCGCTGGCGAGCAGGGCGATCGCGTTGGCCGCCTGGGCTCCTGTCCCCGGTCTGAGCACGGTGTACAGCAGCAGGTAGCACAGGGTGCTGGCGGCACCGACGGCGGCGAAACGCACCACCTGCCGGGCCAGACCCGCGGGCAGCTCCCCGGCCAGGTCGCCGCCGCTGCGGCGCAGCGCGGACAGCGGCAGCCTGCCGCAGGCCAGGGCTCCGCCGATCCTGGCCATGCCCCGCAGATCGGCCAGCGCCGTGGAGAGGATGTGGACCCGGCTGTCGGGGTCGTCCACCCAGTCCACCGGCACCTCGTGGATCCGCAGGCCCGCCCGCTCGGCGATGACCAGCAACTCGGTGTCGAAGAACCACTCGCGGTCCTCCACCAGCGGCAGCAGCCGCTCGGCGACGTCCCGCCGCACCGCCTTGAACCCGCACTGCGCGTCGGAGAAGCCCACCGCGAGCGTGCCGCGCAGCAGGCCGTTGTAGCAGCGGGAGATGATCTCCCGCTTCGGCCCGCGCACCACCCGGGAGCCGCGGGCCAGCCGGGTGCCGATGGCGATGTCCGAGTGGCCCGAGATCAGCGGCGCGACCAGCGGCAGCAGCGCGGCGAGGTCGGTGGACAGGTCCACGTCCAGATAGGCCAGCACGGGGGCACGGGAGCGGGACCACGCGGTGTGCAGTGCACGGCCCCGGCCCTTCTCCGCCAGCCGGATCCAGTCCGTGCCGGGCAGTTCCGCGGCCAGCCGGGCGGCGATCCGCGGCGTCGCGTCGGTGCTCGCGTTGTCGGCGATGGTGATGCGGAAGGCGTAGGGGAAGGTCTCACCGAGGTGTGCGTGCAGGCGCCGGACGCAGGGTTCGAGGTCGTTCTCCTCGTTGTGCACCGGAACGACCACGTCCAGGACGGGGTCCGGGTGGTGCGCCGACAGGGGCGCCCGGCGCGGCAACGCGGACGGTTCGGTGGCCGGGCGGTCGGTCAGGACCGACCGCAATACGGTTCGCATGGCTGTCTCACGGTCTCTTTCTGGCGTGGGGCATGCCCGAGCGCCGGTTCCGGGCATGCCGAAGGCGCCCGTGACGGGTGAGGCGTCGAGAAGTTCGGGGCGGGGTGCCCCTGACGGGAGGGGCCGCTCAGGCGGCTACTCGGGGTAGACCGAGGCGGAGGGTTCTTCGGAGTGCGGTGCCGACGGAGGGGCGGTCGTCGGTGTGGGGGAGGGAGGGGGCGTGGGCGGTGCCGAGGTGGTCCGGCTCTCGGGGGCACTGGTGGTCGGCGCGGGGCCGGTCGGCTCGCTCCTCGTCCCGGACGGGGTGATGCCGCCGGTGCTGGTCGTGGTCGCGGGCAGGGTCGTCTCGGGCTGCTCGGTCGGGGTCGTGCTCGGTGCCGGCGCCGAGCTCGTCGGGGTGCTGTCCGGTGAGGCCGTCGGGCTCGTCACCGGCCGCGGCCGGTGATCTGCGGGCTGGGCGCGGGTGAACATACTGGGCAGCAGGGCCAGTCCGACGCTGAGTCCGGCCACCGCCACAGCGGAGCCGCCCGCCTTCCACAGCAGCCGCGACCTGCGGCGGGCCCGGATGCCCGCGTGCAGCCGCTGCCGGTGCGCGGGCTCGTAGGGGGTGTGCTGCCGGGTGTCGTGCATCAGCCGCGACAGGTCCCGCTCGAAGTCGTCCATCGGTACTCCTTTCACCCCACGGGCCTGACGGTGTCGGACAGGATCTGGCGGAGCCGCGCGACTCCGCGTGACGCATGGGACCGGGCGGTGCCCACCGGGCAGCCCAGGGCCTGCGCGACCTGGGCCTCGGGCAGGTCCTCGTAGTAGCGCAGCACGACCGCGGCCCGCTGCTTCGGCGACAGCTGGGCCAGTGCCGCCTCCAGCCGCGAACGTTCCGCGACGGCGGACGACACGTCGCCCGGGTCGGCCCGGTCGGGCAGGTGCTCCACCGGTCGCTCACCCCACCAGCGCCGCCGCGCCGAGCGGGCCGCCAGCCGCACCAGCACCGTCCGGACGTACGCCTCGGGAGCCTGCTCGGCCACCTTCGGCCAGGCGAACCACAGCTTGACCAAGGCCTCCTGCACCAGATCCTCGGCCCGCTGCCGGTCGCCCCCCGTGAGCAGACGCGCGACATGGAGCAGCGCCGACCAACGGGCGGCCGCGAACTCGTCGAAGCCGTCCGCCCGAACCTGCTCCATCCTCACCGTCCTGCGTCTCAGTGGCCCCCTACACCTCTCAAAAGACGCCGGCCCCCGCCCCACGCTGCACTCCACACCTGTGATCCACCTCACTTCGCCTGGAGCAGGGCATGGAAAAGGGCCCGTGCGCAGGCACGGGCCCTTCCTGGCTGGGTGTCTTCCTACGTCCGGTCGCCCTTCGGCTGGGCCGGCTGGTCCGGTGTGCCGTGCGGCGGCGGGCTGTGCGGCTGCGGCGATGTCGCGGGCGACACGGGCGAGCCTCCCTGGGCACTCTGCCCCGTCTCGGGGCGCAGGGCGTTCGGGTCGCCGGACGTCGGTTCGGCGCCCCCGTGCAACTGGTCCAGCCGGGAGTCCAGCAACCGGGTCACCGGCAGCCGGTCGGCGTGCGATCGTTCGTAGGCCAGAAGCTGCTCGACCTCGTCCGCGGACAGCGACCGCACACGGCTCTCCAGGCCGCCGATCGGCAGATGGTCGTAGTCGGGCAGTGGCAGGGCGCTGCGGGCGGAATCGGCCATGGTTCTCACTTCCCTGTGTACGACGTGCTGGACGAGCCGGGCGGTGGACTCAGCGGCCTCCCGGGCCGCCGCTGCCGAAGCCACCGCTGCTGCCCTCGTTCCAGCGCGGGCGTTCCTGCGAGGCGCTGGTCCGGTCGCTCTGATTGCCGTGCGTCTTCAGCTCGTGCGGCGTCAGACGCTCCTCACTTCTCGGCATCTCGTCCGGCTCGCGGCGCTCCAGCGTCTCGCGGACCGGTCCGCCGTCGGGCAGCCTGGGCTGCTCGTCGGGCCGCGGCGGGCGCCGGCGCTTGTGCCGCAGGCCCAGGATGAAGGCGCCCAGCAGCAGAGCCAGAACCACCAGACCCGTTACGACGAACCCGAAGCCGGGGGCGTCGCCGCCCGCGGCCATCTCCATCCATGCGTCAGTCATGGCCCGCGGGTACCCCTGGTCCTCATCATGAACCCGGCCCCCTCCGGCCGGAGCCCGGCCCGTCCGTGAGGGGTACTCCGCGGGAAACACCGGTTTGACCGGCCTGGACCGGGGCTACCCGCGCTGTGTGACTTCGACGACATCCCAGCAGGAGCTGTTCCGGTTCCTGGAGGACCGTTTCGCCTGTGCGCAGGCGTGTACCGAGTGCGCGCGAGCGTGTGCGCTGCGCGCGAGCCTCGTGGATCCCGACGGCACCGAGAACCAGGAACTCGTCCGACGCAAGGGCATCATGGCCGCGGAGGTCTGCGACGCGACCTGCCGTGTGCTGTCCGAACAGAACCAGGTGGACGAGAGCGGCATCCGGGTCCAGGTGGAGTGGTGCCGGACCGTGTGCCTGGAGGCCGCCCACGTCTTCGACCGGCAACCGGGAGCGGAGGACTCGGCGGCGGCCTGCCGCGCCTGCGCACGGGCGTGTACGGACTTTCTCGCCACGCTGAACTGACCGACGCCATTCCCAATTTCTGAAACACGTTCTACGGTGTGCGCCGACAGGACCGGCCTTGGGAGCCTGGAGGCGCCGTGCACCTCGACTACACGCCCGAGCAGCAGCGGCTGCGCACCGAACTGCGGTCCTACTTCGCCGAACTGGTCCCGGACCAGGCGTACGCCCGGCACGGCGACCCGGCCACCCGGAAGCGGTTCTACCGCGACACCATCCGGCGGCTCGGCGCGGACGGCTGGCTCGGCGTGGGCTGGCCGAAGGAGTACGGCGGGCGTGGCCTGACGGCCATGGAGCAGTTCATCTTCTTCGACGAGGCCGCCCAGGCCGGTGTCCCGCTGCCGCTCATGGCGCTGAACACCGTCGGCCCGACGATCATGCGGTACGGCACCGACGAACAGAAGGCGTACTTCCTGCCGAAGATCCTCTCCGGCGAGATCGACTTCGCCATCGGTTACAGCGAGCCCGGCGCCGGCACCGACCTCGCGTCCCTGCGCACCAGGGCGGTACGGGACGACGGGGGCACCTCCCGCTCGAGCGAAGTCGAGAGTGGGGGAGAGTACGTGGTCAACGGCCAGAAGATCTGGACGACCAACGGTGACACGGCCGACTGGGTGTGGCTGGCCGTGCGCACCGACCCGGACGCGCCGCCGCACAAGGGCATCACCATGCTCCTGGTGCCGACCTCCGACCCCGGCTACTCCTGCACCCTGATCAACACCCTCGCCTCGCACGACACCACCGCCAGCTACTACGAGAACGTCCGCGTCCCCGTCTCGCGCCGGGTCGGCGCCGAGAACCAGGGCTGGCGGCTGATCACCAACCAGCTCAACCACGAACGCGTCACCCTGGCCGCCCACGGCACCATGGCAGTCCGCGCCCTGCACGACGTGCGGCGCTGGGCGACGGAGACCAAGCTCGCCGACGGCCGGCGCGTCGCCGACCTGCCCTGGGTACGCCGCCTCATGGCCCGCACGCACGCCCGGCTGGAGGCGCTCAAACTGCTCAACTGGCAGATGGTGAGCGCGGTCCAGGACGGCACCCTCACTCCGCAGGACGCCTCCGCCGTCAAGGTCTACGGCTCGGAGGCGCGACGCGACGCCTACGCCTGGCTCATGGAGATCGTCGCGGCCCCCGGTGCCCTGAAGGAGGGCTCGGCCGGCGCGGTCCTGCACGGCGAACTCGAACGCGGGTACCGCTCGGCGGTCATCTTCACCTTCGGCGGCGGCAATAACGAGATTCAGCGCGAGATCATCTCGTGGATCGGGTTGGGGATGCCGAGGGTGCGGCGCTGAGGGCCCACCAGCACGCCGCCGGAGCCCGGGCCCCTGGCTCTGGCCGTCACAGCGGGCCAGGCCGGTGAAGCCCTGGGTCGGCCGTTCTCAGGCGCAGGCTGCCTTCGCCGCGGACGAGTCGGCCACCAGTTGGAGCCAGTGGTGGGTGTTGCTGTCCTGGCAGATGAGTCGGGCGACGTGGTCGGTGTCGAGGCTCCACAGCCGTTGCTCTGGCGTGGCTCCGCCGGCGATGGTTGCGAGGGTGCGTCCGTCAGGGCCGAAGGCAACGCCCGGGACGGCGTCGGTGTGTCCCGTGAGGTCGGCGGTGGCGCGACGCTCGCCAATGCTCCACAGCCGCACGGTGCCGTCGTAGCCGGCGGTGGCCAAGGTGCGGCCGTCGGGATTCACACCGCCAGTACGAAATCTCCGATCCAGCAGGCCTGAGCTCCCTGCGACTGCTGCAGCGGTGAGGTGCAGCCACTCGGCAGGGGTGGACCCGCCGGTCGCCGGATGGGCGGGCGTCCCCGTGGGGCAGGGCGGCCGGTGGTCGGGGCGCGACCGGCCCGAGCGCGTCCCAGCGATCCGCGCCAAGCTGGAACTGCGGAGCAAACCGGACACATCACCCGCGCCAGTCAGGGGGTACCGCCATGAAGGGCTACGTCTTCCACGGCCCCGGACAGTCCGTCTGGGAGGACGTCCCGGACCCGGGTGTCCAGGAGGCGACCGACGCCATCGTGCGCGTCGACGCCGTCACCATCTGCGGAACGGACCTGCACATCCTCAAGGGCGACGTGCCCGAGGTCCGTCCGGGCACCGTGCTCGGTCACGAGGCGGTCGGCGAGATCGTCGACGTCGGCGCCGACGTCCGCACGGTGCGGCCGGGCGACCGGGTGCTGGTCTCCTGCATCACAGCCTGCGGCCGCTGCCGGCCCTGCCGTGAGGGCACGTACGGCCAGTGCCGGGGCGGCGGTGGCTGGATCCTGGGCCGGCTGGTCGACGGCACCCAGGCCGAGTACGTCCGTGTGCCGTACGCGGACCTCTCCGTGCACCCGCTGTCCAGCACCTTGGACGGCAAGGACGCCGTGCTGCTGGCCGACATCTTCCCCACCTCCTACGAGGTCGGCGTGCTCAACGGACGCGTACGGCCCGGGGACACCGTCGCCGTCGTCGGCGCCGGCCCGATCGGACTCGCGGCCGTCGTGACGGCCCGGCTGTTCGCTCCGGAGCGCATCGTCGCGGTGGACCTCGCCGCAGCGCGGCTGGAAGCGGCGAAGCACCTGGGCGCGGACGCCGTGGCGGACGCCCGGGAGGCCCCCGAACAGCTGGTCGCGGACCTCACCGGGGGACTGGGCGCGGATGTGGTCGTCGAGGCCGTCGGCGCCCCCGAGGCCTTCGAACTCTGCACGCGGATGGTGCGGCCCGGCGGTCACGTCGCCAACGTCGGCGTGCACGGCAAACCGGCGACCCTCCATCTGGAGGACCTGTGGATCAAGAACGTCACGATCACCACCGGGCTGGTGGACACGTACTCCACGCCCACCCTGCTCCGGATGGCTGCAGCCGGCCGCCTGCCCACCGGGCAACTGGTCACGCACACCTTCCCGCTGACCCACATGGAGGAGGCGTACGACGTCTTCGCCCGTGCCGCCGACACCGGGGCGCTCAAGGTCGTCCTGGGCGAGGAGCCGCACGAGGAGGTCGTCCCCTACCGGGCGGCCTGACGAAGGACCTGACGAAGGAGACCTGACGAAGGACCTGACGAAGGAGACCTGACGAAGGACCTGACGAAGGAGACCTGACGAAGGAGAGAGGTGAAGCGTCATGACCGAACGGGCCTCGTCGCATGCCGTCGAAGGACGCCCGGTGGGCGACCTCGGGCGGCGGATCGCCCAGCGGCGTACCGAACTCGGCCTGAGCCGGCAGGAGACGGCCGCACGGGCGGGCATGTCGCAGGCCTACCTGCAGTACCTGGAGGAGCGACCGCCGACCGACCCGGGCGCCGGTACCCTCCTCCGGCTGGCAGGAGCGCTCAAGACCACGGTGTGGCATCTGACCGGCGGCGACTCCGAGCTGCCTCCCGGCCTCGGCCGAGCCGCCCGCACACCCCGCTTCACGGAGCTGACCGAAGCGGAGTGCCGCTCCCTGCTCTCCACCCACGGAGTGGGACGCCTCGCCCTGCCCGCGGACTCCGGGCCGGTCGTCGTACCGGTCAACTACAGCGTCGTCGACGGCGGCATCGTCTTCCGCACCGCGCCCGGAACGACTCCGGCACAGGCGGACGGTCACCGGGTCGCCTTCGAGGCCGACCGCATCGACGAGGCGTTCAGCGAGGGCTGGAGCGTGCTGGTGCGGGGGCCCGCGGCGACCGTGACGGATCCGGACGAGGTCGCCCGTCTCGAAGAGCAGGCGTACAGCACCCCCTGGGCGGGAGGCCGGCGCGACCTGTGGCTGCGCATCGAGCCCGTCACCGTCAGCGGGCGCCGCATCACCGTGGTCTGAGCACATACACGCCCCGGCCGCTCCGTGTCCCAGGGACTCGACCGCAGCCGCCCGCAGGCTGCTCAGTCAGCCTGTGCGCGGCCCCCGGCGGCGTACCTCGGGCCGAACGGCCCCGGCGCCGGACCGATCGCCCCTCGCGTCCGGCTGCGCCGGATGCGACGGTGAGAGTGGGTCCGCACCATGCCGTGACGAGGCGGTGGGAACGATGACGATGGTGGCCGCGGTGCCGCGACAGGTTCGGCGGGAGCCGCTCCCGTGACGAACCGGTCCTGGGCCTACGAGGGGTACCGTCCCGCGGAGGAACGTGTGCGGGAGTCGCTGTGCACGCTGGGCAACGGCTACTTCGCCACCCGCGGGGCGCTGCCCGAGTGCACGGCGGACGACGTGCACTACCCCGGCACCTACGCGGCGGGCTGCTACAACCGCCTCACCTCCGAGGTCGCGGGACGCCGCGTCGAGAACGAGGACCTGGTCAACCTCCCCGACTGGCTTCCGCTGCGCGCCCGTCCGGCGGGCGGGCAGTGGCTCACCCCCGACTCGGCGACCGTCCTCGACCACCGCCAGACCCTCCTCCTGAATTACGGACTGCTGGAGCGCAGCACCCGGTACGCCCTCGGAGACGGGCGGGTGCTGTCCCTGCGGCAGCGGCGGCTGGTGCACATGGGCGATCCGCACCTCGCGGCGCTGCGCACCGAATTCACCGCCGAGAACTTCACCGGCGAACTGGAGATCGAGGCCGCGCTCGACGGGGCGGTCGTCAACGCCGGGGTGCCGCGCTACCGCGACCTGGACGGCCGTCACCTGACCCACGTGCACACCGGCACCGCCGTACCAGGCACGGTCTGGCTGCGCTGCCGCACCCGCACCTCGGACATCCGGATCGGCATGGCCGCCCGGCTGACGGCCCGGGGGCCGATCACGGACGGGCACGAACCCTCACGCGCCGTCCAGCGGGCCACGCTGTCCCTCGCCCCCGGCCGTACCGTCACCGTCGACAAGACCATCGCCCTGCACACCTCACGCGATCCGGCGATCAGCGACCCGTTGCAGGCCGCCGCGGACCGGGTGGGCGCGGCCCCGGACTTCGACGGCCTGCTGGCATCACACCGCACGGCCTGGGACCAGCTGTGGCGCCGGGCCGAGATCGACGTCCCCGGGGAAGCGGGGGCCATCCTGCGCCTGCACCTCTTCCACGTCCTCCAGACCCTCTCACCGCACACCGCGGAGCTGGACGTGGGTGTACCGGCCCGCGGGCTCCACGGCGAGGCCTACCGCGGCCATGTCTTCTGGGACGAGCTGTTCGTCCTGCCGTATCTGAACCTGCACTTCCCCGAGGTGTCCCGCGCCCTGCTCCAGTACCGTCACCGGCGCCTGGACCGGGCTCGCGCCGCGGCACGGGCCGTCGGCCGCCGGGGCGCGCTGTACCCCTGGCAGAGCGGCAGCGACGGACGGGAGGAGACCCAGTGGCTGCACCTCAATCCCCGCTCGGGCCGCTGGCTGCCCGACCACACCCACCTCCAGCACCACGTCGGTTCGGCGATCGCGTACAACGTGTGGCAGTACTGCGAGGCCAGTGGTGACGTGGAGTTCCTGCACACCGACGGCGCCGAGACGCTGGTGCAGATCGCGCGATTCTGGGCCGACTCGGCCACCTGGGACACGAACCTGGGGAGGCACCGCATCAGGGGCATCGTCGGACCCGACGAGTACCACGACGCCTACCCCGGTGCCGAGCGGCCGGGCCTGGACGACAACGCGTACACCAACGTCACGGCGGCCTGGGTCCTCGCCCGCGCCCTGGAGGTGCTGCGCACCCTGCCCGAACCGCGCTGCCGCGAACTCGTCGAACGCATCGCCCTGGACGACGGTGAGCCCGACCGCTGGCAGGAGGTCTCGCGTACGCTCCACGTGCCGTTCCACGACGGCGTCATCAGCCAGTTCGAGGGGTACGGCGACCTCGCCGAACTCGACTGGGACGACTACCGCGCGCGCTACGGCGACATCCGGCGCCTGGACCGGATCCTGGAGGCCGAGGGCGACAGCGTCAACCGCTACAAGGCGTCCAAGCAGGCCGACGTACTGATGCTCGGCTACCTCTTCTCGCCGTTCGAACTCCAGCGCCTCTTCGGTCGGCTGGGCCACCGGCTGGACGAGGAGACCTGGCGGCGCACCATCGACCACTACCTGGCCCGCACCAGCCACGGCTCGACCCTCAGCGGGCTGGTCCACGGCTGGGTCCTGGCGCGGTGCCGACGCGCCGAGGCATGGCGGTACTGCCAGGAGGCCCTGCGCGGCGACATCGCCGACCTGCAGGGCGGCACGACGGGGGAGGGCATCCACCTGGGCGCGATGGCCGGCACCCTCGACCTGGTCCAGCGGGGACTGCCCGGTCTGGAGACCCGTGCGGGGTCACTGTGGCTGGACCCCGTGCCGCTGCCGGAGCTGTCCTCGTACGGCTTCTCCATCCGCTACCAGGGCCACTGGGGCATACGACTGCGGCTGACGAGCGGGCGGTTGAAGATCGCGGTTCCGCAGTCCGGCCTCCCGCCGATCGACGTCGAGCTGCCCGACCGGTCGGTCGCAGTGGCACCGGGGGAGACGCGACGACTGGTCCTCGCGGACGGTCGCGGCGCGTGACGAGCCCGGGCGGGCGAGACCGAGTACCTGCCACGGGAAACGACGGACCGTCCCCGGCAGAACCCACGGAATCACCCACCGGCTACTACGCCCGCGCGTCGGCCGACGTGCCCGTCAGCTGCCCGGTACGACGCTTGCGCCCGCGTCCAGGACCAGCACCGCGACGTGGAGAGACGTGCGCTGCAGGCCTGATTCCAGGTCGCAGCCCAGGAGCCGTTCGATGGTGTGGAGGCGCTGGTAGTAGGCCTGCCGGGACATGCCGGCCAGCTTCGCGGCGACCGACTTGTTCCCGGCGGCCGTCAGATAGGCACGCAACGCCGGCAGCAGGTCGCCGCCGTTGCGGTCGTCGTGCTCGATGAGGCGGGTCAGCTGCCGTTCCGCGTACCGCTGGAGGCGGGTGTCCGCGCGCAGGACGCCCAGGAGCTCCGGCAGGTCGACATCGGCGGGGACGTAGAACCACCGCTCGGGCGAGGCCGGCGTGATGGCCTCGGCCGTCTGCTCGGCCTCCTGCCATGACCGGGCGATACCGGAGAGGTCAGTCACCCCCGGGCCGACGGCGACGACGGCCTGCGGGCCGAGTTCCTCGCGGGCGAGACGGCCGATCCGCTCGGCGACCGGCTGCCAGGCGCTGGCCTGCGCCAGCGCGAGGAGCACGCCGATCCGGCCCGGGGCCGTCTCGCCGACCAGTGCGCGGACGCCGGTCTGCGTCAGGGCCTTCGCGATGCGTTCGTCGAGCTGTTCGCCCTCGCCACTGCGACAGGTGTGACGGATGACCATGGCGAAGAGGCGGTGCCCGAACGCCGGCAGCCCCAGCGCCTCGGCCCGGGCCCGGGCGTCGGCGGGGGAGCGGAAGCGTCGTTCGTACAGGTCCCGCAGAACGGAGCGGTGGGCGCGGCGCTCCCACCAGGCCGGTCCGGCCAGACGGGCCATGGTCAGCGCGACCGCCGCATGCTCCAGGATGAGCAGGTGCTCCGGGTCGGGCTCCGTGTTCAGCCGGTCCTCCAGCAGGACCAGCCGTCCCCACGGCCCGCGATGGTCCTGGACCGGGGCGATCAGCCACCCCTCCGGACCGCTCGGCGCGAGCTTCTCCAGGGTCGGCGCGGCCCGCGAGCGCCGGGCCCAGGCCGACACGACCGGCTCGTACGGCCGGCCGAGCAGTTCGCACATCAGGACCCGGTGGGTGAGATCCTCCAGCACCACCGGGGCTCCGGCGAGCTCCGCGGTGGTGTGCACCAGCTCCTCGGGACCCGCCCCCCGCAGCGTCAGGGCGGTGAAAATGTCCTGAATCTCCCGCCCGCGGCGGAGCAGTGCCCCCTGGGCGTCCAGGATCAGGGCGTGCACCGTCTGCGTGACGTCGATGAAGCGGACCCCGCGGGCCAGCTCGACCAGCGGCACCTCACGGGCCCGGCAGGCGGCCACCAGCTCGTCGGGCACCCTTCGGTAGCGGTGACCGAGTTCCACGATCAGGCCCGCCGCACCGACGTCGGCCAGCTGGTCGACGTAGCCCCGCAGCTTGGATGCGTCCTCCGGATACGGCATGCCGGTCGTCAGCACCAGCTCACCGCCCTCCAGGAAGTCCGCCGGATTGAGCAGCTCGGTGACGTGCACCCAGCGCACCGCACGGTTCAGCTGTGACTCACCGGCCAGAACGCGCGGCATCCCTTCGGTGAGCACCGGCAGGCGCAAAACCTCCGCGATGGTGAGGAAGTGCCCGCTTACGGGGGGTCTGGGCGGCATAGAGGGTGCTTTCTTCCTGAGGGGTCGGGGGTCACCTTCGCACCGGCCCACCGCGGTGACAAGAGGCGGAGTGGCACTTTCCGAAGCGTGGACGTCTGCCGTGACAGACCGTCTCGAGAAGGCCGTCAGGTGGAACACAGTGTGGGTTGACCTGCGTGTTCACCCGGGTCGAAAGTGAACGCCATCCCCAGCAGGACACGGACCGCAAGAGTCCGCACGGTGTCCGCCCGGTGCTGGGGACCTCACCGTCACCCATGCCACCTCCGGCGAAAGGAGCGACCTCATGCGCCGCACCCCGAAGCGCGTCGCCGTCATCGGCGCCGGCAGCATGGGCAGCCAGGCCATGTGGCGGCTGGCCGCCCGCGGAGCCGAGGTCATCGGCTACGACCGGTACGCGCCGGGGCACGACCGCGGCGCGGCGGGGGGCGAGAGCCGCATCTTCCGCGCCGTGCACCTCGGTGACCCCGGATACATCCCGCTGCTGGGGCTCGCCGACCGGATGTGGGACCGGCTCCAGCGCGAAACCGGCTTCTCGCTGCGCCGTCGCAGCGGATGCCTGGTGATGGGCGAGACCGCGTCCGCGCCCATGCGCCTCCTCCTCTCCGCCAGCACCGCCCACAAGCTGGACCACGAGGTGCTGGACCGGGAGGAACTCGCCCGTCGCTACCCGCAGCACCGCCTCCCGGACGGGCACACCGCCGTGCTCGACCGGACGGGCTGCATCATCAGGCCCGAGGCGTCCATCCAGGCCGCCGCCGCCCGCGCCGAGCAGCTGGGTGCCCGGCTGCACCGCTACACCACGGTGCACGAGATCGCCCCCGCGGCGGGCGGCGGGGTGCACATCGTCACCGACCAGGGCACGGACCACGTGGACACCGCGGTGGTGACCGTGGGCCCCTGGGTCAACACCCTGCTCCCGGACCTGCCGAGGGCCGTCGACATCCGCCGGCTCGTCAGCTCCTGGCACATCCCCACCCGCCACGACTGGTTCGCGGGCGGCGCACCCGCCTTCGTCCGCAGCGCACCCCATGACTGCTACGGACTCCCGTCGCCCGACGGCATCTCCGTCAAGCTGGGCCTCTCCTTCGCCCGCTATCTGCCCGTCCCCGACCCCGAACGGCTCGACCGCACGGTCCGCCCCGAGGAACTCGCCACCTTCCGCGAGCTCATCGGCGAGCTGATGCCCGATTTGAACCCCGACCCCATCCGGCTCTCGGTCTACATGGAGGGCTACACCAAGTCCGGGAACCCGCTCGTCGGTCATCTCCCCGGCGAGGACGACATCGTCGTCCTGGCCGGCTTCTCCGGCAGCGGCTTCAAACTCTCGCCCGCCATGGGCGAGATCGCCGCGGACCTGGCGCTCGACGGCACCACAGAGCACCCCGTCGGCTTCCTCGCACCGGCAGGAGTCGGCGCCGCCTGAAGCGCTGTGGCCCGTAACCAGTTCCCCGAACCAAGAAAGTGGAGCACTTCCATGCCCGTTCCCTCGTTCCAGTTCCGCCCGAAGTACGTCTCCTTCGACTGTTACGGCACGCTGATCGAATACCCGATCACCCCCATCACACGTGAACTCGTCGGCGACCAGATCCCGGCCGAGCAGTGGGACCAGTTCGTCCGGGAGTTCCGCGGCTACCGCTACGACCAGGTCCGCGGCGCGTACTACTCCTACGAGCAGGTGCTCCAGGACTCCTTCGAGCGGGTCTGCCGCAAGTGGGGCATCAAGGCCGCCCCCGAGGCGGGCAAGCGCTTCGCGGACGGCGTGCGCAGCTGGGGCCCGCACGCGGACATTCCGGAGCCGCTGAAGAAGATGGGTGAGAACTACAAGCTGGTCATCCTGTCCAACGCGGACGACTCCTTCCTGGAGGAGAGCGTGCCCCGCCTCGGCGCGGACTTCCACGCGGTCTTCACCGCGGAGCAGGCCGGCTTCTACAAGCCCCGCTACGCGGCCTTCGAGTACATGCTCGACCAGCTCGACGCGTCCCCCGAGGACTTCGTGCACGTCTCCTCGCACACCCGCTACGACCTGATGCCGATGCACGACATGGGCTTCCGCAACCTCATCCTCCTGGACCGCGGCTACGACCCCGTCACCCACGGCTACGACTACGTGACCGTCAAGTCCCTGGACGAGCTCAACCAGATGCTGGGCATCTGACGCGCGACGCATACCCGCTCACTCAGCACCTTCTTTCCGACAGGCGCCCGGTCTCGCGTGACCGCCCATGAGCCCCGCGCGTTTCCGGCCGTCCGCTGACGACGTCCCACCCCCCCCGTGAGATCCCCACGTCGTCCCCGCATCACGGATTCCCCGTATACCCCGCATCACGGATTCCCCGTATCCCCAGCGTTCTTCAGGAGGCACCGCCATGGAAAGCAACCGGACAGGCCGCAGAACCGTACTCCGCACCGCAGGCGCCGTGGCCGCCGCGATGCAGGTCAACAGGCACCTGAGCATCCCGATCGTCACGACCGCCCTGGCCCTCGCGCTCGCCGCGTGCGGGGCGAGCGGCACCGGGCAGAACGTGGGGGCGAAGGGCACGACGCAGGGCGGGGGTGCCGGTGCGTCGGCCGAGCACACCGACGACATCTCGGTGGGCGTGAAGCCGGATGCCAAGGCGGTGAAGCTGCTGCCCGCGGCGGTGAAGGACAAGGGCACGCTCTCGGTGGCCATGGACCTGGCCTATCCGCCCACCACGTTCATGGCGTCGGACAACAAGACCCCGATCGGGTTCAACCCGGACATGTCCCGGCTGATCGCCGCCAAGCTCGGCCTGAAGCTGCAGATCAACAACGTCAAGTTCGACACCATCATCACCGGTCTGCAGGCCGATCGGTACGACTTCACCGCCTCCACCATGGGTGCAACCAGCGACCGGCTGAAGGTGCTCGACATGGTCGACTACTTCAAGGCCGGGACCGGGGTGTCCGTCCCTTACGGCAACCCGCAGAAGCTGGGCACCCACTCCCTGTGCGGGCACCGCGTCGCCGTCACCTCCGGCAGCACCGCGGAGCTGCAGTGGCTGCCCCAGCTGTCCAAGCAGGACTGTACGAGCAAGGGCAAGCCGGCCATCAAGGCGGTGACCCTGCCCAGCGTGAACGACGCTCTGACCCAGCTGGTCTCCAAGCGGATCGACGCGGTGATGTACGACTTCATCGCGCTCGAGTGGGCGGCCCGGCAGCAGCCCAAGACGTTCGATGTCCTCAAGCCCCTGGTGGCCACCAAGCCCGTGGCCGTCGCGCTGAAGAAGGACTCTGCGCTGACCCCCGCGGTGAAGGCCGCCATCCAGTCGATCATCGACGACCCCAAGTACACCCAGGCGCTGGGCCGCTGGGGTCTCAAGGACCTCGGGATCAAGACCGCGGCCATGGCCGTCCCGCAGGACTGACATGTCCACGGATCTGATCGGTACGAAGACCAGGAGCCGACCGGTGTCACAACTGCTGGCCGAAGAAAAGAAGCGGATCACGCCGAAACGACCGCGTGACTATGTCACCTGGGCCGTCGCGATCGCGATCGTCGCCGGTCTGGTGTGGACGGCGGTGACGAACGAGAACTATCGCTGGCCGGTGGTGTTCAGCTACTTCACCACGCAATCGATTCTCAACGGTCTGCTGATCACGCTCGTTCTCACCGCGGTCAGCATGGCGCTGAGCACCCTGCTCGGGCTGGTCCTGGCGGTGATGCGCATGTCGCATCAGCGGCCCGTCTCCGGGCTGGCCCAGCTCTACATCGCCTTCTTCCGCGGCACCCCGGTGCTCGTGCAGCTGATCTTCTGGTTCAACATCGCGGCGCTGTACCCGCACATCTCGATCGGTATCCCGTTCACCGATATCTCCACGCCGGTCAACGTGAACGCGATCATGACACCGATGACCGCGGCCGTCGTGGGGCTGACGCTGAACCAGGCCGCGTACATGTCCGAGATCATCCGCGGCGGGTTCGCCTCGGTTCCTCGCGGACAGCACGAGGCCGCGGAGTCCCTGGGCATGTCGGGGTTCACCAAGCTCCGGCGCGTGATCATCCCGCAGACCATGCCGTCGGTCGTTCCGGCCACCGGCAACCAGGTGATCGGCATGCTCAAGGAGACCTCGCTGGTGAGCGTGCTCGGCGTCGCCGACCTGCTGAACAGCGCACAGTCGATCTACGCCCGCAACTACCAGACGATTCCGCTGCTGATCGTGGCCAGCCTCTGGTACCTGATCATGACGCTGGTGCTGAGCGTGCCGCAGTCCATGATCGAGCGCCGTTTCTCCCGCTCGACCCGGGTGCGGCTGACCCCGGCCGCCACGTCGGCCGAGCCGGAGGCGGGCCAGCCCGTACCCGCCACGAGGGAGTCCCTGCTGTGAACGCCGACGGAACGATCGTCGCACGCAAACTGTGCAAGAGCTACGGACGTCACCAGGTCCTGCGTGACATCGACCTGACCGTCGCGGCCGGAGAGATCTCCTGCATCATCGGCCCGAGCGGATCCGGCAAATCGACACTGCTGCGCTGTATCAACGGCCTGGAGACCGTCGACCGCGGTGTCCTCAAGGTCAACGGGGAGGACTTCGGCTACGTCGAGAAGGACGACGCCTACCACGCCGTGCGCCCCAAGCGGCTGGCCCAGCAGCGCACCCGCATCGGCATGGTCTTCCAGCAGTTCAACCTGTTCCCCAACATGACCGCCGAGGACAACGTCATGTCCGGACCGGTGCTGGTGAAGAAGAAGAACCGTGAGGCCAGCCGCGAGCAGGCGCGAGAACTGCTGGCCAAGGTCGGCCTCGACGGATGCGGCCACAAATACCCCGCTCAGCTCTCCGGCGGCCAGCAGCAACGCGTGGCCATCGCCCGCGCGCTGGCGATGGAACCCACCATCATGCTGTTCGACGAACCCACCAGCGCACTGGACCCCGAACGCGTGGGCGAAGTACTCGCCGTCATGCGTGACCTCGCCGGCAACGGAATGACCATGCTGCTCGTCACGCACGAGATGGGCTTCGCCCGCGAGGTCGCCGACGAGGTGCTGTTCATGGACGGCGGCGTCGCGGTCGAACGCGGCGACGCCCGCGAAGTCCTCGGCAACCCCCGTGAGAAACGAACCCAGGCGTTCCTCGAAAGGGTCCTGTAGAAGCGCTGGGACTGACATAACTTCCGCACCCTGCCGGTCCCGGTCCTCAACGCCTACCAGTTCGACGTCGATCCGACCGTCACAGCGCTGACAGCGCCGTCGGCCGGGCTCCTGGTGGTGCCCGGCCGGGCCCCGCCCCCCTTCGAAACTCCCCGCTAAGGACCCGACATGAAGACGATTCCCTACTGGATAGAAACCGCCGGGGCGTTTCCCGACCGATCCGGCAAGCCCGTCACCGAGGACACCGACCTGGTGGTCGTCGGCGCCGGCCTGACGGGTCTGTCCACCGCCCTGCACTCCGCCCGCAAGGGTGCCCGCGTCACCCTCGTCGAGAAGGGCCAGATCGGCTCCGGTGCCTCCGCCCGCAACGGCGGCATGGCCAACCTGGGCTTCACCATCGGTGTTCGCCAGGCCATCCGCCGGTACGGACTGGAACGGGCCCGCGAGATCTACAACTCCTACGGCGAGGCCGTGGACACCGTCGAGCGGCTCGTGAACGAGGAGTCCATCGACTGCCAGTTCCGTCGCGTCGGACGCCTGGGCGTCGCATCCCGCCCCGCGCACTTCGAGAGCAAGAAGGCCCAGCAGCGGGACCTGGCCCAGTACTTCGGGCACGAGACCACCCTGGTCGGCAAGTCCGAGCTGCGTTCCGAGATCGGCTCGGACGCCTACCACGGCGGTCTGCTCGACCCGTTCAGTGCCGCACTGCACGTCGGCCGCTTCGTGCGCGGCATGGCCGAGGCGTGCGAGCGCACCGGTGTGGAGATCCACGAGCGCAACGCGGCCATCGGCGTCCGGCGCACCGCCGCCGGACGTTTCGAGGTCAGCACCGAACGCGGTGTCATCCGTGCCGGGCAGGTCATGATGGCCACCGACGCCTACACCGACAAGAACTTCCCCTGGCTGCGCCGCCAGCAGGTGTGCCTGGGCAGTTTCATCATCGTGACCGAGCCGCTCGGCGAGGCCCTTGGCCGGGACATCATCCCCAAGGCCCGTCTCATCGTGGACTCCAACCAGGTCTGCCACTACTTCCGGCTCACCCCGGACAACCGGCTGCTGTTCGGCGGCCGTGCCCGCTTCGCGCCGTCCGACCCCACCTCGGACAAGAAGAGCGGACAGGTTCTGTTCCGGGAGATGTGCGAGATTTTCCCCCAGCTCTCCCGCACCAAGATCGAGTACGTGTGGGGCGGTTCCGTCGGCTTCGCCATGGACCGCATCGTGCACGCCGGGCAGACCGATGACGGCGTCTACTACTCCATGGGCTACGCGGGCCACGGTGTGCAGATGGCCACCCACATGGGGCAGGTCATGGCCGAGGTGATGGATGGTCACCCCGAGGTCAGCCCGGTCCGCGACATCGCCCCGCCCCGCATCCCCCTCTACAACGGCACCGCCTGGTTCCTGCCCTTCGCGGGCGCCTACTACAAGACGCTGGACCGCATCCGCTGACCGGTCGGCAGTTCCTCTACTCATACAAGGAGATACCCACGATGACTGTCGTCCGTGATGTTCCCAAGCAGTTGTTCATCGGCGGTGGCTGGCAGGACGCGCAGTCCGGCCGGACCCTGCCCGTCGACAACCCCGCCACCGGCGAGGAACTGTGCCGGGTCGCCGACGCCTCACCCGCCGACGGGCAGCGCGCCGTCGACGCGGCGGTGGCCGCGCAGGCCGCCTGGGCCGCCACACCACCCCGCCAGCGCAGCGAAATCCTGCGCCGCGCCTACGACCTGATCATCGCGCGCACCGAGGACCTCGCGCTGCTGATGACCCTGGAGATGGGCAAGCCGCTGGCCGAGGCCCGTGCCGAGGTCGCCTACGGCGCGGAGTTCTTCCGCTGGTTCTCCGAGGAAGCCGTCCGCATCGACGGCGGTCTGATGACCGCCCCCGACGGCCGCAACCGACTGCTGGTCACCCGCCAGCCCGTCGGCCCCTGCCTGCTCATCACCCCGTGGAACTTCCCCCTGGC